>NZ_JAATOX010000010.1 GCF_011806385.1 Phaeobacter sp. HF9A | reverse complement strand
CGTACAGTCTTGCGGCAGGTCCGCCCCTAGCCCAGGTAATCCGAACGTTGCAGGCCGTATTTGGCCATTTTCTCGTTCAGCGTCCGGCGCGGCAGGCAGAGCTCTTCCATCACCGAGGTGATCGAGCCCTTGTGGCGGCGCATGGTGTTGTCGATCAACATGCGCTCAAAGGCTTCGACATATTCTTTCAACGGCTTGCCTTCGGTGGTCATCACCGGCTGCATGTCCTCGTGGTCGGACATCAACAAGGACGCAATGGTGCCCGAACCGCGCCGCGATTGCAGCACCGCGCGTTCCGCCACATTGATCAGCTGGCGCACGTTGCCCGGCCAGGGCGCCTGCAAGAGCTGCGCCGCCTCCTGCGCCGCAACCTGGGGCGCCTCGCAGCCATATTCCTCGGAGAATTGCTCGGACAGGCGGGTAAACAGCGTCAGGATATCCTCGCCGCGCTGGCGCAGCGGCGGCACGGTGATCCTGAGCGCAGCGAGACGATAGAACAGATCCGCCCGCAGCACATCCTCGGAGGTCTTGCCGGCCTCCTGCAGGTTGGAAATCGCGATAATGCGGGTCTCGCCGGGAGTGCCCTGCTCGTTGATGAAGCTCAGAAGCTTGGCCTGCAAGGGCTCCGAGAGCGCCTCGATATCCTCAAGAACCAGAGTGCCGCCGCGCGCCTCTTCCACCGCGGGCAGCAGGCTGTCTTCGGGCTGCATCGGACCAAACAGGCGCTTTGCCAGCGCGTCTTCTTCCAGCGCGGCACAGGAAATCAGCACAAATTTCTTGCCCGCGCGGCTGCCCACCGCATGAAGCGCATGCGCCACCAGCGTCTTGCCGGTGCCGGTCTCGCCGTCGATCAGCACATGGCCATCGGCCTGACCCAGATCGAGGATATCCTCGCGCAGGCGGTCCATCACCGGGCTGGTGCCGATCAGCTTCTTCATGATCTGACCGCCATCGGACAGCTCCCGGCGCAGGGCGCGGGTGTCCATGGTCAGGCGGCGCGCGCCGGTGGCGCGTTTGGCCAGCTCCGACATCCGATCCGGGTTGAAGGGCTTTTCGAGGAAATCAAACGCCCCCACCCGCATCGCTTCGACCGCCATCGGCACATCGCCGTGACCGGTGATCATGATCACCGGCAAGGAGCTGTCCGAGCCCATCAGCTTTTTCAGGAACTGCATCCCATCCATGCCGGGCATTTTGATATCGGAGATCACGATGCCCGGGTAATCCGGCCCCAGCGTCTTCAGCGCATCCTCGGCGCTGGCAAAGGTCTCGGTGTCATAGCCCGACAGCGCCAGCCATTGGCTGATGGATTGGCGCATGTCCTATTCAGCGGCCTCGATGCCGTCCACCAGGATCGGCAGTTGCATTTCAAATACCGCGCCGCCCGCCTCGGAATTGCGGGCCGTCAACCGGCCCCCTAGGTCGTTCACGATCCCCGAGGAGATGGCAAGCCCCAGACCAACCCCGTCGCCGGGCTGCTTGGTGGTGTAAAACGGCTCGAACAGGCTGTCGAAATTCTGAATGCCCTCGCCATTGTCCCGCACCGCCAGCGTCGCAGTTTCCCCCGCAGCCAGAAGAATTTCCACCTCGGGCTCCTCTACTGATTTGGTGGCGTCGAGCGCATTGCGCAAGAGGTTCACCATCACCTGCTCCAGGCGCATGCGATCCGCCATCACATAGACCGTTTCGTCCGGCAGGATCCGGGTGATCTTGACGTGGCGCTGACGCAGCTGCGGCTCCATCATCGACAGCGAGGACGCCAGCGCTTCGCCCATATTTACAGGGCTGAATGCGTCCCCGCCCTTACGCGCGTAGGATTTGAGCTGCCGGGTGATCGCGCCCATCCGTTCGATCAGATCATCAATGCGGCCAAAGGACGAAAGCGCCTCCTCCGGGCGGTTGCGTTGCAGCAGCAGCCGGGCCCCCGCAAGGTAGGTCTTCATCGCCGCCAGGGGCTGGTTCAACTCGTGACTGACGGCGGCGGACATCTCGCCGAGGGCCGCGAGTTTGGAGCTCTGCGCCAGGCTCTGTTCGGCCACGGCGAGGGTCTTTTGAACCCGTTCACGCTCGGCGATTTCCCGCTGGAGCCTGGTGTTCAACACGCGAAGCTCCGCCGACTCGCGCTGAAACAGCGCCATGCGCAGCGCCGTCTTGCGGCTGAGCGCATAGAAGGCCAGCGCCAGAAAGATCGCGAACCCCATGATTTCGAGCGCAATCACCGCGTTCACCTGTTCGCGGATCGAATCATAGGTGGTGTAGGACATCATCCGCCAGCCCTGGAAGGGCACCCGGGTTTCCAGCCGCATCACCGCCTCGCCCTGCAAATAGACATCCGCAGGCAGCGCGGTCCAATCGGCGGTGGCACGGATCGCGCGCTGGATCGCGCCTTCGGGGGTTTGCTCCTTCAGCGCCTCCGCCTCCGAAAGGCCACGCCAGCGGGCCTCGGTTGCCAGCACCACCTTGCCGGTGCTGTCGGCCACCATCACCGCATCCGAGATCCCCGCCCAGGCGCGTTCGAATTTTTGCAGATCCACCTCGACCATGATCACGCCGATGGTGCCGCTGCTGTCCACCAGCCGCCGCGAATAGGTGAACTGATAGCCCCGCACCTCGCGCGGGATCACCGAGAAAACGGTGGAATTGGAGCGGATCGCATCCACGAAAAACGGCGCGTTGCGATAGACTTCGCCCAGGCGCACCCGATCCGTTGCCGCCACGGTGCGCCCGTCGCGGTCCATCAGGGTGATCGAGGCGGCGCCGATCTCGTCGATGAAGGAAATCAGCCGCTGGGTCGAGAGCGAGAAATCCTGGCTTTGCAGGGCCGAAATCAGCGCCTGATCGCGCGACAAGAGCTGCGGCACGATGGCATGGCGGCGCAGTTCGCTCACCAGGTTGCCGGAGTAAAGCGCCAGACGCAGCTCCGCCCGGTTGCGGGTGGTTTCGGTGAAATTATTGGTCAGGGTCTTGTTGGTGAACCAGACAGTGGCCCCGGCAATCGCCATAAAGACCACAAGCGCCATCCGCACCCGCCAGGAGATCGTCCGCGACCGCGAGGCGCGCGGGCGCTTGGACGTTGCGCCGGGCACGGGGCCCGAGGTTTGCTCAGGGGCAGTCATAGCGTCACACTAAAAGGGCCGCCCCTGAGGCTCAAGTCATGCCGCCGTCAAGAGGCCGGACAATGCGCGGAACATCGCCACGCCATCGGTGCCGCCGTGGCCTTCATCCGCCGCCCGCTCCGGGTGGGGCATCATGCCCAGCACGCGGCGGTTTTCTGACAGGATACCGGCGATATCGGCGACGGAGCCGTTGGGATTGTCCACATAGGTAAAGGCAATGCGGTCCTGATCCTTTAACGCCTGCACGGTGGCGTCATCGGCATAGTAGTTGCCATCGTGGTGGGCAATCGGCACCCCGATCACGTCACCCGCAGTATAGCCCTGGGTAAAGGCGCTGTCTGAGGTGGCAACCGACAACGCGATGGTTTTGCAGATGTATTTCAGACCCGCATTGCGCAGCAGGGCGCCCGGCAGCACGCCGGTCTCGGTCAGGATCTGAAAGCCGTTACAGACCCCAAGCGCATAGCCGCCGCGCTCGGCATGGGCGACCACGGCCTTGCAGATCGGCGATTGCGCCGCGATGGCGCCGCAGCGCAGATAGTCGCCATAGGAGAACCCGCCCGGCACGCCGACAATATCGACACCTTCCGGCAGCTGGCTGTCCTTGTGCCAGACCATGGAGACTTCAAAACCCGCCTGTTCAAAGGCCACGGCGAGGTCGCGATCACAGTTGGATCCGGGGAAAACGACGACGGCGGCCTTCATCACTGGATCTCGACGCTGTAGGATTCGATGACCGTATTGGCGAGCAGCTTTTCGCACATTTCGGTCACATCGGCCTCGGTGGCGCCCTCGGCCAGCTCCAGGTCGATCACCTTGCCCTGACGCACGCCTTCGACCTTGTCAAAGCCAAGCGCGCCAAGCGCGTGACGCACGGCCTCTCCCTGCGGATCGAGAACCCCGTTCTTGAGCATCACATGCACCCGTGCCTTCATCGCGTCTTTCCTCAAGTTCCTGCGGGGAGGGAGCCAGCCGCCCTGCCCTGTTAGCAATCAAAAACCCGCAAGACCGGCTCTGCGCTGATCTTGCGGGATGTTCTTAATTCAC
This sequence comes from Phaeobacter sp. HF9A, assembly GCF_011806385.1. Classification (GTDB taxonomy): domain Bacteria; phylum Pseudomonadota; class Alphaproteobacteria; order Rhodobacterales; family Rhodobacteraceae; genus Epibacterium. The sequence continues at coordinate 57,761 of NZ_JAATOX010000010.1, read as the reverse complement.
CAGCGTCGGCTTGCCGGGCGCGGGCGGATTGTTCGGCATCACGCCCAAACGGCGGGCCACTTCGGTATAAGCGTCGGTGAGGCTGCCGAGATCGCGGCGGAACACGTCCTTGTCGAGCTTCTGACCGGTCTTGATATCCCAGAGGCGGCAGCTGTCGGGGCTGATCTCATCGGCCACCACCAGACGCTGGAAATCACCATCGTAAATGCGGCCAATTTCGATCTTGAAGTCCACCAGGCGGATTCCCACGGCCAGCATGACGCCAGACATGAAATCATTGACCCGCAGCGCCAGGCTCAGGATGTCGTCCATATCCTGCTGGCTGGCCCAGCCAAAGGCGGCGATATGTTCCTCGGTGACCAGCGGATCGCCAAGCGCGTCGTCCTTGTAGCAATATTCCACCACCGGACGCGGCAGCTGCGTGCCCTCGTCAATGCCGAGCCGCTTGCAGATCGTGCCGGCGGCATAGTTGCGTACGATAATTTCCAGCGGGATGATCTCACAGGAGCGCACCAGCTGCTCGCGCATGTTCAACCGTTTCAGGAAATGGGTCGGCACGCCGATCTGGCCGAGGCCCAGCATGAAAAATTCGCTGAGGATGTTGTTCAACACCCCCTTGCCCTCGATCACCGCGTGTTTTTCGGCGTTGAAGGCGGTGGCGTCGTCCTTGAAGTACTGGACGATGGTGCCCGGTTCGGGACCTTCATAAAGGGTTTTAGCCTTGCCTTCGTAGATTTTCTTACGCCGCGCCATGGAGAGCCTTTCGGTATCGACAACCGGGAATCTGCCCCGATCCGTAGCGTTCTCATAGTGCAAGGGGGCGCATCCCGCAAGCGCGCCGCAAGACGGGGGCGCTCTTTCACCGCCCGGCGCGCGCCGCGCCTCCCACATATGCGATTTTGCGAACACCTGTCCTATTTTGCGCCGATATCCCCCATTGCGTTGACGCTTTATTCAGCAACTGACGCTAGCTTGGATGGAACGCATACGGACATCCCAGGATGTTCGGCCTCCCGTGGTGGGGACCGCGGTTCAGCGTCCAGAATGGCGCGCCGCACACCTATCGGTGAATTCAGAGCATGCCTTAGATGTGCTATATTAGGGCTCGCCCCATGGCTTGGCTCAGGGCTTTTCCCTGGGTTTGGATGGTGGCAGGCACGAAGGGAGTAACAGAGGTGACAACTTTTGATGATCGAGAACGGGCATTCGAGAATAAATTCGCCCGGGAGCAAGAAGTAAAATTCCAGACGCTGGCGCGGCGCAACAAATTGCTTGGTCTCTGGGCCGCAGACGTGCTTGGGCATCGCGAAGAGGCCGCAACCGCCTATGCGCAGACCTTGGTACAAACCGTCCTGAGCGGCGATGCGCAGGGCGAAGAGGCCCTTCTGGAACGGTTGACGCGGGATCTTGAGACAAGGGTCAGCCCCGCAGCGATCCGCGACAAGATCGCGGAACTGTCGCAACAGGCGATGGCTCATCTTTCAGCGCCGAGCCCCACAGGGTGATTGGCGACGCAGGACATACGGTGGCGTGACGACACCCGTCCATCAGCTTTGCTGACGCTCCCTCGGCCGGTTGCGGCCCTGAGATAAACAAGAACGGCGGATGTTTGACATGACACAACGCGCCCCGCGTAAAAACACTCTTGGCACCCTTTTGCGCGTGGCCGCACCGCTTGTCATCATGGTGGGCTCTTTGGTGGTTCTGGCGGGGCATGCGGACCTGCCGGCCCTGCCGCAACTGCTGGCGCTGACGCAACAGGTCACCCCGCTCAGCTGGCTTGGCGCGATCAGCACCACGATACTCAGCTTCTGGGCCCTGGGCCGATATGATGCGGTGGCGCATCGGCATCTGCGCACCGAACTGGAGGAGCCCCTGGCCCGACGTGCCGGCATGGCCTCGATCGCCTTTTCCCAGGCGGTGGGCTTTGGCCTGCTGTCCGGCTCCTTTGCCCGCTGGCGACTGCTGCCGCAGCTGTCGCCCTTGCAGGCCGCGCAGCTGACCGGCTTTGTCGGGATCACCTTCATGACCGCGCTTGCGGTGATCTGCGGCGTGACGCTTATGCTGGTGGCGCCAACGCTCGCCATGCGCGGCGCCGGGCTTGCCATTCTGGCGCTGGCCACGACTGCGGTCGTTCTGTGTTTTCTGCATCCCGAATGGCGTCTGCGCGGGTTGAAACTCAGGTTGCCCTCCTTGCAGGCGATCTTTGCGCTGATGTTCTGGGCGCTGCTGGACGTCACATTTGCCTGCACCACCCTCTGGCTGCTTTTGCCGGAAGGACATGGGCTGACCTTCGCCGCGCTTCTGCCTGCCTATTTCCTAGCGCTTGGCCTGGCGATCGTCTCCTCCTCTCCCGGCGGTGCCGGCCCGCTAGAACTCGCCATGCTGGCCATGCTTCCCGGCGCGGATGCAGCCGTCCTGGTGGCCGGGCTCCTGGCCTTTCGCGCGGTCTATTACGGGCTGCCGGCGGCCCTCGGGGGGGCCTTGCTGCTCTGGCCTTCGCTGATGCGCTATGGCCTGCCTGAAGAAAGCGAGGAAGTGGATCTTCTTGGCGCCGATGCGCGTGTCGCCGCCAGCCAGCCGTTTGACCGCCCACAGGCAGAAACCGCGGTTATCCTGCAAAATGGCGGTCATGTCATGGCCTTTGGGCTCAATCAGGTCGCGATCCTGGACACGCCCCAGCTCTCCACCGTGCTGTTTGACCCGATGACCGGGCGTCGCGATGAAATCCCCGAGGCCCTGGCGCGGCATGCCCGCTCTCGCAATACCGCCGCCTGTTTCTACAAATGCGGCCCCCGCATGGCGCTTACCGCCCGCGCACAGGGATGGAAGGTGCTTCGGGTGGCGCAGGATGCCATCCTGTTTCCTGCGGATTTCTCCGAACAGGGCTCCGCCTTCCGGCAGCTACGTCGCAAACTGCGCCATGCTGAGAAATCCGGCGTGACGGTGGAACCGGCCTGGAACAGCCTGCCGCTGCGCGAAATGGCCGAGGTCGATGCCGCCTGGATCGCCCAGCACGGGAGCGCGCGCGGCACCACCATGGGGCAGTTCGAACCGGGCTATGTCGCCATTCAGATGACATTTCTCGCCCGGATCGAGGATCGGCTCGTCGGCTTTATGACCTTTCACCGCTGCGCCAATGAATGGTGCCTTGATCTGGTCCGCCAACTGCCCGGCGCGCCGGACGGCACCGGACATGCGCTGGTGCGCGCGGCGATCGAGGCGGCCAGGATCTGCGGTGTGGCGCGGCTCTCGCTCTCTGCTGTGCCGGATCACAGATTGGCACAGCGCTATGACAACGGGTTGCGCCAGTTCAAATCCTGCTTTGCACCCCATTGGGAAACCCGTTACATGGCCGCGCCGAGCTGGCCGCAAATGGCGCTCGCGCTGGCCGAGATGACCCGCCTTGTGCATCGCCCGATCCGCCCGGACTTCAACCTGCCGCAACAAACGCTGACCTTGCAGGATCCTCATGTTGATCTTGAGGAAAATGCGGTTGCGATCAAACGGACCGCGTGAGAGACGGACACATCCGGCAACGGGCGTGCCACGCCCGAGCCCAGATCTGGCAAGTGGATACCAAGATGAGCAATAGTTTCCTCGACCTGATGGCAAGCCGCGATGTGCTGCTGGCCGATGGAGCAACAGGCACCAATCTGTTCGCCATGGGGCTCCAGTCCGGCGACGCGCCGGAACTGTGGAACACCGATGAGCCCGGCAAGATCAAGGCGCTCTATCAGGGATCCGTGGACGCGGGCAGCGATCTCTTCCTGACCAACAGCTTTGGCGGCACCGCCGCGCGCTTGAAACTGCACAATGCGCAGGGGCGCGTGCGCGAGCTGAACCGCGTCGCCGCGGAACTCGGCCGCGAGGTCGCCGACACTGCCGGGCGCAAGATCGCCGTTGCCGGCTCGGTCGGCCCCACTGGCGAAATCATGGAACCCGTCGGCAGCATGAGCCATGCGCTGGCGGTGGAAATGTTCCACGAACAGGCCGATGCGCTCAAGGAAGGCGGCGCTGACGTCCTCTGGCTGGAGACAATCTCTGCCCCCGAAGAATTCCGCGCCGCCGCCGAGGCGTTCAAACTGGCGGATATGCCCTGGTGCGGCACCATGAGCTTTGACACTGCGGGACGTACCATGATGGGCGTGACCTCCGCCGATATGGTCAAACTGGTTGAAGAGTTCGAAAACGCCCCGCTCGCCTTTGGTGCAAACTGCGGCACCGGATCCTCCGATATCCTGCGCACCGTGCTTGGCTTTGCGGCGCAGGGCACGGAACGACCGATCATTTCAAAGGGCAACGCGGGCATTCCGAAATATGTCGATGGCCATATCCATTATGACGGCACGCCTGACTTGATGGGCGAATATGCCGTCCTGGCCCGGGATGCCGGCGCCAAGATCATCGGTGGCTGCTGCGGCACCATGCCGGAGCATCTGCGCAAGATGCGCGAGGCGCTGGACAGCCGTCCGCGCGGCGAACGCCCGACGCTGGAGCATATCGTCGAACTGCTCGGCCCCTTCAGCTCTGCCAATGACGGCACAGAAGACGGGGCGGAAACCGGCCAAGAGCGGCGCGCGCGCAGAGGCCGCCGTCGCGGTTAAACCCAACATCACGGCACATCACACCTGGGCGGCTTCCCCAGAGCCGCCCTTTGCCGTCGCGGCGCCAGCAGTCGCCGGGTTATTTTCCGGCGGCAACCATATCCCTGATTTTCACTGCCTTTTCGAAATGATCCAACTGATGGCTGGCAATCCACCAGGTGGCCGCCTCCATCAGCAGTTCAGGATCATCATTGCGATTGGCAAAGAAGGCATAGAACGACAGGCCAACGCCTTCGCCTTTTTGAGCGATCTTCTGGTCGCACACGTGAATGATCTTGTCTCGCAGGCTTTGTCGCATCGCGTTCGACCTTCCGTCTGAAATTCCGCTAGAACAGCGCCAGCTGATCCCCCGCCTGCGCCGGTTTTGCAAACAGATCGCAGCGCAAGGGCGGCGCTTTCTCTGCCAGGCCCAAGCGCGCGCAGGCCAATTTGAACCGCCGTGCGATCATGTCGGCATATTCCCCCTCGCCGCGCATGCGATGACCCCAGCGTGGATCATAATCGCGCCCCCCATGCATTTCGCGCAGCCGGGCCATGACCTTTTCCGCCCGGCCCGGTTCATGCTCGCGCAGCCATTCCTGCCACAACACCGACACCTCCCGCGGCAAGCGAAGCATGATCCAGCTCGCCGCATCGGCACCGGCCTCCGATCCCGCCGCCAGCAGCGCCTCCACCTCGTGATCCGTAAGCCCCGGCACCAGCGGCGAGGTCATGATCCGCACCGGAATACCCGCAAGGTGCAAGCGGTTGATGGTCGCCAATCGCCGGGCGGGAACTGGCACCCGGGGTTCCATCCGCCGCGACAGATCCGCATCCAGCGTGGTGACCGAAATCCCCACCCTGACCAGCCCAAGCGCGGCCATTTCCGACAGGATATCAATGTCGCGCTCAATCATCGTGCCCTTGGTGACGATGGCAACCGGGTGGTTAAAGTCCCGCAGAACCTCAAGACAGCGCCGCATCAGCCCATGATCCCGCTCGCAGGGTTGGTAGGGGTCGGTATTGGTGCCGATCGCCAGCGGCGCGACCTTGTAACTGCGGGAGGATAACTCCTTGCGCAGGATCTCCGGCGCATTGCTGCGCGCCACCAGACGGGTCTCGAAATCCAGCCCCGGCGACAAGCCCAGATAGGCATGGCTCGGCCGCGCAAAACAATAGATGCAGCCGTGCTCGCAGCCCCGATAGGGGTTGATGGAGCGATCAAAGGGCAGATCCGGCGACTTGTTGTAAGAGATCAGACTGCGCGCCATTTCGCTGCGAATCTCTGTCACCGGCGAGGGCGAGTCCTCCGCCTGATACCAGCCATCCGACTCTGCCTCGCGGCTCAAATCGAACCGCCCCGCCGCATTGCTGAGCGCCGCGCGTGTTTTGCGACGTTTTAAGGTTTGACAAGATTTTTCCAACATACTCTTGCTATGCCACACCAATGGGAACAAATAAAGAACACTTGCGCAGATGCAGAGAAAATCAGGCGATAACGGCATGAGAACAGCGCGGTTTTCATCACAGAGGTCGGTACAACGCGCCGCGAGGTCGCAATCGAAACAGTTCCGATTGTCGCATCTGTCACAAAACGATAAAAAATAATGGCCAAACCGGGTTCGCCCGCCAGCTAAGGAACACAGATATGTCGGAAGAAGAAGACATCATCCTCGCAGACCTCGACGACGAGGAACTGGTTCAACAGATGTTCGACGACCTCTACGACGGTCTCAAGGAAGAGATCGAAGAAGGGGTGAATATCCTCCTGGAGCGCGGCTGGGCGCCCTACAAGATCCTGACCGAAGCGCTGGTTGGCGGCATGACCATCGTTGGCGCCGACTTCCGCGATGGTATCCTTTTTGTGCCCGAAGTTCTGCTGGCTGCAAACGCGATGAAGGGCGGCATGTCCATCCTGAAACCCCTGCTCGCCTCCACCGGTGCGCCGCGCATGGGCTCCATGGTGATCGGCACCGTCAAAGGCGACATCCACGACATCGGCAAGAACCTCGTCTCGATGATGATGGAAGGGGCCGGCTTTGAGGTGGTCGATATCGGCATCAACAACCCGGTCGAAAACTATCTGGAAGCGCTCGACGAGCACAAGCCCGACATCCTCGGCATGTCCGCCCTGCTCACCACCACCATGCCCTATATGAAGGTCGTGATCGACACGATGATCGAGCAAGGCAAGCGCGACGATTATGTTGTGCTGGTCGGTGGCGCACCGCTAAACGAGGAATTCGGCAAGGCGATCGGTGCTGACGGCTATTGCCGCGATGCCGCCGTTGCGGTTGAAATGGCCAAGGATTTTGTTGCGCGCAAGCACAACTCAGCAAACGCCTGATATGAGCACCGCGTCGCCAAGACGCGGACGCGCGGCTCGCCTGCAACGGCGGGCCGCGATGCCGCTGCCCAGCGGAACCTCTCTTGACGAAAAAAGCCTCACCGAACGGGGGCTCGCCGCACCGGAGCGCAAAACGGGACGCATCCTGCTGATCGCCTGCGGTGCCTTGGCGCGCGAGATCCTCGACATCACAGCCGCCAATAGTCTCGATCACCTGGATCTGACCTGCCTGCCGGCCAAGCTGCATCTTTATCCCGACCAGATCGTTGCCCATGTCGAGGCCGCCGTGAAAAAACACCGCGCGACCTATGATCGGATCTATGTGGTCTATGCCGATTGCGGCACCGGTGGCCTGCTGCAACAGAAATGCGCCGAACTGGGGGTGGAGATGGTCCCCGGCCCCCATTGCTATGCCTTTTTTGAGGGCAACGCGAAATTCCAAGACCGCGCCGACGACGGCGAAATCACCGCCTTCTACCTTACCGATTTTCTGGTCAAACAGTTCGACGCCTTCATCTGGCGCCCGATGGGGCTCGACAAGAACCCCGAGCTGCGCGACATGATTTTTGGCAATTACACCACACTGGTCTACCAATCACAGGTAGCGGACCCGCATCTGGTGGAGAAAGCGCGCGCCTGCGCGACCCGCATGGGGCTGAGGTTTGAGCATCGCCATACCGGCTATGGCGATCTGGAACCCACGCTCACCAAATGGGGCGGCGCCTGATCTTCTTCTAACTCGAAATATCCCGGGGTGAATTGGCCCCCGGGCCAAGAGGGGCAGCGCCCCTGTCTTCTGGCTCTAGATCTGCGCCGCGGCGGTTTCGCGGATGCGCTCTATCATGGCCCGCAGCCCGTTGGAGCGCTGCGCGGACAGATGATCGTTCAGCCCAAGCCGTCCCATTTCCGCGCGGGCATCCACCGCCAGAACCTCGGCAAGGGTCAAGCCGTTGTACAGCTTGCGCAACACTGCGATCAGCCCCTTTACAATCATCGCATCGCTGTCACCGTCAAAATGCAGCCTGTCCCCGTCGATCTGTACATGCAGCCAGACCTGGCTGGCGCAGCCATCGACCTTGGTGGCCGGCACTTTCAGCGCGTCAGAGAGCGGCTCCATCGCCTTGCCCTGTTCGATCACATGGCGATAGCGATCCTCCCAGTCATCAAAGAACTCAAAATCCTCGACGATCTCTTCAAAAGCAGCAGTGGCCATGACAGCTCTCATCTCTCAATATCAGGAACAGCCAGCACCTAGGCCAGCCGCCATGTCTTTTCAACCGCTTTTCAACGGCGTCGCAATCGGGTAACCAGATTTACAAGACACTCTGACCGCGGCAGGTATTTATGCGTATCACATTCGGCGCTCTCTTGATTGGCACTCTGGTCCTCTCCTCCTGTGGTGGATGGCGCGACTCCCGGATCAATCCGACAAACTGGTTTGGCAAATCCCGCGAAAGCCGCGTTGAGGCCAGCGTGGATGAAAACCTGAACCCGCTGATCCCGCAGGAAGAGGACCGCGCCAATCTTCTGGGCTCACGCGACGAGGTACAGGAAGATCGCAGCCTGCCCATCGCCCTGATCAAGGATATGTCGATCAGCCGCACCCCGACCGGGGCCATCGTCACAGTGGTTGGCGAGGCGGCGCGCAACGGTGCCTATGACGCCGTGCTGGTTCCGACAGAAGCACAAGGCCCCGGCGAGCTGGAATATACCTTCCGCGTGACCTACCCTGAAAAAGCCACCTATCGCGGCACCGAGGCGACGCGCACCATTCGCGCCGCTGTCAGCCTGTCCAATCAGGACCTGCGCGGCGTCCATCGCATTCGGGTCGTGGGCAAGGAAAACGCGCGAGAGAGCCGTCGCTGACGCAGCCCTCGCCGCTTTGGGTCACCGCAGCAGGCTGCCGCGTGACCCGCTGATATCACTGATATAAATCCAGACCTCTGCCACCGGCAAAGCGCATTATGCGCTTGGCCGGTGCCGCATCAGACTGTTCCCGGGGGTCAGACCTCGACCACCTTCACCTGTTGCCCTTTGGCCGCGAGCGCGATCTTGCCCTCGCACAGACGCAGCGCATCGGCGCCAAAGACCTCAAGGCGCCAGCCATGCAGCGCGGGCACATCACGTTCCCCGGCGGCAATCGCATCCAGATCGGCCGAGGGCGCGATCAGCTTGGCGGCAACACCCGAGGTTTCGGTCTTGGCCTTCAGCAACACCCGCAGCAGATCCGCCAGCGCGCCGTTGATTTGCATCTTCTCGCGCGAGCGATCCGGCTGCGGCATCTGATCCTGCGGACAGTTCACGCCGCGCTCCACCGCCTTGAGGATGCCATCGGCGATCACGCCCTTGCGGGCCTCACGCAGCAGCAGGCGCGAGCCGCCAAGGTCGGCAGGGGTTTGCGGTTTGGTCGAGGCGAGCTCCACCAGCGCGTCATCCTTGAACACCCGGTTGCGCGGCACGTTATTGGTTTGGGCATATTCCTCGCGAAAGGCTGCCAATTCGCGCACCACGGCGAGGAATTTGCCAGAGTTGGTGCGCGTCTTGACCCGGCGCCAGGCGTTTTCCGGCACCACCGTATAGGTCGCCGGATCGGTCAGAACTTGCAGCTCTTCCGCGACCCAATGGCTGCGCTTGGTCTTGTCCAGTTCCTTGCGCAGATATTCGTAGATCAGGCGCAGATGGGTCACATCGGCCAAAGCATAGGTTTTCTGCGCCTCGCTCAGCGGGCGGCGCGACCAATCGGTAAAGCGCGAGGTCTTGTCGACCCCCTGTTTGCAAATCTTACGCACCAGGGTTTCATAGCCGACCTGCTCGCCAAAGCCGCAGACCATTGCGGCGACCTGGGTGTCAAACAGGGGCTTGGGGAACACCTGCGCATCAACCCAGAAGATCTCCAGATCCTGACGCGCGGCGTGAAAGACCTTGACCACATTCTCGTTGCGGAACAGATCATAAAGCGGCTCCAGCGACAGCCCCTTGGCCAGCGGATCCAGCAGCACCGCGTCCGTCTCGCCGTCACCCTTGAAGGCCAGCTGCACGAGGCAGAGTTTCGAATAATAGGTGCGTTCGCGCAGGAACTCGGTATCCACCGTCACATAAGGATAATTCGCAGCCTCTTCACAAAAGCTGCGCAGTTCGTCGGTGGTTGTCAGAGTTTTCATGCAGATGCGTCTTTGCCGGTTTTTATAGGGTTGGCCCGCTCGGGTCCGCCCTTGATACGCCGTACCAGCCTCGGTTGCAAACCCTCTTGAACGCAGCGTCAGTCGAGGTGCAGCATCTCGCGCTCACCGCGCAGAAACCGTGCAAGCACAGCCGGATAGAGCCGATGTTCCTGTTTCAGCACCCGCGCCGCCAGCAGATCGGGCGTATCGCCCGGCAGGATCGGCACCTCGGCCTGGCCCAGCAGCGGGCCGTCATCCAAACGCGGCGTCACCTCATGCACGGTGCAGCCATGGCGGCTGTCACCCGCCTCCAGCGCGCGGGCATGGGTGTGCAGCCCCTTGTATTTCGGCAAGAGCGAGGGGTGAATGTTCAGCATCCGCCCTTCAAACTGGCTGACGAAGCCTGCGGTCAGCACCCGCATGAAGCCCGCAAGGCAGACCACATCGGCGCCGGCCTCAAGGATTGGCTTGACCAGCTCGGCCTCAAACGCCGCGCGATCCTCGCCAAAGGGGCGGTGATCCACCACCGCCGTGGCAACACCGCGCTCGGCGGCCTTGCGCAGCCCGCCCGCATCGGCGTTGTTTGACAGCACCAGACAGGGGCGGCCCGGATGGCTGGAGTCCTGCAACATGCTGTCAACGAGGGCCACCATATTGGAGCCCCCGCCGGAAACCAGAATGGCGACTGTCTTCTTGGTGCTCACAGCAGCCCGCCGGAGTAGCGAACCCCCTCGCCCGCGACCACGGTGCCAAGGCGGGAGACGGTTTCGCCCTCGCCCGTCAGCACCTCGGTCAGCGCGTCGGCGCGGTCTGCGCTGACAACCAGGATCATGCCGATGCCGCAGTTAAAGGTCTTGAGCATTTCGGATTCTTCAATGCCGCCGGTCAGGGCCAACCAGTTAAAGACGCTGGGCACCACCCAGGCGCTGAGGTCGATCTCGGCGCCCATGCCTTCGGGCAGGACGCGCGGCAGGTTCTCGGTGAGACCACCGCCAGTGATATGGGCCAGCGCGTTGACGCCGCCCGCGCGCACCGCCGCCAGCGCCTGCTTCACATAAAGCCGCGTCGGCGTCAGCAGCGCCTCGCCCAGGGTGCCGGTGCCAAAGGGGCTCGCCGCATCCCAGTCGAGGCCGGAGTATTTCACGATCTGGCGCACCAGCGAATAGCCGTTGGAATGCACCCCGTCAGAGCGCAACCCCAAGAGCACGTCCCCTTCGGCGACATTGGCGGGCAGCGTCGCGCCGCGCTCCATCGCGCCAACAGCAAAACCGGCCAGATCAAAATCACCCTTGGGGTACATGCCGGGCATCTCTGCGGTCTCGCCCCCGATCAGCGCACAGCCCGAGCGCACACAGCCCTCGGCAATGCCTTCGATGATGCGCGCCGCGACCTCGGTTTCCAGCTTGCCGGTGGCGAAATAATCCAGGAAGAACAGCGGCTCGGCGCCCTGACAGACCAGATCGTTGACGCACATGGCAACCAGGTCGATACCGACGCCATCCACATGGCCAGTGTCGATCGCGATGCGCAGCTTGGTGCCCACACCATCGGTGGCGCCAACCAGAATCGGATCTTCAAAACCGGCGGCCTTGAGATCAAACAGGGCGCCAAAGCCCCCCAGCCCGCTCATCACGCCGGAGCGATTGGTGCGCTTGGCTGCCGGTTTGATCCGGTCCACCAATTCGTTGCCCGCATCAATATCCACCCCTGCATCCGCATAGGTCAAACCGTTCTTGCCGCTGGTCATCGCATGGCTCCTTCGCAATGTTGGAGTGGCTTTATCCTATAGGGCGCGCGAAGGGAACCAGGGAATACGCCACTCCCCCGGGTGAAACCCGCCCAAAGGGAGTGACATTTTATCTATTGGTGCAGCGTCACGCGCCTGCCCCCGTAGCTAGATGCCAAATTGCCAGGGCGCCTGATGAAAGGCAAAGGAATCGCCCTCGCGCGCCACCTGCCCCAGACCCGGGAAATCAATATGCATTCCGGTCACCAGCAGCTGGTCGGCGGCGGCCCGCTCAAACATCGCCTTGCGGGTCTGTGCGGCCAGCGCCTGATCCACATCAAAGGGGATCGTCCATTCGGGATGCGGGAACTGCAAGGCGGTGCTGTGCACGATATCGCCCCAGATCAACAGCTGCGTATCGCCACCGTCCAGCATGAACCCGCTGTGCCCCGGCGTGTGGCCCGGCAGCGGCACTGCGGTAAAGCCGGGCGCCGCCTCGACCTCGCCCGAGAACAGTTTGAGCCGGTCCGCATAGGGCGCGGTGGTGTTGCGCGCCATCTGAAAGAACCCCTGCGCATCCGCGGGAACCGAGGCCATGATGGCATCGTCCTGCCAGAACCCCCATTCGGTTTCCGCGATCACAAGTTCGGCGTTGGGAAAGGCCGCGCTGCCATCCGCCGCCAACAGCCCACCGGCGTGATCCGGGTGCATGTGTGTCAGCAAGACGGTGGAAATATCCGCCGCCGCCACCCCCGAGGCCGCCAACGCCGCGCTCAACCCGCCAAGGTCAGGCCCCATCAGCTGCGCGGTGCCGGTGTCGATCAGCGTGTATTTGCCCCCCCGTTCCACCAGATAGCCATTGACCGGGATCTCCACCCCGCCATCCTTGGCCTGATAGAGCGTGCCCGCCAGCGCCGCCTCGACCGCCGCCGGATCAGAGCCGGTAAAGGCCGCCGTCGGCAGTGCCAGGTGCCCGTCCAGCAGCGCGGTCACCGTCGCGTCGCCAATGTGGAACCGGTGCAGCACCGGAGCGGGCCCCGGCGCCGCCGCCTGTGCCCGACGCCCGAAGGACGGAACAGCAAGGGACGCGGCCCCCAGGCCGATCGACTGAAGCACGGATCTGCGCAAAAGTGTCATAAAAACCTCCAATATCTCTGCCCGCCACATCAGCGAACACTGAATAGTTACCTGGCCAAACTGGCCTTCGGCAGCCGCAACGGGCTAATAAGGGATATTAGCACTCCTAATAGGCAAGCCCATGGACCGATTGACGCTTCTCGAAACTTTTACGGTCGCGCTGGACGAAGGTAGCCTCAACCGCGCCGCACAGCGACGCAGCCTGACTCAATCGGCGATCAGCCAGCAGATCAAACAGCTCGAACAGCTCATCGGTCAACAGCTCTTGCACCGCACCGCGCAGGGCGTCCGCGCCACCCGCGCCGGAGAGCTGGTCTATGATCACGCCCAGGGCCTTCTGGGCGGCTATGACCGGATGTTGGCGGAACTCAGCGTGTTGGACACCAGCCTCTCTGGCGTGTTCCGCATCAGCGTCAACACGTTCCTTGCGCGCAAAGTGGTCGGGCCGCTGCTGCTGGAGCTCGATCAGCAGCATGAGGACCTCAATATCGTGATGCGGGTGGATGACCGGCTGGTCAATGTGGTGCGGGAGAATTTCGATCTCGCCATTCGCTCCGGTCGCCTGGGCGATACCGATGGCGTCGGGCGGCGCATCGGCGAGATTGAAACCGTGCTTTTTGCCACCTCGGGCTACCTCGACAACATCGGCCGCCCACAACGGCCAGAGGACCTCAAGCGGTTGAAATTCATCCAATATCACGAAGACCAGACCAAGGGATTCTTCCCCATGTTGCGTGACGGGGTGGAGTCGCTGGCGCCGATCCGGGTCGGGTTCACGGCGGATGATCCCGAACTCATCATGCGGGCCGTCAGCAATGGTGCCGGCTACACCCGCGCTCCGCTGTTCTTTGTTCAGGAGCTGCTCCGCAGTGGCACCTATGAGCGGGTGCTGCCAGACTGGACCGCGCCCAACAAGGATATCTTCGCCGTCTACCCGTCTCGCCACAGCCGAGACCGGCGACGAGAGCTGATTATCGACGGCATTGCCGAGCGGCTGCAAGAGGCGCTGCACCCGCAGGATCGCCCGCCTCGCGCTCAATCACCGCTTGACCTCTCCGCCACCATTACCTAACCAGTTTTTCCAGGTGGGCCTGTAGCTCAACGGTTAGAGCAGAGCGCTCATAACGCTTTGGTTGCAGGTTCGAATCCTGCCGGGCCTACCATTCCCCAGATACATCTGTTCCCTCTCGGCCAAACGCGCGAGTCTGTTGTTCGCGATCAGAGTACCGCAGAGATGGCGGCGCATATGTCATATTCGAAACAGTTTCGACACAGTGCAGAGCTTCGTCGATCACGATATGGCGGACGCTTTCGTGAACGCGCAACACCGCCGCCATGCGCACCGTTTGGGCCTTCTCGGCGGCGCGAAACACTTCGACGATCAATCAAAGCGGCTTGAAGCCATCAAACAGTGTGGAATGTTGGCTCCTCCGGCCAAAAATGACGAAAGCCGCCCTGTGGAGGCGGCCTTTATCATCTTGTATTCTCAAGGAGAATTTGGCTCCGGCGGTAGGGATCGAACCTACGACCAATTGATTAACAGTCAACTGCTCTACCGCTGAGCTACGCCGGAGTGTGAGCGACCGTATAGCGAGGGGATTTCGGGGCGTCCAGAGAAAATATTACAGTATTCGCGATTTTTTGCAGGGGAATTTGGTGAGCGTCCCGGCTTTCTCCTGCGTCCCCTCACGGCTCGCGAGAACCTCACAGGTCATTCATATTAAAGAATATTATGACATTGAGGGTGCTTTTACGCAGCCAGCCATCATGCGGAGCCGGTTTAACGAAAAAAAAATTCTCCTGTGGCAATGTCAGCCCAAACGAATTGGAGGGACATCATGTTCTTGAAGTCTTGGTTCCGTAACATGCCAGTAAAACAAAAGATCCTGCTCCCTGGGATGGCTGGCTTGTTGATGATGATCGGCGTCATCACGACGTTCTGGGCTCAACGCCTGTCCACCGCCCTATATTCAGGGTTTGAAGAGCAGGTCGTGCTCACCGAATCCTATATTGCGGCCCCGCTGGCGACTGCCGCATGGAACTACGACGAGGAGCTTGCGAATACCACGCTACGCTCCTTGGCGGAGCGCGAGACTTTTGTCTTTGCCCGTGTGGTTAGCAGTGGCGCCGTTCTTGCCGAAGCCCATATCGGCGACACAATGCAGGAGGATTGGATCGCGCATGCCGACGAAATGCTCCAGTCGGAAGAGCCGCGTATGGAGGTGGGGGACTACACCTATTTCATGACGCCGCTGCTCTTTGACGGCGAGCAGGCGGGCAACATGATCTGGGCATTGGATACCTCGATCATTTCCAACCAGATCATGCATGCCAATGTGGTGGCCGCAGGGCTTGGCTTTGCGATCTTCGCAGGGTTTTCGATCATCTTTTACATGATCGCAGTCGCGGTCTCGCGTCCCATCGGGGATGTGGTGACCCATATCGACGCGCTTCAGCATGGCGATCTGACCCGGGACATCCCGGAAGCGGATCGTCGCGATGAAATCGGTGCGCTCGGCAAGGCTCTGGTCGATTTTCGCAATACCTCTGCGGAACAGCAGCGCATGGAAGAAGAAAAGCGCAAGCAAGACGCGGCCCAGGAGCATGTTGTCACAGTGCTGAGCCACGCGCTTGGGGAACTCTCCACCGGCGATCTCACGGTGAAGATCGACGAAGACTTCCCGGCGGAATACGAAAAACTGCGCGAAGACTTCAACGCCTTGGTGCATCGTTTGTTTGATACCGTCTCTGCGGTGGTTGATGCAGCTGAGAGCATTCAGAATGGCTCGACCGAGATCAGTTCCGCCTCTGATGACCTTGCGCGCAGGACCGAAAGCCAGGCCGCAACGCTTGAAGAAACAGCTGCGGCGCTGGACGAGTTGACCGCATCGGTGCGCCAGGCAGCCGAGGGGGCAACCAGCGTTTCCAATACCATGGATGAAGCCAAGGCTGAGGCGGTCAATAGCGGCACAGTTGTGAACAGCGCCGTCTCTGCAATGACCGAAATCGAACAATCCTCGAGCCATATCTCGCAGATCATCGGTGTGATTGACGACATTGCCTTCCAAACCAACCTCTTGGCGCTGAACGCTGGTGTTGAGGCGGCGCGGGCCGGCGAGGCTGGACGGGGCTTTGCCGTGGTTGCCTCCGAGGTGCGCGCCCTTGCGCAGCGATCCTCTGACGCGGCGATGGAGATCAAGACGCTTATCGGCGATTCCTCCAAACAGGTGGAGCGCGGCGTCGATCTGGTTGGCAAAGCAGGCGAAGCGCTGCACAATATCGTGGAGCGCGTCACCCAGATCTCTGGCCTGATTTCCGATATCGCACAGGGTGCGAGCGAGCAATCCGCCGGGCTTGGTGATATCAACAGCGGGATGGTGGAACTGGATCAGGTGACCCAGCAAAACGCCGCGATGGTCGAAGAAGCCACAGCCGCAAGCCACATGTTGAAGGCCAACGCCACCAACCTTGCCGGTATGGTCTCTCACTTCAAGCTGGGTAACGCCCAGAGCAACGTCCATGTCATGGCGGCCAAGCCGGATGCAGAAGAAGAGATCGCAGCGCCCTCTGCTTATGGCGAGGATTGGGACTACACCCCCGAGCCGACCAAAGCCGCGGTTGGAGCTGACAGTGGCAATTCCAAGATCTGGGATGACTTCTAGATTGCAATGACGGCAGGGGCCTTCCCCTTGCCATCCATCAAGACAGGAGCTGGTTTCCACTATGGAGACCAGCTTTTTCACGTTGCAAGGAATGGCAGTCCGAGGGGGGTACTCGATGTCGCCCGCGAAGTAAGCACACATCTGCATCCTGCGCGGAGGAGCCGTTTTTTAGTCAAGGCGCCACTATAGCTGCCACAGCGCCCGTGCAGAAAGCTCCGCCTGGCGCGCTTGCGCGGAAACGGCCGTTCTTGTCAAAGCGCAATAACGATATCTGCGCGCAACCCCCCCAGGTCATCGCTGGTGCCCAGGCGCAAAATCCCGCCATGCGCGCGTGCAATATCGGCCACGATGGCCAAGCCCAGCCCGACGCCGGTGCCGCGGTCCTGATTGCGGGCGGGATCCAATCGCGTAAAGGGGCGCATGGCGTCTCCGCGCAGGTCTTCGGGAATGCCGGGCCCGTCGTCATCCACCCGGATGCGCAGGGATTTCTGAGTGACCGCCACCGAAACCCGCGCTTGCGTGCCATAGCGCACCGCGTTGGAGATGAGATTGTCCAGCGCACGACGCACCGCTGCCGCCCGCAAGGGCACCACCCGATTGCCTGACAGGTCGATCAGCTGCACGTTTTTTCCCTGACGCACCCAATCCTCTATCGCGTCTTGCACCAGCTCGCCGGGATCGCTCTCTTCCATTTCGCTGGTTGTCACACCCCGGGAGAAATCAAGGAAAGCATCGACCATCTCTTCCATCTCGCGCACGTCCTGGCGCATCGACGCGGCGTCCTCATCCTCCAGAAACGACAGGCTCAACTTGAGCCGGGTCAAAGGAGTGCGCAAATCATGGCTCACCCCGGACAGCATCAGCGTGCGCTGTTCAATCTGACGATCAATGCGCGCGCGCATGTCAACAAAAGCAGCGCCCGCGGCGCGGACTTCGGTGGCGCCGCGGGGTTGGTAGGGAATCATCCGGCCCCGGCCAAAGGCCTCGGCGGCTTCGGCCAATCGTTTGATCGGTCGCAGCTGATTGCGCATATAGGCCATGGCGATCACCACCAGCAAAAAACCAAAGACCACCATGGTCACAATCAACTGGTGCGGCGCCGCGGCGCTCACGCGCCTGCGACTAAACTCCATCTCCAGCGGTCCGAGGTCGGTATCCATAATGACGCGAATCTGTCGCCCCTCCGGCAACTGGATCGATTCGAAATTCGGCAGGGTCAGACGAAGCGTCGAGCGCACGATGCGGCCCGAAAAATCCTCAAACGAGATCTGATCCGGCGGAATCTGCTCATCAGGTGCCAGGAAACGCAGCTTGATCTGCAAGGGGCGCAGCAACGGCGCCAGCCGCGCCATCGCCTCCTCCTGTGTTTGCGCGCCGCCGATCTCGTCGTTGATCATGATGAACTCACGCGACATGGTCTGCGCCATCTGGCGGGTGATATTTTCAAGATCGCGACGGATAAACGCAAAGGACACAACGATCTGCAACACCACAACCGGCATCAACAGGATCAGGGCCGCCCGACCGTAAATCCCGCTGGGCAGTCGTGGCATATAGTGTTTGAGGCGCGAGAGGTTCATGGCTAAGCCTAAGCGGAGGAAAATTGCCGGGCATTTGCCCCAAGAGGATGATCCAATGAGCAGAGCGCAAGCAACGGATGGGTTCAACCCTAAACCCGGGGTGCCGGAACAGATCACGCCAATGGTGCGCCGCATTCTCGCTCCGAACCCGTCGCCCATGACCTATCGTGGCACCAATAGCTATCTGATCGGCACCCGCGACATTGCTGTTATTGACCCTGGCCCCGCCTCGTCGAGCCACCTTGCCGCGCTGCTTGCGGCGTTGGAGCCGGGGCAACGGATCAGCCATATCCTTGTCACTCATAGCCATCTGGACCATTCACCGCTCGCCGCCGCGCTTCAGGCAGAGACCGGCGCGCCGATCCTTGCATTCGGCGATTTCCGCGCCGGACGCAGCGCCATCATGGAAGAACTCGTCACCCAGGGGGTCGCTGACGGCGGCGAAGGGATGGATCGCGAGTTCGCTTGCGACCGGTGCCTCAAAGACGGCGAGGTGGTCTCGGCGGAGGGCTGGTCACTTGAAGCGCTGCACACGCCCGGCCATATCGGCAATCATCTCTGCTTTGCGCTTGGCGACACCCTGTTCTCCGGCGATCATGTCATGGGATGGGCAAGTTCCCTGGTCTCGCCCCCCGACGGTGACCTGACCGATTTCATGGCCTCATGCCGACGTTTACAGCATCGCCGCTGGACGCGCTTTCTGCCCGGGCATGGTGATCAAGTGTCAGAGCCGGCAGCGCGACTTGACTGGTTGATCGAACACAGATTGTCGCGTGAAACGGCAATTCTCGACCATTTGCGCCGCGCAAGCGCAAATGCAGCGGAATTGACCCAACTGATCTACACAGAGACCCCAAGCGCCCTTCTCCTGGCCGCGGAGCGAAATGTTTTTGCACATCTGGTCGACCTTCACCAACGTGGCAAAGCCCAGGCCCTCGGCCCCCTAACGACACAGGTCCGCTTTGCGGCTGATATCTGAATTTTTTGCCCGCACAGGCAAATTCGCTCTGGACGCCCCGAAATCCCCTCGCTATACGGTCGCTCACACTCCGGCGTAGCTCAGCGGTAGAGCAGTTGACTGTTAATCAATTGGTCGTAGGTTCGATCCCTACCGCCGGAGCCAAAATCCCCAAGTAGATCATAGATTTACAAGACACCTCAGTTAGGTGGCTCAGGGGGTGTTTGGCATGCGCAAGCATATGGTAAGCAATGCGGCGCTGATACAAGATAGCGCGATTTGCCATGAACCCAGCGCCTGATGCTGGTCTGCGGTGCAGAACCTATGAAATTCGATATCCATATTCTCGGCCTTTGCGGACTTTTCTTGTCACTTCCCACCGCGAGACAGATCGCGTCGGGCCTTGGTTGCCGCTTCATTCATCGAATGAAATGCTAGAGGAGGCCCGACCTCCAGTAGATGACATAATCGTTCTGTCGGAAATTGATCTCGGTGTCCTTCCACAAACCTGCACCTCGGGGCTATTGTCTCGCAAAGAACCACCCTGCCTTTTTAGGGTGTCCTTTTGATTCTTGATAATACGGGTCTCACCGGCGCTTCATTCGCGCCGAGGGCTTTGGTCCTAGGCGCCCACGAAGCCTGCCAACATGGTATCGGCGGACTGCCAGGCCCTATTGAACCCCTCCAAGGAGGGGACGGCATTGGTGTTTGCCTGCTCTATCTCCAGCATGCACGCACGTAGCTCTGCCAGCCCCAGGACGGCGGCGGATCCGGCGAGGCGATGGGCTTCTTGTCGATGATCCTCTGTCAGCTCTGCGCTTTGCCCCAATGCGTCGCTCAGGATCTTCACGTCGCTTCGAAACACCGACAGGAAATGCTGCGCTTTCTCGGGGCCCACCGCCTGGACGAACTGTGCAAGGTCGGACTCACCCTCGCGGGGGGCGTGATCCACAACCGCGCCCTGCCCTCGGCTGCGGCGCACCACCAGATCGCCCAGGGCCGCGCGGTTGATCGGCTTGGTCAAGACCTCGGCAAAGCCCGCGTCAAGAATGCGGGCATGATCTTCGGCGGCGGCATGGGCTGTCAGCGCGACAACCTCGATATCATCGGCCAATCGCTCAGCCCGTATGCGGCGCAGCACCTCCATGCCGTCGACTTCGGGCATGCTGATATCGGTGAGGATCAGGTCAAAATCATGGGCTTCGACCAACGACAAGCCCTCTGCGCCGCCGCTGGCAGTGACCACGCAATGACCAAGGTCGCTCAGCATCTTTTCCAACAGCAACCGGTTGATGTCATTGTCCTCGATGACCAGGAGATTGCGCGCCTGTGCCCGGGTTTCCTGAACCACGACAGCCTGGTGATCGCGCAGCGACGCGGGGGGCAAGGGCACCGAGAAACTGAAGATACTGCCCTCGCCAAGCTCGCTTTCGCAGGCGATTTCGCCCCCCATCCGATGCACCAGCCGCTGCGAGATCGCCAGACCCAGGCCGGTGCCCTCGCTGCCGCGTTTATAGCTTGGGTCGAGCATGATGAAATCGTCGAAAATACGCTCCAGATCTTCGGCGCCGATCCCCTTGCCCGTATCCGCCACGCTGAATTCAACCAGATCGCCCTCGCCCCGGATCACATCCACCGAGATCGCGCCGTCACGGGTGAATTTGATCGCATTGCCCACCAGGTTCAGCAGCACCTGCTGCACACTGCGCGCCTGCCCCAACACCCCGTCGTTATCGCCAAGACTGCAATAGATGCTGAGTTCATTGTTGTTTTTCAGCGCGTTGGCCTTTTGACTGTCCACCAGGCCGGTGACAAGCTCATTGAGATCAAAGGGCCGGGCCTCTTCGGGTTCGGCGCCGGCTTCCAGCCGTGACAGCTCCAGCACATCATTGACATGATGCAACAGCAATTCGCCCGAAACGCGCATGGCCTGTAGGTATTTCCGTTGCTCCGGCGAAGGCTGCATGTCTTCCAGCAGATCCAGCGAACCGAGGATGCCCGTCAACGGGGTGCGCATCTCGTGGCTCATCACCGTCAGCAGCTTGTCCTTGGCCCGTTCTCCGGCGAGCGCCTCGTCGCGGGCGCGGCGCAGATCCTCCTCGGCGCGAAGGCGGTTGGAGATGTCGCGCACATAGCTGACCAAGACCTGGTGGCCGCTGGATTTACTGACCTTCAAGGAGACTTCGACCGGCAGGATTTCTCCGGTCTTGCGGGTGGCGGTCAGCTGAATACGGTCATCGCCGCCCATTGCCTCTTCAAGCCGGCTCTGGGCCGACATGATATCCGGATCCAACGAGATCAGCGCATTGATCGGCATGCCCTTGGCCTCTTCGGCGGAATAGGCAAAGATACGTTCCGCCGCGCCGTTGAACGCGGTGATCCGGCCGCGCTTATCCGCCATCAGGATGGCATCCAGCGAAGAGGTGACCATCGCCTCGGTTCGGGCCGCCTCGGTTGCCTGCAAGGCCGCCAGCCGCTGACCACGGCGATAGAGCAGCAAGATCAGCAAAGCCGTCGTTGCAAGCGCCAGCAACAGCGTGCCGACGACGAAGCTCAGCCTCAGGAACAGGCGGTGCAACAGCACCCGTTCGGCGCCTGCCGTCTCCGCCTGGATCACCACCCCCATCAGGGCGAGGTCCCGCACCTCCGCGCCATCGCTTTCAACCATCTTTCGCAGATCATCGAGCCGCGCCAGCAGCACATCGTCGCTGGCGTCAATCAAAGCCGCCTGCTGATGCAACCCCTCGCGCAGCCGTTCAAGCGTGCGGCCGCCGTCTTCGGTTTCGCGGATCCCGGCATAAAGCGCGCTCTCCTGAAAGGTCACGATCCGGCTGTAGTAAATGTCAAACTGCCTGCGCAACAACGGCAGATCGCCGGGCCCCGCAGTCAGGATCGCCGCCTGCTGATACTTCAGATAATCGACTTCGGCCTGGGACAGGGTCCATTGCAGGTTGTCCGTCGCCGCGGTTGACAACGCCTCGATCCGGTTCTGCACATTGTTGCCAAGCCGAAACGCCTGGACCGCCAGCAGTGTCAAGACCACGGCGGCACCTGATATCAGCCAGCGATGCAGGTTCGGTAGCGTGAGGCGTCTCAAAGACCGGATAGCTCCTGAATATCAGCCCAACGGAGGGAGGGTTACTTTACGGTTATTCTGTTCAACTGCCAGATGCTGCGGGAATAGACTTCCTCGGTGCGGAACTCGGCCCCGCTGTCGTAAGGGTAGACAATCCAGAGCGGCCCCTTGTCGCGCAGCGACATCGTGGCGCCATTGCGCATATAGGCAATCATCGGTCCGCCGGGGCGCACATCCGACATGGGGATCTCCACCGCGTAGTCATTGACCGCCGCCGCCTCAAGCGCGCCATCCTGCGCCCCGATATGAGACATCAGCGTATCCAGCGGCACGCCGACAAAGGTTTGCACGCCATCGCTCCAGATCGTCGTGGTCTTGATTTCGCGGTCACCAAGCGCGCGCAGATCCTCAAGCGTATATTCAAACGAGGCGTCCCCGCTGCGCACCGTCAGCAGCACGTCACCGCCGGAAGCAACGACAGGAAGGGAGAAGAGGCAGGTGAAAAGCAGCGCAGCGGCGGCAAACAGGCGTTTCATACAATTAGCTCCTAAGTCAATCCGGCCCCCAATCAGGCCACCGAGATATTGACACAACGAAGACGCGTCAGCATGAGCGCCTGTGTATAGTTTCCTAGACTTTCGTATAATATCGGTAAACTGCGTCGCCCTCGGGTAAGCTGTTTCCACCACCCTGCCCCGACACAAGTAGATTAAAGTAAGATCAGCCGGCCTTTGTTGCGGCGTTTGAGAGTACGGGAGTGCACCATGAGTTATGCCTACGCCACCTTCGATCCGAATTTTAACGCCGAAGTTGATAGATTAGAAACGTTTGGCCCTGTAGGATCGACATCGAACAGTGAAAACAGGTTAAACGGCAACATGCGTATTCTTCTGGCAGATGACCACGACATGGTACGGGATACAATCTCGGCCTATCTGACATCAGAGGGCGGTGCGGAAATCACCACGACAACGGACCTGCCGCGCGCACTCAAGGAAATCGAAGGCAGCGGTCCTTATGACCTGGTGCTCTTGGACTACAACATGCCCGGGATGAACGGTCTGGATGGGTTGCAACGCGCCCTGAAGGCAAATGGCGGCGGCGGGGTTGCGATCCTTTCCGGCAGCGCGCCGACCCGCACCGCGCAAGAGGCGCTTGATGCCGGGGCGATCGGATTCATCCCCAAGACGATGGGAGCGCAATCGCTGCTGAACGCGGTCCGTTTCATGAGCGCCGGTGAAATCTATGTTCCGGTGGAACTGATGCGCCAGGAGGCCGCCGCGTCCGCCCATCCGCTGATCGCACAGCTCAGCCCGCGTGAAGTCGAAGTGCTCAGCGGTCTGTGCCGCGGCCAATCCAACAAGGAAATCGCCCGCGATCTGAATCTTCAGGAAGTGACCATCAAGCTGCATGTGCGCACCCTGTGTCGCAAGCTCGACGCCAAGAACCGCACCCAGGCTGCAATGACCGCAAAAGAAGCCGGGCTGTTCTGACCCCGAAAAAGACCGCTGACTTTCGCAAAAACCCTTCGATCCTGTCGAAGGGTTTTTTGTCGCCCCCATGATCCAGATCCCAATGCGCCCCCCCAACGCCCCGGCTGCCCAAGGCGCGAAGACCTGTAAGCGCCGCAAGGCGCTGGCTGTACCAGAGGCGGATGCAGGATGAAGAGCAACGCGACCAGCCCCGGCCCTTTCCAGAGCCGCAACTGGCCAGGGGCAAAGCCTTCCTCTTGTCACGCCGCGCGCAAAACCTGCGAACTCCATCGGCGTCTTGCGCCCGGTCGATATCCGCGGCTCGCAAACGGCCCTCATCCGCAGGCCGCAGCCCTCAACACAAAAGGACGCCCCGCGTGGGCGCGCGGGACGTCAAGAGCCGGTGTTGCGGTGAGGCAAGAGGGGGGGGGGTTACGCAACGCCGGCGGGGGAAGAATTCCGATCTGTACCCGTGGCCGACCCGCCCTTATTGAGGGCAGAGACGTTCAACTGGACCAGCTGCAAGACGCCGGAGCCCGGGTTTTCAATGCGCCGATCCCGTCCTGCCGGGATTCGGGCGCTCTGGCTTTCCCAGAGCATGCGGACCTGCTGGCCTAGGGTAAGCAGGGCCGCACCTTGTACGACGACCCAATGCTCCGGGGTGCCTGCGCCAGCGCTGAGGGTGACGCTCGCGCCCGGATTGACAATCAGCCGCTGCAAGGAAAACCCCGGCCCCATGGCCAGCGTTTCACGGCTGCCCCAGGCATGAGACGAACGCCGGGAGGAAATCCCGTCCTCCTCTGTTGCGGCGGCGACACTGGCATAGATCGCCATCATATCCGCGGCGTGTTGATGAGGGACGTGATGGGCCTGATCGGCGGTCAAATCGGCATCCCAGGCGGCGACCTCGGGATTGGACGGTGCCTGTTCCTCTGCCGCGTCCCGCGCCCAGTCGTTCAGCAGGCTCCAGGAGGGATCCACCTGAACTGCAACCAGATTATCCACCTGTTGCGCCACGGCACGTTCAAAACTCACATCCCGCACCCGGCGATAGGCGTGATTGTCCAGCAACATCGCATCGCCCAGGGCAGCGGCCTGCTGGCTGGCATGTTGCACCGGCAGGAACAACCGGCTTGCGTGATGTTTGAAGGCCGCCAGCAGCACATCAGCGCGGGCGACGTAGACACCCAGCCCCCAGAGCTGATGATTGCTCTGGAACAGCGACCTTAGGGAGGCGTGGCGGCGGCTTGGCTGCACCCGGGTCACCGCCACCGGGGCATTGTCGCGCGGCAGGCAGGCCACGTCAAAGGCGCCGTGGCCGGTATAGCCGCGTGTGCTGCGCTCTCCCAGCGCGACAATCTCGCCGCGCTGCGCCGCCGGAATGGCATGGCACAGGGCGGTATCAAGCAAGCCCAGATCCTCGAACTGCGCCGACGCGGGGGCGACAACCACCAGCGCCTGCGGGCTTGCCTCAAGCGCAAAAAGCGCGCTCAGGAAGGCTGCGGCGGGCTTGTGCCGCTCAGGCTCCAGGATCAGTTTGGCGCCGGGAGATGCCTCCAGCTGCTGGCTGGCAAGGGGGCCATGCTCCAAGGGGGTTACAACCACCGGCGGGGCAAAAACATCGCCGGAAAACGTATGCAGCAAAGCCTCGAAACGGCTGGGCACGCCCGGCGCATTTTCAAAGTGCAAAGGGCAAAGACCAGCTGCATGTTCTCTGGGCTGATCAGCGCTTCCGGCGAGAATGATGGGGTGCAGCATGGGAACCTCGATTGCTTGGCATTCCGTTGTGTACAAACTTATACAAACCGGCGCACAACATCCCCTATCCATCCGTCTTCGCGCCCATTGCGAAAGGATAGAGACACGTCTTTGGGATAGGTCGTCCCCCTCGCCGGGTCACAAATTTACAGGAATTAGAGGTAACATTATTTCGTCTTTGAAACGCTAACGTTTGTTAACCATGATTCCGACAACCACTTGGAATCATTAACCAAGTTTTGCGAGAATCACCCACCTCGAAGATCCAAGTGATCCGCTCCGTCTGCTTCGCGACATTCCAGGGCTGACGCGCAGCCTGCTTTGGGCTAAATCTGGCGAGATGAGCACACCCGTTTCCAGCATCCGCAATCTTGGTCCCGCGTTTGAAGCCTCCTGCGCGCGGGCGGGCATTCAATCCGCCGAGGAGCTGCGCGCGCTCGGGGCGGATGCGGCCTATGCGCAATTGCTGCGATCCGGCTCAAAGCCACATTTCATCGGCTACTACGTGTTGGTGATGGGTTTGCAGGGCCGCCCCTGGAACGATTGCAAGGGCGAGGAGAAGAAAGCCCTGCGCAAGCGCTTTGACGCGATCAAGGCGCAATCCTTTGACAAGGAGCGCTCCGCCTTTGAAGCCATTCTGGACGAAATCGGTGTGATCCCGGCCAAATCCGCCGCCAAATCCTAGGGTGCGACCGCGCCGCGCCATGCATATGCGAACAAAAAAAGCCGCCGCATGACACATGCGACGGCTTTGATCTGCTAAGATCTGAGTGGTGGGCTTAGCCGACCAGTTCCAGACCCGAGAAGAAATAGGCGATTTCCACGGCTGCGGTTTCCGGCGCGTCGGAACCGTGCACGGAGTTTTCACCAACGGATTCCGCGAACTCGGCGCGGATGGTGCCGGGAGCGGCGTCCGCCGGGTTGGTGGCGCCCATGATTTCGCGGTTTTTCGCGATGGCACCTTCGCCTTCCAGAACCTGGCAGACGATGGGAGCGGAGGACATGAATTCGCACAGTTCGTCATAGAAGGGACGCTCGGCGTGCACTTCGTAGAATTTGCCTGCTTGCGCTTTGGTCAGGTGGATGCGCTTTTGCGCAACGATGCGCAGGCCGGCTTCTTCGAATTTGGCGTTGATTGCGCCGGTCAGGTTGCGGCGGGTTGCGTCGGGTTTGATGATCGAAAAGGTGCGTTCCAAGGCCATGGGTATGCTCCGTCTGATTGACCGGGCACAATGCCCGGCTTCCTTTGTCGCGGGCGGTAGCATGGCCTCGAAGATTTTTAAAGCCCCAAAGAAACGCCGGGCTGCCCGCCAACGCGGCGGATCGGGGTGCCGGTGCCGGGCTCACTCTGCGGCCCCGACCTCCAGTGGCGAGGCCTGATCCGCCCAGCGCGTATAGAGCACCGCCGCCAGCGCCAGGATCGCCGCCCCCAGCATGATCGTAAAGACCGCGAAAGGCGCATTTTGTGCAGTGACGCTGAGGCCGGTCAGCGTGGTCAGCACCGCCCCGACCGCAACGCCCAGCGCCCCCGAAAGCCCCGCCGCGCTGCCAGCTAGCTCGGGGCGCAGCGACATCAGTCCGGCGCTGGCATTGGCCATGGTCAGCCCATTGCCAAACCCCACCGCGACGGCACAGCCGAAAAAGGTCACAGCACTGCCTAGGTCGGCATAAAACAGCAACAGCCCCAGGCTCGGCCCCAGCACGGCGCAGCTGCGCCCCCAGAGGATCAGCGTCAAGAGCGGCACCCGCAGGCTCAACCGGGCAGAGACAAGATTGCCCACCATAAAGCCGCCGGTGATGATACCGATGCCAAGGCCCACCCAGGCGCTGTTCATGTTGAACCAGGCCTGCGCCACCATCGGCGCACCGGTGATGAAGGCAAAGAAGCCACCGATAGAGAACGCCATGCAGACACTATAGCCCCAGAAGCGGCGCGAGCTGAACAAGAGCGGATAGCGCCGCATCTGGGTCATGACACTGGCGCTGCGGCTATGATTGGTTTCGCCAAAATCCACCCAAACCAGCGCCAGCACCCCGCCGCCCAGCGCCAGATAGAGCCAAAAAGCCGCGCGCCAGCCAAACAGCATGTCGAGCCAGCCGCCAAACATCGGCCCCAGCATCGGCGCGAGCGCCATGGCCATGGTCACATAGCCCAGCCGACTGGCCGCCTCGCGGGTGTCATAGAGGTCGCGCACAGCCGCCCGGGGAACGACCGACCCGACCACAGCGGCACTCTGGAGCAGACGAAACCCGAGAAAGACCCAGATATTGCTGGCAAGCGCCGTCCCGAAGGAGGCCAGGGTAAACAGCACAAGTGCCCAGAGCATCACCGGACGCCGCCCAAAGCGATCCGACAGCGGGCCGACCAGCACCTGCATAACCGCCGAGATCGCCAGAAATGCGCCGACAGACAGATTCGCCAGCGCGTAATCGACCTGAAACTCCGCTGCGATATGGGGCAAGGAGGGCAGGAACATATTCAGCGCCAGCACCGACAGCCCGGTCGCAAGCGTCAAGGTGACCAGGGTCGGTGGCGTGCGGGCGGCTGGGACTTTCACTCTGGGTATCCGATCATCGCAATGGGCAACGGAGCAAAGCTGTCAGGACAGGTGGGTGATTTCAACCAAAAGACTGCCAGCATTGTTGCCATAGGTCCGCCAGGCATCATTGGCAAAGAGATAGAGATAGCCGCTGCCTTTGTTCACCGTGAACTGCATATCAGAGCCAAGGCATTGCACCTCGTGCTGTTCCAGCCCCGCGCCGGTTTCGCTGGCCCCCTGCCCGTTGGCAATAACCCCGATCAGGGCAAACCACGGCGCGTCATCGACGCGTCTGGTCAAGGGAAGATCGGCATTGCGAAACCGCTCGACGGAGCGCCACAGCCGACGCATCGCTTCCGGTATCGCGGCCAGCCCATAGGCCAGCTTGCCAAGATGGACCCCCTCACGCGCGCCATCCGCCGTTGCGACAATTGCGGCATCCTTCCATTCCCCTGGGGCGCGCACCGCATAGGTGCCTTTGTTTTCGAGAAAAATCCCGGTCGCATTCCATTTGATCCGCGCATGGGCGTAGGTCTTGCAGCTCTCGCCCGGCTGCAAGGTCCGCGTTGGCCAATACTGCGCCTCTCCCGGCGGCGGCGAGCGATGACGTGTGAGCACGGAGTCGTCAAAAGTGGTGCGGCTGAGCCAATCAGCGATCACCCCCTCGCGATCTATCACCTCTGGCACCGCGCGCGGGCGGCTGGGGCGTTTCTGGAAGCCGCCAAGCAGGGAATCATGACGCGGCGCAAAGGCGTTGGGCTGCAACTGCCCCGGCACCATATCCCGCAGCGCCAGCCCGTTGGCCTGGGCCTCCTCCAACATCCATTGCAGGGTCAGATCGCCCAGGCCGGTCTCGGCGTAGCTGCCACCGACGTTTCCATGCACACCGGGAAACCAGCGTTGCTCCACGTCCTGGTCGGGCGCCCATTCCGTCCAGAGCGTCGGCGCGAAATCCACCCGCCGCTCGTCCATCGCCAATGCCTGCCGGGCGCAGACGACATTGCCCCCCAATGCGGTATCCTTGAAACCCAGCTTGAGCGGATCCCCCAGCACCCAGCGCAGGAAGGCCAGATCGTCGGGAATGCCCAGCGCGCCGACGGTGTCCCAGACCCCGATAAAACGAAAACCGATCTGCGCCGGATCGTGGAATTTGACCACCCCAACGGGACGCGGCTGCAAGAGCCTGGCCCGCAGCCCTGTCTCGGGCGCGTCGGCCTTGTTGAACTGATAGCGGGTCATCAGCTTCTTCACCACCTGCCAGGGATCTTCATAAGGCGACAGATGATCGGGCCGCAGATCCGCCAGCCCCACGTTCGAGATCATGCCCGCAAGGCTGCGCGCCGTGTAAGCGCCCCGGCTGAACCCAAAGAGGAAGATCTCGTCCCCCGGCGCATAGGTTTCGGCAACGAACTTATAGGCGCTCATGATGTCGTCTTCGAGATTGCGCCCAATAGCGCCCCCCAGCGCGCGGCGAATGATGCCGCCAGAGGTGCCGACCCCGGCGCGATAATAGGGGATCTGCTGCACGCCTGCGCTGTCTTGCGCTGCCACCAGCGAATGCAGCTTCACCACATTGGTGGGCGTGGGCAAACCATCTCGGTTCTGATCCGGCGTGTTCCAGGTCCCGTCACAACAGACAACCAATCTGCGCATATCACTATTCCTCAACTAAAATAAAAACCGAAAAATCATGCCGCACGCCCGGCGCGCCGCCCTTCAATACAAGGCAGAGCCTAGCACAGATCGCGACACAGCCAAGCCTGCGCCCCGGAATAGCACGGATAGTGATTGACCCCTCCCGCCGCTTTCGACATGAGAGAGCCATGCTCAAGATTGACACCATCACCTATTCCGTCGAAGGCCGCCCATTGCTGGAAGAGGCCTCCGCTAACATTCCCACCGGCCACAAGGTCGGCGTCGTGGGCCGCAATGGCACCGGCAAATCCACCCTGTTCCGCCTGATCCGGGGCGAGCTGGCGCTGGAGACCGGCTCCATCTCGCTGCCGTCCAAGGCGCGTATTGGCGGTGTCGCTCAGGAGGTGCCCTCCTCCGAGACCTCGCTGGTCGATACGGTGCTGGCCGCCGATACCGAGCGCGCCGAGCTGATGGCGGAATCCGAAACAGCCACCGATGGCACCCGCATCGCCGAGATCCAGACCCGGCTTGCGGATATCGACGCCTGGTCGGCCGAGGCCCGCGCTGCCTCGATCCTCAAGGGGTTGGGCTTTGACGATGCCGACCAGCTGCGCCCCTGTTCCGATTTCTCCGGCGGCTGGCGGATGCGGGTGGCCCTTGCCGCCGTGCTCTTTGCCCAGCCGGATCTCCTGCTGCTTGACGAGCCGACCAACTATCTTGATCTGGAAGGCGCGCTCTGGCTGGAAAACTATATCGCGCGCTACCCGCATACGGTGCTGATCGTCAGCCACGACCGTGGGCTGCTCAATCGTGCGGTGGGGGCGATCCTGCATCTGGAGGACCGCAAGCTCACGCTCTATCAGGGACCCTACGATACCTTTGCCGAAACCCGCGCCGCCCGCATCGCCGTGGCCCAGTCCGAGGCCCGCAAGCAGGACAACCGGCGCGCGCATCTGCAAAGCTTCGTGGATCGCTTCCGCGCCAAGGCCTCAAAGGCGAAACAGGCGCAATCGCGCCTGAAGATGATCGAGAAGCTGAAACCGATCTCCACCCCGCAAGAGGCCGCCATGCGCGCCTTCACCTTCCCCGAGCCCGAGGAAATGTCACCGCCGATCATCCAGATCGAGGGCGGCATCACCGGTTACGGCGAGGTCGAGGTGCTAAAACGGCTGAACCTGCGTATTGACCAGGACGACCGTATCGCGCTCTTGGGCAAGAACGGTCAGGGCAAATCGACCCTCTCCAAGCTGCTGTCGGACCGGCTGCCGCTGATGGCGGGCAAGATGGTACGCTCCTCCAAGCTGCGGATCGGCTATTTTGCCCAGCATCAGGTGGACGAGCTCTATGTGGATGAAACGCCGCTGGATCATTTGCGCCGCCTGCGCCCGCATGAGGCCCCGGGCAAATGGCGCACCAGGCTTGCGGGTTTTGGGCTTGGCGCGGCGCAGGCCGAAACCAAGGTCGGACGCCTTTCGGGTGGGCAAAAGGCACGGCTGAGCCTGCTTCTGGCCACGCTCGACGCGCCGCATATGCTGATCCTCGACGAGCCGACCAACCACCTGGACATCGAGAGCCGCGAAGCCTTGGTCGAGGCGCTGACCGCCTATTCCGGCGCTGTCATTCTGGTCAGCCACGATATGCACCTGCTGAGCCTGGTCGCCGACCGCCTGTGGCTGGTCTCTGACGGCACGGTAAATCCCTATGATGGCGATCTGGAGAGCTACCGCAGCCTGCTGCTGGCGCGTGACAAACCCGCCACCAAGGCCACGCCCAAAGCAAAAGCGGAGCCGCAAGACGCGCCCAAGCCCAAACGGGCCATGCGCGACCGTCTGGCGACCCTGCGTGCCGATGTGCGCAAATCCGAGGCCCGTGTCGAAAAACTCACCGAGATGCGCGAAAAGCTCGATGAAAAACTCGCCGATCCCGCTCTCTATGAGAAGGAAAAGCAGTCCGACCGCGCCGTCTGGCAGAAGAAACACGCCGAGTGTATCGAAGCCCTGGCCCGGGCAGAGGCGCTCTGGATGGAGGCGCTGGAGCAGCTGGAAATCGCGGAGGCCTCATGATCGAGCAAAGCTTCCTGATTACGTCTTTTGTGACGCTCTTTGTCATCATCGACCCGATCGGGCTGACGCCGGTCTTCGTGGCGCTCACGCAAGGCATGTCCGCTCGACAGCGCCGGGCCATAGCCCTGCGGGCCTCGCTCACCGGGATTTGCATCCTTGCGGTCTTTGCCCTGTTTGGCGAAAGCGTGCTGGGCTTTATCGGTATCTCCATGCCGGCCTTCCGCGTCGCGGGTGGCGTGCTGTTGTTCCTCACCGCGCTGGACATGCTGTTTGAACGTCGCACTGCGCGGCGCCAGCACCAGGGCGATGAGATCACGCCCGCAGATGACCCTTCGGTCTTTCCCCTGGCGATCCCGCTGATTGCCGGCCCCGGCGCAATTGCCACCGTGATCCTGCTCTCCGGTCAGCACCCGGGCGTTGAGGGCTTTCTCTCGGTCATGGCGATCCTGGTGGCTGTGATCGCGGTTTTGCTGGTGCTCTGCCTTATGTCCAGCCTGGTCGAGCGTATTCTGGGCCCCGTCGGCATCAATGTCGCCACCCGGCTCTTGGGGATGCTGCTTGCGGCGCTCTCGGTGCAATTCGTGCTGGATGGGCTGCGCGCATTTGGCTTTGCGGGCTAGACATCCTGTCCGGCAAGACCTAGCTCCGGTTCAGGAGGACAGTGCCAATGACATCCGATGATATCGGCCATATGATCTATCTGGTGCTCATGCTTGCCGTGATCGGCTCCTGGGTGTTTGTGCAAAACCGGCAATCCCTGGGCAAGACCGCGCAGCAGCTGGCGATCTGGGTGTTGATCTTCCTTGGCGTGATTGCCGCCTATGGTCTCTGGGAAGA
Source organism: Phaeobacter sp. HF9A (assembly GCF_011806385.1). Taxonomy (GTDB): domain Bacteria; phylum Pseudomonadota; class Alphaproteobacteria; order Rhodobacterales; family Rhodobacteraceae; genus Epibacterium. Next base: position 25,223 of record NZ_JAATOX010000010.1, on the reverse strand, counting down.
CATTCGCGGCACCATGGTGCGGCAGCAGGCAGTGATGTCAGATACCGGCCAGATCGCGGTCCCACGGGCGCGCGACGGGCATTATTACCTCACCCTGACCATCAACGACACGCCGGTGACCTTCCTGGTGGATACCGGAGCCAGCGAAATGGTTCTGAACGCGCGGGACGCAAGGCGGGTGGGGATTGATCCGCAGGATCTCGCCTATCTTGATCGCGCCACCACCGCAAATGGCGAAGTCCAAACCGCGCGCGTCAACCTGGACAGTGTGGTTCTGGGCCCAATTCACGATCAAGACGTCACCGCCTGGGTGAACAAGGGCGCTCTGGAACAATCGCTCCTCGGAATGGGCTATCTTCAGCGCTACTCCGGCTTTGAGATCCGCAACAACGAGTTGATCCTAACCCGTTGAAACGCGCCTGACGGCACGTGCCTCCGGCGGGGATATTTTGAGTTAGAAGAATGCGAAACCTGCCGCCCCGAACACAGCGCTGGCGGCAGGCCTTCTCCTAACACGGCCATCGGCTTCCCAGCCTGTACCGCAAGAAGAACAAAAGCAGATCAAGGTTAATATTGTCTTGTGCCGCCATATTCTTCTAACCCGAAATATCCCGGGGTGAATTGGCCATCGGCCAGGAGGGGCAGCGCCCCTCACTTCATGCCGCGCTTTCGGCTTTCTTTTCCCAGCGGCCCGACTCTTCGGACCAATATTGCGCCGCGCAACCGGCGGCGGTCAGCGTTTTCCACTGTCCTCGCGCCTGTTGTACGGCCTCCGGGTCGGTGCCATCAAACAGGATACAGACCCGCTCAAGCGCCTGGACCTCTTCGGGGGCGACCTCCGCCCCGTCGATGCTCATCACGCAGACCGGTGTATTGGCTGCGGTCGCGGAGGTGGTCAGCAAGATCGGCTGCAAGGCATCATGGGGGCCACCTGCGCATCCGTGCGGCAGGAAACTCGCATCTCCGCCCAGCCACAGCGCCTCATCGAGCCAGGCCAGGCGGTCGGGGTCGCGGCCCCGGACCGCGACCCGCCAGCCCGCGCCGCGCGCCTTTTCCAGCAGCACCGGCAGGGTTGCCTGCAAGGGCTTTTGGGTCAGGTGATAGAAATAGGCGGCTCCCATAGCGCGATCACTCTGCTTCAAACATGTCCTGCACCAGACGGTTCAGCGCCATCACGCCCCAGCCCGTGGCGCCCTTGGGCGCATAGGCCGTATTGCTCTTGACCGACGCCACCCCGGCGATATCGAGGTGGATCCAGGGCGTTCCCTCCTGAATGAAGCGTTGCAGGAACTGCGCTGCGGTGACAGAGCCCGCCGGCCGGCCCCCGACGTTTTTCATATCCGCCACATTCGATTTCAGCTGCTCGTCATAGGCGGCGCCGAGCGGCATGCGCCAGGCGCCCTCATCCTCGGCCTCGGCGGCCTTCAGGAAGGCGCCGCAAAGATTGTCGTCATTGGAGAAAACGCCCGCGTTTTCATGCCCAAGGCCAATGATGATCGCACCTGTCAGCGTGGCAAGATCAATCACCCCGGCGGGTTTGAACCGCTCCTGCGCGTACCAGAGCACGTCACAGAGCACCAGACGCCCCTCGGCATCGGTGTTGATGATCTCCACCGTGTCTCCCTTCATGGATTTCACCACATCGCCCGGGCGGATCGCGGTGCCGGAGGGCATGTTCTCGACCAGGCCGACAAGGCCGACCACATTGGCCTTGGCCTTGCGCAGCGCCAGCGCGCGCATGGTGCCCGCAACCGTGCCGGCCCCACCCATATCCATGGTCATGTCTTCCATGCCTGCCGCCGGTTTGATCGAAATACCGCCGCTGTCGAACACCACGCCTTTGCCCACCAGCGCCAGCGGCGCGGCCTCAGCGGCACCGCCATTCCATTTCATCACAACCACCTTGGAGGGGCTGGCAGAGCCCTGCCCGACGGCCAGAAGGGTGCGCATGCCGAGTTCTGCCAGCGCGTCTTCTTCCAACACCTCGACCTCAAGCCCCAAAGCGCGCATCTCCGCCAGACGGTCGGCGAATTCGGTTGTGGTCAGCACATTGGCGGGCTCATTGACCAGATCGCGGGTCATATGCACGCCTTCGGCGACCGCCTGAAGCGGCGCATAGGCCTCGGCCAGTTCCTCGGGTTTGTTGTGGCAGATGACCACCTCGGCCGGGGCCTCGCTGTCCTGGGATTTATGCGCGTCGAACCGATAGTCGCGCAGCGCCAGCCCCAGCGCCAGATCTGCGGCCCGCGACATATTCCCGGCCTTCACGGTCAGCGGCGCGGAGCCGCGCGCTTCGGCCAGTTTTGCGCCCGCCTTGCGCGCCTCGATGGCCGAGACACGACGCGGCATCACCAGCACATGCAGCGCCTCGGCGGCGAGCCCCGCAGGCCAGGCCAGGGTGATCACCTGCCCGGTCTTGGCCTTGGCGAAATCATCAGAGGCGATGAGCCGCGCCACCGCGCCCTTGGTCAGGCGATTTGCCGAGCGCGCGGCTTGATCCATGGTGCCTTCGGGAGTGACCAGAATGGCCAGATGGCCATTGACGTCGGCGAGGGCCTTGGGATCGAAGCTGGAAAAACGGACCGGGCAAAGCGCGCTCATAGAGATCTCCTGTAGTTGATGCGGGGGGCGACGACCCCATTTGCCTAACAGGTAGCCGCTGGCAGCGATGAATACCAGAGCAGGCCCGCCGCTGCGCCCATTTCACGCGCGTTCCGCAGCAGGTAAGGAAGATTGCAGTTTTCCCGCCTGTTGAATTCCTCTAAGGTCCGCCACAATCAGAGCGCAAGATCTATGGGGGGATCGGGTGTCAGACCACGACAGATATGCGCTGTCGCATATATCGCTGTTCCATGGCCCCTGGGCCAGACCGTCGTCCCGCCCGATCTGGGGGCGCCGGACACAAGAGCCGTGCCTGCACACCATCGCAGGACGCGCAGATGGCCTGTTGATCTCCAAAATCCATGACCGTACGGACATTCCCCGCCGTGCCAGGGTGCACAACATGTGCCCGCAGCCGGAGAGTGCGGCATGATTCTCGACCTCTATTACGCGCGCCGGTTTCTCCAGTCGTTTGTCATCATCGCTGGCGTGTTGATGAGCCTCGTGATGCTGATCGACCTCAGCGAGCAATTCCGCCGGTTCGATGCCCAGGGGTTGAACCTGGGCCAGCTTCTGGGGCTGACGCTGCTGAACACACCGGCTGCGCTGAGCAATTTCCTGCCCTTGATCATGATCCTGACCACCATCGTGCTGTTTGTTGGCATGGCCCGCAGCAGCGAGTTGGTGGTGACCCGCGCGTTTGGGCGCTCGGGTATCCGGGCGCTGCTGCCGCCGGTGCTGCTGGCGCTGGTGATTGGTGCCCTGGCGGTGACCACGCTGAACCCGATCGTGGCGGCCACGGCCAATCGCTATAAATCCTTGGCCGAGAGCTATCGCCAGCCGGGCGCTGCGGCGGCGGTGTCGCTCACCGGCGAGGGGCTGTGGCTGCGTCAGGGCGGGCAGAATGGCCAATCGGTCATCCATGCGGCCAATTACGAGGGGACCGCGGATTCGCTGGTGCTCTCGCATGTCTCGATCCTCAGCTACGCGCCGGATGGTGGCCCCACCCGCCGCATCCTCGCGGAAGAGGCCTGGCTGGACGGCGAGGACTGGGTGCTGCGCAACGCCAAGGTCTGGCAGCTTGTGGTGGGGGTGAACCCGGAACGGGGCGCGCGCCGGTTCGAAGAGCTGCGCCTGCCGACCACCCTGACCAATGAGCGCATCCGCGACACCATCAGCTTTTCCGAGGGGATTTCGATCTACGAGCTGCCGCAAACCATTGCGGCGCTGAATGAGGCGGGGTTTTCCACCACCCGCTTTCAGGTCTGGTTCCAGGTGGAACTGGCCCGGCCGCTGTTTCTGGTGGCGATGGTGCTGGTCGGCGCCGCATTCACCATGCGCCACACCAGGCTTGGTGGCACCGGCGTCGCGGTGCTGACCTCGGTCTTGCTGGGTTTTACGCTTTATTTTGTCCATAACTTCGCACGGATCCTCGGTGAAAACGGACAAATCCCGGTTCTTCTGGCGGCCTGGGCGCCACCGGTTGCCTCAATACTCCTGACGATGGGACTGCTCCTGCATGCCGAAGACGGTTGATTACAAAACAAAACGCCGGAGCAAACTGCTGTCATCCGTGCTGCCGCTCTGGCTGGGGCTGATGCTGGCGGCACCGGCCGCGCTGCATGCACCCGATGTGGCGGCACAGGATCAGAGCGCCGCCGCCACGCTGGTGGCGGATAAGGTCTTCATGTCGCCGGATCGCAAGCTGGTGGCCGAAGGTCATGTCGAGGCCTTTCAGGGCAACATCCGCCTTCAGGCCAGCCGCATCACCTATGATCGCCAAAGCGGGGTGCTGACGCTCGACGGGCCGATCCGGCTTGACCAGGGCGGCTCTGTCACCGTTCTGGCCAATGCCGCAGAACTCGACAGCGGGCTGCGCAACGGCATTCTGCGCGGCGCGCGGATGGTGTTTGACCAGCAGGTCCAGCTCGCGGCCCAGCAGATGACGCGGGTCGAGGGGCGCTATTCTCAGCTCTATAAAACCGCCGTCACCTCTTGTGATGTCTGTGGCGATGGCCGCCCGCCGCTCTGGCAAATCCGCGCCGAACGGGTGACCCATGACGCAGAGGAAAAACAGCTGTATTTCGAGGGCGCGCAGCTGCGGATCCGAAATGTCCCGGTGTTCTACTTTCCCGGCCTGCGCCTGCCGGATCCCTCGCTGGATCGGGCCGATGGCTTCCTGATCCCGACCTTGTCGAGTTCCTCGAACCTCGGGTTTGGTGTCAAGGTGCCCTATTTTGTCACCATTGGCCCCCATCGCGATTTGACCATCACGCCCTATCTGGCGGCAAAGGCCACCTCGCTCGGGCTGCGCTACCGGCAGGCGTTTCGCAACGGCCAGATCGAGATTTCCGGCGCCTTCAGCCGCGACGAGATCCAACCCGAGGACAATCGCGGCTATCTCTTCGCCACGGGCCTCTTCGAGCTGCAACGCGGCTTCAAGCTGCGCTTTGATCTGAAAACCGTATCAGATGACGGCTATCTCGCCGATTATGACATCTCGGATGCCGACCGGCTGCGCTCTGACCTGAGCCTCTGGCGGGTGCAGCGCGATCAGCTGATCCAGGGCAGCATTCACAACTACAAGACCCTGCGCGATACAGAAAATGGCGATCTTGTGCCCACCGCCATTCTGACCGGCACATTTGAACAGCGCCTGTTTCCCAGGCATATCGGCGGTGAATTGCGGCTGCGGCTGAATGGCACGCAGTTTTTCCGCGAATCCACGCTCGACGCCACCGCGACCGAGGCCAATGGCCGTGATGTGACCCGCCTGACCGCCGATGCAACCTGGCTGCGCAGCTGGATCCTGCCCTGGGGCGTTGAGACCAGCGCCACCGCCGGCGTGGCGATCGACAGCTTTGCGCTCTCCGATGATGCCATCTACCAACAGGACGTCAGCCGGATCACCCCAAAGGCGGCGCTGACCTTCCGCCGCCCGATGTTGCGCCAAACCGCCTCCGGCGCGACGCAACTGCTGGAACCGATCGTGCAAATCGGCTGGTCCCATGTCAGCGGCGATGATGTGCCCAACGAGGCCAGCAATATCTCGGAATTCGACCAGGGCAACCTCTTGGCGCTGTCACGCTTTCCCGAACCCGACGCGCGCGAAGATGGGCTGGCACTGGTCTATGGTGTCAATTTCGCCCATTTCGACGAGCGCGGCTGGTCGGCGACCGGAACCATTGCGCAGATCTTGCGCGAGGACGCGCAGCCCGGCTTCACCGCCACCTCGGGCCTGGATGGGCAAAGCTCCGATTTCCTTCTGGCCGGTCAGGTCAATTTCATGAACAATCTGACCGTCACCGCGCGCGGGATCCTCGACGAATCCTGGTCGGTCTCCAAGGCAGAGTTTCGCGGCGATCTGGATCGCGACCGGCTGAGCCTCTACGGCAGCTATCTCTGGCTTCAGTCGGACCCGGCAGAAGACCGCAGCAGCGATACCTCCGAGCTCTGGCTCGATGGCAGCTATGCGCTGACGAACACCTGGCGCGCGGGGGCCGATGTGCGCTACGACATTGCCGATAGCCGCGCCACCCGCACCGGAATTGGCCTGACCTATCAGAATGAGTGCGTTACCCTCGACCTCTCGGTCAGCCGTCGCTATACCTCGACCACAAGTGTTGAGCCATCGACCGATTTCGGATTTACTCTCTCGCTCAACGGGTTCTCCGTTAAGAGCGGCACCACAACGAGCAGGCGATCATGCAGTTGAAACAGATTTCCCATCGGGTTCTTCAAGCCCTGACCTCCTGGCCGCGCCCGGTTGCCTATGCTGGCGCCCTGGCCCTGACCAGCTTTCTGCCGACGCTCTCCGCCACACCGGCGGCGGCGCAGGGGCTGTTTGCGCCCGCGATCACCGTCAACGAGGATGTGATCACCCGATATGAGCTGGAGCAGCGCGAACTGTTTCTGACCGTGCTCGGTGAAACCCAGGGGAACGCGGCCGAAGCGGCCCGAGAGGCCCTGATCGAGGATCGTCTCAAGCGCGCCGCCATCAATCAGGCGGGCCTGACCCTCAGCGACGAGGAAATCACCGAAGGCATGCGAGAGCTGGCCGGACGGACCAACATGTCGCTTGAGGAATTCCTTTCGCGTCTCAACCAAAGCGGCGTCTCCACCGAAACCGTGCGGGATTTTGCCGCCATCGGTCTCGGCTGGCGCGAATATGCCCAGGGCCGTTTCCTGGCGCAGGCCCAGCCCAGCGACGCGGAAATCGACCGCGCCATGGGATCCGCCGGCACCGGCAGCGTGCAGGTGCTGCTCTCCGAGGTCATCCTGCCCTATGATCAGAACAACGCCGCCCAGGTCGAAGAGCTCGCAACCCAGATTGCAGATGTAAAGACCGCCGCCGCCTTTGCCGCCTCTGCCGCGCAGTTCTCCGCATCCAGCAGCCGCACCGACAGCGGCCGCCTGCCCTGGTTGCCCCTGTCCCAGCTGCCCGCGCCGCTGCAAAACGTGGTGCTGGAAATGCAACCGGGCGAGATCACCGAACCCTTGCCGCTTCAGGGCGCTATCGCCATTTTCCAGATGCGCGGCCTGCGCGAAGTGGACGGGCGCAGCGCCCGCTACGCGGCGCTGGACTACGCCACCTATCGCATTCCCGGCGGGCGCAGCCCCGAGGCGCTCGCAGAGGCCAAACTGCTGCGCGACAAGATCGACACCTGCGATGACCTTTACGGGGTCAACAAGGGCAAGGACCCGGCGCTCTTGTTCCGTGGCAGCAAGGCCCCCGGCGACATCCCTCAGGATATCTCACTGGAACTGGCCAAGATGGACGCCAATGAATCCTCCGCCAATGTGACCCGCGACAATGGTCAGACGCTGCTGTTTGTCATGCTCTGCGGCCGCACAAGCGAGGTCGTGGGCGCGCAGGAAGATGCCCGCCAGACCGTGGCCAACGCGCTGCTGCAACAGCGTCTCGCCGCCCTCGCCGAAAGCTATGTCGAACAGCTCAAGGCCAACGCACGGATCAGCTACAAATGAGTGACACGCCACAGGTTATCGCGCTCTCCTGTGGCGAGCCGGCCGGAATAGGCCCGGAGATCGCCGTTGCCGCCTGGCGCGAACTGCGCGCCAGCTGCCCCTTTGTCTGGATCGGCGATCCCCGGCACCTGCCCGCCGGCACGCCGATCAAGGAGGTCACACACCCCGCCGAGGCGATCCCCCATTGCGACAGCGCGCTGCCAGTGCTGCCCCTCGCCTTTGACGGGGATCTGACACCGGGTCAGGCCGATCCCCGCAATGCGCCCGGCGTGATCCGCGCCATCGAGACCGCCGTGGAGCTGGTCAAACGGCAAGATGCCTCCGCGCTCTGCACCGCCCCGATCCACAAGAAGGCGCTGATTGACGGCGCGGATTTTTCCTACCCCGGCCACACCGAATTCCTCGCCGCGCTCGCTGAGGTTGATCACGTGGTGATGATGCTCGCCAGTGCCGAGCTGCGCGTGGTGCCCGCCACCATCCATATCCCCCTGTCGCGCGTCCCTGAGGTGCTCACCCCGGATCTTCTGCGCCAGGTGATCACCATCACCGATCAGGGGCTGCGCCGGCTCTTTGGCCTGCAGGCCCCCCGTATCGCCCTCACCGGCCTGAACCCTCATGCGGGCGAAGGCGGCGCCATGGGCCATGAGGAACTGGACTGGATGCAGGGCCTCATCGCCGCAATGCAGGCCGAGGGCTTCGCCCTCACCGGCCCGCACCCGGCGGATACGCTGTTTCACGCCGCCGCCCACGCCCGCTATGATGCGGTCATCGCCATGTATCATGATCAGGCGCTGATCCCGATCAAGACGCTGGCCTTTGACAAGGGCGTCAATGTCACCCTCGGCCTGCCCTTCATCCGCACCTCGCCGGATCACGGCACCGCCTTTGACATCGCCGGTCATGGCATTGCCAATCCCTCCAGCCTGATCGAAGCCCTGCGCCTCGCCCAATCCATGGCGCGCAGTCGTTAACACCAGGAAGACGCCAGCCCCTTTCTTCTAACCTGAAATATCCCGGGGAGCGCGAGGGGCAGCGCCCCTCGCTTTCGCCAGCTCCCTGCATTTGCCGCTTTCCAGATCCGCGCGCGCGCCTTATGACATCTCCTCATGAGCGCCATCGACACCCTCCCCCCGCTGCGCGAGGTCATCGCGACCCATCAGCTGTCCGCCCGCAAATCCCTGGGCCAGAATTTTCTCCTCGACCTCAACCTGACCGCCAAGATCGCGCGCCAGGCGGGGGAGCTTTCCGGCTGCGACGTGCTGGAAATCGGCCCTGGTCCCGGCGGCCTCACGCGTGGTTTGCTGGCCGAAGGCGCCCGCCGGGTGCTCGCCATCGAGAAAGACCCGCGCTGCCTGCCCGCGCTGGAAGAGATCGCCGCCGCCTATCCCGGCCAGTTGCAGGTGATCAATGGCGACGCGCTGGACGTGGATCCGCTCGAACATCTCACGCCGCCGATTCGTATTGCGGCGAACCTGCCCTATAACGTCGGCACCGAATTGCTGGTCCGCTGGCTCACCCCAAAGGCCTGGCCGCCCTTCTGGCAAAGCCTGACCCTGATGTTCCAGCGCGAGGTCGCAGAGCGCATTGTTGCGCAACCCGGCTCCAAAGCCTACGGGCGGCTTGCGCTCTTGGCGCAGTGGCGCGCCGATGCGCGCATCGTGCTGTCACTGCCGCCCGAAGCCTTCACTCCGCCACCCAAGGTCTCCAGCGCCGTGGTGCATCTGGCCGCGCTGCCGGAGCCCCGGTTTCCGGCAGATGCCGCGATTCTCAACAGGGTCGTCGCCGCCGCCTTCAACCAGCGCCGCAAGATGCTGCGTGCCTCGCTGAAGGGGGTTTCCCCCGCCATCGAGGACCATTTGAACGCCGCCGGCATTCCGCCCACGGAACGCGCCGAACAGGTCAGCCTGGAGGCCTTCTGCGCATTGGCGCGCAGCCTGGCACAGGGCTGATGCCGCCTCCTTGATCCCGGCATCAGCCAGACAAAGAAAAACCCCCAAGGCGCAGGCCTCGGGGGTTTTTACCAATTCAGTGGCCGCTTTATTCAGCAGCTTCCTGAGGCTCTTCCGGCTTGGGCTTGGCGCGGCTGCGCTTCGGCTTGGGCTTCGGTTCGCCTTCGGGTTTCGCCTCTGCGGCGGGTTTGGCTTCCGCTTCGCCGCCTTCGACAGCCGCTTGCTCCTTGGGAGCAGCGGGCTTGCGGCTGCGGGGTTTGCGCGCCGGGGCTTTCTTGGCCGGAGCGGCCTCGGTGCCTGCGGTCTTGCCCTCGGGGGTTTCCACCAAACCGCTGTCCTCGGCGCTGGTTTCAGCCTCCGCATCACGCGGGTCCTGGATCTCAGGCTGCGGGCCCTCGCCGCTGGCGGCGGTGGCGGCAGGTGCCGCTTCACGCTCCTGGCGCTCCAGACGATCCGCGCGCTCTTTATCCCGTTCGGCCTGGCGCTCGCGATTCTGACGCTCCTGCTCTTCCCGGCGGGCGTCGATCTCGCGCTGTGCCTCGTTCAACATGCGCAGATAATGCTCTGCGTGCTGCTGAAAATTCTCGGCTGCAACACGGTCGTTGCTCAGCTGCGCATCCCGCGTCAGCTGGTTATATTTGTCGATGATTTGCTGCGGTGTACCGCGCACTTTTCCCTCGGGCCCACTGCTATCGAACACGCGGTTGACAACATTGGCGCCTTGCGGGCGATTTCGGTTCGACTTCGAACGCGAACGTGATTTGGACGATCTCATATGCCTAACGTCAGCCTTGGTTCTAATTGTCGAAGACCGTGGTTCGCGCGTTCTGCGCAAGGGTCTGCGAACTTTTTTGGGCTTGGTGTCGCCGAGAGGCCTAGATGCGTCCTCTTGCAACAGCGACACTTTGAGTAACCATTTTCCACCGCATCGCACAAGGGGCCAGCGGGGGAAATTTCACTCTTTTTACTCTCAACAGGTGTAATATGGATGAATTCGGCCCAAATGTCACGGATTTCTGGCCAGAACCACCCGGTCACGGCCATCTAAATCCTGCAAAATCGTGACCTCTCTCAGCCCCGCCGCGCGCATCATATCGGCCACGGCATTGCCCTGCGTCGGGCCGATCTCCACCGCCAGCCGACCAGCCTGCGCCAGATAGGGGCGCACACCTTCGCAGATATGCCGATAGGCACTCAGCCCGTCGGCCCCGTCGGTCAGGGCCATCTGCGGTTCATGCTCGCGCACCTCGGCGGCAAGACCGTCCATTTCCTCCAGCGCGATATAGGGCGGGTTGGAGACGATGAGGTCGAATTGCCCCTCCACCTGGTCAAACCAGTCTGAACAGCGGATATCGGCGCGCGCTTCGACCCGATGCAGCACCGCATTGGCGCTGGCTTGCAGGCAGGCCGCCTCGCTCAGATCCACGCCGAGCCCGATGGCGCCCGGCTGCTCGGCCAGAAGCGTCACCAGAATGCAACCCGAGCCCACGCCGAGATCCAGCAGCCGCTCAAAGGGTTCCGACAGGGCCGCCTCGATCAGGGTCTCGGTTTCCGGGCGCGGGTCCAGCACATCCGCCGAGACCTTGAAGCGGCGGCCATAGAAATCCCGCTCGCCGATCAGATGCGAAACCGGCACCCGGATGGCGCGCAGGGCGATCAGCTGCTCATAGCGCTCGGCGATCTCATGCGACAGCTCCTCCGGCGCGATCAGGGTCACCCGGCTGGCATCAATCCGCGCCGCATGCGCCAAGAGCACCCGTGCATCCCGGGCCGGGTCATCCACCCCCGCCGCCCGCAATCGCGCGGTCGCAGCGACCATGGCCTGCGCGGCGGTGGTGGTCATTGCCCCATCTCCGCCAGTTGCTTGGCCTGATGTTCCGAAATCAAGGCGTCAATGATTTCGTCGAGATCGCCGCCCATGATCTGGTCCAGCTTGTAGAGCGTCAGGTTGATGCGGTGATCCGACATCCGCCCCTGTGGGAAATTATAGGTGCGAATGCGCTCGGATCGGTCGCCCGAGCCCACCTGGCTGGCCCGATCCGCCGAGCGCTCACCGTCGATGCGCTGGCGCTCAAGATCATACAGCCGGGTTTTCAGCACCTGCATGGCAATCTCGCGGTTGCGGTGCTGGGATTTCTCGGAGCTGGTAACCACCAGCCCGGTCGGCAGGTGGGTGATCCGCACCGCGGAATCGGTGGTGTTCACGTGCTGCCCGCCCGCCCCCGACGAGCGCATGGTATCAATCCGCAAGTCATTGGCGTCGATCCTGATATCCACGTCCTCGGCCTCCGGCAGCACCGCCACGGTGGCTGCGGAGGTATGGATCCGCCCGCCGCTCTCGGTCACCGGAACCCGCTGCACCCGATGCACGCCGCTCTCGTATTTGAGGCGGGCAAAGACACCATCGCCATTGATCCGCGCCACCAGTTCCTTGAGGCCGCCAAGCTCGGTGGCCTGCTCCTCGATCACCTCGACCTTCCAACCCTGCATCTCGGCGTAGCGGCTGTACATGCGATAGAGATCGCCGGCAAAAAGCGCCGCCTCATCGCCGCCGGTGCCTGGGCGGATCTCCAGGATCGCGGCGCGGCCATCGGCCTCGTCCTTGGGCAAGAGCGCCAGTTGCAAAGCCTGCTCCGCCGCTGGCAGCGCGGCCTTGAGCATCGGAATTTCCTCTTCCGCAAGGGCTTTCATATCCGGATCAGAGAGCATCTCCTCGGCCTCTTGCAGGTCGCTGAGCAGCTGCCGATAGGCGCTGATTTGCTCCGCCACCGGCCGCAGATCGGAATATTCCTTCGCCAGTTTTGCGATATCGCCCCCGTCTCCCTCGGCCATCGCGGCTTCAAGGTACTGAAAGCGTTGCAGGATCTGTTCCAACCGGTCTTCGGGAATCATCTTCGGGATTACTCGCTCTTGCAGGCACCTCTGTCTTTGGTACCGGGGTCAACATGTGATAGGATAGTGACATGCAACATGCCAGTGGTCATATCCGTTTCGCGGCTTTGGCGGCCCTGGGGCTCTTCGGCCTCTGGAGCGGGCTGGCGCAGGCGGATGTCATCGGCCCCGGCGGCAAGACGGTCGATTGCTATTGCACCAATACCCAGGGCAACCGGATCGAACTGGGCGAAACCATCTGCCTTCAGGTGGATGGGCGCATGTTCATGGCGCAGTGCCAGATGTCGCTGAATGTGCCGATGTGGCGCAAGGTGCAGGACGGCTGCCTTGCAGCCCAAAACAGCCCCGCCCCACAAACACTGCCCCGCCTGTAGCGCAGCCGCGCCGGGCTTTGCCCGGCGCCCGGCCCAACGCGAGTGGATCGCCAGATCCGACGAGGGGCGGGAGCGCTCCCCCCCCCTGCGTCGCATATCGAACTCCGCCGCTTAGCGCGGGTTGCGCCCCGGCAGGATGCACAGCAGCTCATACAGCAGATTGGCCGCCACCAGCGCGGTATTACCCGAGGTATCATAGGGTGGTGAGACCTCGACCAGATCACAGCCGACCACATTCAACCCCTTGAAGGCGCGGATCATCTCCAGCGCCTGCATGGTGGTCAGCCCACCGATCTCCGGCGTGCCGGTGCCGGGTGCAAAGGCTGGGTCGAGACTGTCGATGTCATAGGAAATATAGACCGGACGGGTGCCGATATCGCGACGGATCTCCGCCCCCATATTGTGCAGCGAGCGATTCCAGAGCTCCGAGGCCGGAAAATGCTGAAAGCCCCAGCCCTGCGGTTCCTTGAAATCATCCGGCCCGTACCCCGTGCCGCGCAGCCCGATCTGATAGACCTTGTCGGCCTGCAACAGACCTTCCTCACAGGCGCGGCGAAAGACGGTGCCGTGGGTTTCCTTTTCACCAAACATGTCGTCGTTGACGTCGGCATGGGCGTCCACATGGATCACCGCCACGGGGCCATGTTTGCGGGCCATGGCACGCAGGATCGGCAGGGTGATCGAATGATCCCCGCCCATGGCCACCGGCAGGACATCGGCGCTGAGGATGGCATCATAGCTGTCCTCGATGATCCGCAGCGATTCCTTCAGGTTAAAGGTATTGATCGCCAGATCGCCGATATCCGCGATGTTCAGCGCCTCAAAAGGCGCGGCGCCCGTGGCCATGTTATAGGGCCGGATCATCGCGCTCTCGGCACGGATCTGTTTCGGGCCAAAGCGCGTCCCCGAACGCCAGGAGGTGCCGATATCCATCGGAACCCCCAGCATCGCCACATCCAGCCCATCAAGCGAAGTTGCCTGCGGCAGGCGCATATAGGTGCCCGGACCGGAAAACCGGGCCAGGTCATTGCCGCTGATCGGTTGGTTGAACTCGGTCATTTCTCCCTCATGTTCCAGGCCAGAAGACAGATGATACCCGTGGCCACATGGGCGCCTGCGATCGCGGTTGCACCGGTGGTGTCAAAGGGGGGCGACACCTCGACCACGTCACCCCCCTTGATGTTGATGCCCCGCAATGCCTTCAGGATCGCCTCCGCCTGCGCGCTGGTCAAGCCGCCCCAGACCGGGGTGCCGGTGCCCGGCGCATAGGCGGGATCCAGACAGTCGATGTCAAAGGTCAGATAGACCGGACGATCTCCAAGCACCTCGCGAATACGGCGGGCAGTCTCTACCGGGCCGATCTCATGTACGGTGGCCGCGTCAATGGTTGGAACGCCGAGGTTGTCCTCATTGGTGGTGCGAATGCCCACCTGCACCGAGGTCGCCGGGTCGATAATGCCGGATTTCACCGCCTTGTAGAACATGGTGCCATGATCAATGCGGCTAAAATCATCATCCGCCCAGGTGTCGCTGTGCGCATCGAAATGCAACAGAGACACGGGCCCGTATTTCTCGGCATAGGCCTTGAGGATCGGGAAGCTGATATAGTGATCGCCGCCGATCACAACAGAGGCGGTATCGGTGGCCAGAATGCCCCGGATGTGATCCGTCAGCGTATCAGGGAAGGCAGGCACATCGGCATAGTCAAAGGCCAGATCGCCGTAATCCACGATGGCAAACTCGCTCATCGGGTCAATGTCCCAGCCATAGGGCGCATCGGGGCTTTGCAGCGCCGAAGCTTCGCGCACCGCGCGCGGGCCGAGCCTTGTACCAGGACGGTTGGTCACCGCCTGATCAAAGGGAACACCGGTCACCGCGATATCCGCATGCGTCAGATCCTTGCTGTAGCGCCGCCGCAAAAAGGATGTTGCCCCCCCAAAGGTATTCTCAAAGCTGAGCCCCTTCAGGTCGTCGCGGGTGAAAGCCTGATCAACCTGGTTTTTGGCGTCTTCCAGTGACATGTAGAACCACTCTCTTCTAGAATTTTGCGTTTTTCCTAGCGAAACCGGCGGCGCTTGTCATCTGAAAGCCCCGCCGTTCCCGACTTCACGCCAAAGGCTGTGCTTTCTCGACCAATCGCGCAAAGAATGACGCACCAATCGGCGAGATTTCATCGTTGAAGTCATATTCGGGGTGATGGAGCCCGGCGCTGTCGCCCTGGCCGAGAAAGAGATAGGCCCCCGGGCGCGCCTCCAGCATATAGGCGAAATCCTCCGCCCCCATCTCGCGCGCGCCTTCGGCCTCCACATTGGCCTCGCCAGAGATCTCGCGGGCGACATCTGCGGCAAATTCGGTCTTTTGCGCATCATTGATGGTCGCAGGATAGCCAACGTCGTAATCCAGCTCCGCGGTGACACCGTAAGCCATGGCACAGCCCTCCACGATCTCTGCCATGCGGGTCATCACCATCTGCTGCACCTGCGGATTAAAGGTGCGGATGGTGCCGTTGATATAGGCGGTTTCGGGGATCACATTGTCCACGGTGCCGGTGTGGATCTGAGTGACAGAGATCACCAGATCCTCGGTGGCGTGGTGGTTGCGGCTGACGATGGTCTGGATCGCCTGCGCAATGCCACAGGCCGCCATCACCGGATCGCGGGTCTCATGCGGCATGGCGCCATGGCCGCCCTGGCCGGTGATATTGACGGTAAAAGTATCCACAGCCGCCATGAACGGCCCCGGCGTGGTCACGAACTGCCCGACCGGCATGCCCGGGGCATTGTGCAGCGCATAGACCTCCTTGATGTCGAAACGCTCCATCACGCCCTCTTCGACCATGATGCGGGCACCGCCGATGATCTCTTCGGCGGGTTGGAAGATCAGCGCCACCTGCCCGGCAAAGTTCCGCGTCTCCGCCAGGTATTTCGCCGCCCCAAGCAGCATCGTCGTATGGCCGTCATGCCCGCAGGCATGCATTTTTCCCGGGGTCTGGGATTTGTAATCCAGATCGCGCGCCTCGGTGATCGGCAGCGCATCCATATCGGCCCGCAAACCGATGGTCGGCCCCGCGCCCTGGCCCTTGATGATCGCCACGATCCCGTTTTGCGCGATGCTCCCGTGGATTTCGTCAACGCCGAATGTCTCAAGAAGTTCAGCCACATAGGCGGCGCTCTTCACCGTATCCAACCCCAGCTCGGGGATCTGGTGCAGATGGCGACGCCAGGTCTTCATCTCGTTGGCATAATCGGCGATGCGGTTCACAACCGGCATGGGGTGGACTCCTGTGAAATAGTCGGGATGATGCAGCTGAACACGAAATTTCGGGCAGGTGCAATGAGCGACGACAGGTTGATCCACGATGAAACCGCAGGCATTGAACGGCTTCTGGAAATCATGCGCCGGCTGCGCGATCCCGAGGGCGGCTGCCCCTGGGATATCGAGCAGGATTTCGCCAGCATCGCGCCCTATACCATCGAAGAGGCCTATGAGGTCGCCGACGCCATCGAGCGCGGGAAATGGGACGAGCTGAAGGGCGAGCTGGGCGATCTGCTGTTCCAGTCTGTCTTTCACGCGCAGATGGCGCAGGAAGCCGGGCATTTCAGCTTTCAGGATGTGGTCACCACCATGTCTAACAAGATGGTCGCGCGCCATCCGCATGTGTTTGGCGATGAAAGCCGCGAAAAATCCGCCGAGCAGCAGACCCGCGACTGGGAGACGATCAAGGCCGCCGAGCGCGCCAGCAAGAACGAGACCGGCGCGCTGGATGGGGTCGCCGTCGGGCTGCCCGCCTTGCTGCGCGCCTACAAGCTGCAAAAACGCGCGGCCCGGGTGGGCTTTGACTGGCCCTCGGCGCAGAATGTGCTGGCCAAGATCGCCGAAGAATCCGCCGAACTGGTCGAGGCCCGAGAGGAGCTGACCCAGGACGAGGTCGAAGAAGAATTCGGCGATCTGTTGTTTGTGATGGCCAATCTTGGTCGTCACCTTGGGGTCGAGCCCGAGGCCGCCCTGCGCCGCACCAACGCCAAATTCACCCGCCGTTTCAACGCGGTAGAGGAAAAACTTGCCGCGCGCGACAAACGCCCGCAAGACAGTGACCTGGCGGAAATGGATGCGCTTTGGGATGAGGTCAAGGCCGAGGAAAAAGCCGCGCGCAGCTGACCTGCGTTCTGACCCGGCGCTTCTTTGCAAAAGCGGCCGTTCCCGGGCCCAGACCTATGGACAATCGCCGCCCCCCTTGCCAGTGTCCTGCCAAGTGAACGGAGGCCACAAATGAGCGCGCGCAAAATCATCATCGACACCGATCCGGGCCAGGACGACGCGGTCGCCATCCTGCTGGCGCTTGGCTCGCCGGAGGAGATCGACCTTCTTGGCATCACCGCGGTGGCGGGCAATGTGCCGCTGGCGCTGACCCAGAAAAACGCCCGCATCATCTGCGAGGTGGCCGGCCGCCCCGAGGTCAAGGTCCATGCGGGGTGCGACGCACCGCTGGAACGCCCCCTGGTCACGGCCGAACATGTGCATGGCGGCAGCGGCCTGGATGGGCCGGAGCTGTTTGACCCCAGCATGCCGCTGGCCGAACAGCATGGCGTCGATTTCATCATCGACACCCTGCGCGCCGAACCGTCCGGCAGTGTCACCCTCTGCCCGCTGGGACCGCTGACCAATATCGCCGCCGCCTTTCGCCGCGCCCCCGATATCATTGACCGCGTGCAGGAGATCGTCCTGATGGGCGGCGCCTATTTCGAGGTCGGCAACATCACCCCGGCGGCGGAGTTCAACATCTACGTGGACCCGGAAGCCGCGCAAGAGGTGCTGCACGCGGGCGTGCCCGTCACCATGATGCCGCTGGATGTCACCCATAAGGCGCTGACCACCCGCGCCCGCGTCGAGGCCTTTCGCAACCTGGGCTCGCGCGTTGGGAACTTCACCGCAGAGATGCTTGATTTCTTTGAACGTTTCGACGTGGAGAAATACGGCTCCGAAGGGGGGCCGCTGCATGATCCCTGCGTCATCGCCTATCTGATCCGCCCGGAGCTCTTCTCCGGTCGTCGTGTGAATGTCGAGGTAGAGGTCAGCTCGCCTTTGACCCTTGGCATGACGGTGGCCGATTGGTGGGGGGTGACGGATCGCCCCGCCAATGCGCTGTTTATCGGGGATCTTGATGCGGATGGGTTCTTTGCTCTGCTGACCGAACGTCTGGCGCGGCTATGAGCGCCTCTTTGCATCTGGCCCGCCCGGAAGATCTGGAAAAGCTGCTTCCGCTTGTCGAAGGCTTCCACCGCGAAGAAGGCATCGACAGCACGGAGGAGCAACGCCGCGGCGCCTTGCTGCCGCTGCTTGAGGGCATCCCTTACGGTGCCATCTACCTTGCCGGTCCGGTGCGCGCGCCGATCGGCTATGTCATCGTGACCTTCACCTGGTCGGTGGAATTCGGCGGGCTGGACGGCATGATCGACGAGCTGTTCATCCGCCCCGCCGTGCGCGGGCGCGGCATCGCCACAGAGGTGCTCTTTGCCCTGCCCCGCCCCTGGGCCGAGGCGGGCGGGCGCGCCCTGCATCGGGGGGTGAACCGCCACAATGCCTCGGCGATCAAGCTCTATACCCGCGCCCGGTTTCAGCCGCGCGAGGATTATGTGCTGATGAGCCGCAAGCTCTGACCCGCCGCCGCTGCGCCTGCTACGGGCGGAGCAGCGGCACCTGCGGCGCGCAATCCTCGGGCAGCAATCCAATAAGGCGGGGATCATCCGCGACTTCGACCTCGCGCCGACAAGGCACAAAACCAGAGCGGATGTAGAATCCCAGTGCCTGCGGGCTGTCGAGGGTGCAGGTATGGACAAAGAACCGCATGATGGGGCGCGAATAGGCGCGCTTGATCGCGTGTTCCATCACCCAGCGCCCGACGCCGCCGCCGATCAGCTCCGGCGAGAGGCCAAAGAACAACAATTCGCAATCGCCGTTCTCCATCCACACCAGTTCCAGCAGGCCAAGATCGGCGCCCGCCTTCTGCACCGACCAGACCTCGACCGCCTCACTGGCCAGATGCGCCGCCAGATCCCGCTCGGCCATGGCAAGATGCGAGAACCAGAGATAGTCCTGCCCCACCAGTCGAAAAAGCTGGCGATACCAGCTCACCTCGGGCGCGGCATGCAACACCAGATCCAACCCCGCGGGCACTGAAACCGCGCGCGGCGCCGGGCGCTGGGTCATCTCCAACGTGGTCACCACAGCCGCGATTTTGCCCGGGGTCACGGCGGATATGCCATCTCTTAGCGTCACGTTTCTCTCTCCCGTCCTTGCGCCGCTTGCGCGCCAATCTCTCCACAAACAAAGGGCCCCGCTGATGCGAGGCCCCAATAGTCCCGTCCCGGAGGCTTAGCCCTTGAGGATCGAACGACCCGCGTATTCCGCGATCTCGCCCAGGGTTTCCTCGATACGGATCAGCTGGTTGTATTTCGCGAGCCGGTCCGAACGCGCCAGGGAGCCGGTCTTGATCTGACCGCAGTTGGTGGCCACGGCGAGGTCGGCAATTGTGGCGTCCTCGGTCTCGCCCGAGCGGTGCGACATCACATTGGTGTAGCGCGCACGATGCGCCATATCGACCGCTTGCAGGGTCTCGGTGAGCGAACCGATCTGGTTCACCTTCACCAGCATGGAGTTGGCGCAGCCCTTCTCGATGCCCATGGCCAGACGCGCCGGGTTGGTCACAAAGAGATCGTCGCCGACCAGCTGCACCTTGCCGCCGAGCTCGTCTGTCAGCGCCTTCCAGCCCTCCCAGTCATCCTCGGACATGCCGTCCTCGATCGAGATGATCGGGTAATCCTTCACCAGCGCGGCCAGATAGGCGACGTTTTCGTCAGACGACAGGGTCTTGCCCTCGCCCGACAGAACGTATTTGCCGTCCTTGTAATATTCGGTCGCGGCGCAATCCAGCGCGAGATAGATTTCCTCGCCCGGTTTATAGCCAGCTTTCTCGATGGATTTCAGAATGAAATCAAGCGCATCTCGGCTGGAGCCCAGCTCCGGCGCAAAACCGCCCTCGTCGCCCAGACCAGTGGACATGCCCGCTGCCGACAGCTCTTTTTTCAGGGTGTGGAACACTTCGGAGCCCATGCGCACCGCGTCGCGGATATTGCTCGCGGCGACCGGCATGATCATGAATTCCTGAATGTCGATCGGGTTGTCGGCATGTTCGCCGCCGTTGATGATATTCATCATCGGCACCGGCAGCACGCGCGCCGAGGTGCCGCCCACATAGCGATAGAGCGGCTGGGTGGTGAAATCCGCCGCCGCCTTGGCCACTGCCAGCGACACGCCCAGGATGGCGTTGGCGCCCAGGCGGCCCTTGTTCTCGGTGCCGTCCAGCTCGATCATCGCCCGGTCGATGGAGACTTGCTCGGTCGCGTCAAAGCCCACCAGCTCATCGGCGATCTCGCCATTGACGGCGGCAACCGCTTCCAGAACGCCTTTGCCCATGTAGCGGCTCTTGTCGCCGTCGCGGCGCTCAACCGCCTCATAGGCGCCGGTGGAGGCGCCGGAGGGCACCGCAGCGCGGCCCATGGTGCCGTCTTCAAGAACGACATCAACTTCGACCGTCGGGTTGCCCCGGCTGTCGAGAATTTCGCGGGCGTGAATGTCGATAATGGTGCTCATCGCAGGTGGTCCCTCACTGTGACAGGATTTCCCCCCGGTCATAGCAAGACCCTGTAAAAAGTAAACCGGAGGCGTTATCGCTAACACCCCTAATTCGGGAGGTTTAGCCCTAACAGTCGAAATTTCTTTGGCGGGATTTGGCTATGGCTTGGATCGGCGCGATAAAAATGACGCGCCGATCCGGGGGCGGCATGAAAAACAGCGGCAAGAGCTTGCGCCAGATGATTAACAGCGCAAGAGTCTGCGCCATGACTCACCCTCCCCTCCAGCGCGCGGTCGGATTTCGCAGCTTTGTGATTTCCAACCTCTCCTTCCTGTCAGCCGGCGCGATGCTGACCTTCCTGTCGAGCTTTGGTCAGACCTTCTTTATCTCGGTCTTTGCCGGGCAGATCCAACAGGAGTTCGGCCTCAGCCACGCGGGCTGGGGCGGGCTTTACATGATCGGCACCATGGTCTCGGCACTGGTCATGGTCTGGGCCGGAGCGCTGACGGATGTGTTTCGGGTGCGCCGCCTGGGGCCTATCGTGCTCTGTGGTCTGGCGCTCTCCTGCGCGTTGATGGCGCTCAACCATAGGCTTTGGGTGCTGCCGCTCTCGATCTTTCTGCTGCGGGTCTTTGGCCAGGGCATGAGCACCCACCTGGCGGTGGTGGCCATGGCGCGCTGGTTCGTGGCCGCACGCGGGCGGGCGCTGTCGCTTGCGGCGCTGGGGGTCTCCTTCGGACAGGCGGTCCTGCCGCTGACATTCGTCGCGCTCATGGCGGTGTTTGACTGGCGCAGACTCTGGCTGCTGGCGGCTGTGATCTGCCTGCTCGGCGTGCCCCTTCTCGCGCGGCTCTTGTCCAGGGAGCGGATGCCGCAATCGATCAGCGCCGAGAACAGCAGCACCGGCATGGACAATCGCCACTGGACCCGTGGCGAGGCCCTCCGCTCGCCGCTGTTTTGGTACATGATGCCTGCGATTTTGGGGCCCGGCGCCTTCAACACCGCGTTTTTCTTTCACCAGCTGCATTTCGCCAGTACCAAGGGCTGGTCGCATCTGGAACTGGCAGCCCTGTTTCCCATCTACACGGCGGCGGCGGTGGTCTTTATGCTGGTGTCGGGCTGGGCGCTGGATCGCTGGGGCGCCAATCGTCTGATCGTCTATTCCCAATTGCCCATGGTGCTGGCCTTCTTCATGTTTGCGCAATCCAGCAGCGCTGCGGGTCTCACGCTTGGCATTCTGGGGCTCGCCATCAGCCAGGGCGCCAGCTCGACCCTGCCCAATTCGCTCTGGGCCGAGGCCTATGGCACCCGCCATATCGGCGCGATCAAGGCGCTGGCGATCGCGGTGATGGTGCTGGGATCAGCCATCGGGCCCGGGATCACCGGGTTGCTGATCGACCTCGGCATCAACTTTGACCAGCAAGGCTATGGGATTGCAGTTTATTTCCTGTTCGCAACCGCGATGATGATGATCGGCGTGCCACAGGCGCGGCGGCGCCTGGCGCATGTTCAGGCGGGCTGAGCCAGGCCGCGCGCCGCCCGACGCGCCAACCTGCGTTCGCGCACAAAGGTATAAAGCCCGGTCGCAATGATCAACGCAGACCCCGCCAGTGTCATCGCATCGGGGCGCTCGGCAAAGATGATCGCGCCGCCAATCATCGAAAACACCAGACGCGAGTAGCGAAACGGCGTGATCACAGCGGCATCGGCAATGCGCGTCGCCGTCACCAGGCCGGAATAGGCGATCACCCCAAAGAGCGTCGCACCCGCCAGCATGCTCCATTCAAACCCGCTGGGCGCCCGTAGCCCGCCGGGCGTCAGCAGCAGCATCACCCCGCCCGCCAGCGCCACCGCACCATAGGCCTGCACGCTGAGCAGGAACGAGGGGATCTCCGCCGTCATCCGCCGTGTCATCAAATCCCGCGCGGCCACACCAAGCACCGCGACCAGCACCAGAAGCGCATTGGGTTCAAACCCCGACAGCCCCGGGCGGATGATCATCAACACGCCGAAAAAGCCGACGCAGATCGCGCTCCAGCGCCGCCAGCCCACGGATTCGCCGAGAAACAGCGCCGCGCCCATGGTGATCGCCAGCGGCGTGGCCTGAAACACCGCCGCCACCACCGAGATATCGACCAGCGCCAGCGCCGAGGCAAAGCTCATCGCCGAAACCGCTTCGGCTAGTGCCCGCAAAAGCGGCATGCCCGTCCAGGCGGCGGGCGTCAGCACGCTCCTGCCCTGCATCCACAGCGCGATCAGAAACACCGGCATAGCCGCCGCCCCGATCAGCATCAGGATCTGCCCCACCGGCAGGGTCCCGGAGAGCTGTTTGATAAACAGATCCTCGACCGTGAAGCCCGCCATGGCGATCAACAGCAACACAATACCTTTGACGTTATCCATGACCGCCTCCGCGCCGAAAAATTGGATACAACCTGCCTTCACATCGCCTGACGCGTCCCAGAGGAGCAAGCGCAAAACAGAAGCCCCACAGCAGAAGTTGTGACGGCACCGATAAAAATTTGTGATGGAGGATGCGGCCTCAGCCGTCTTTCTTCAGCGGCACACCATAGAGTTCCAGCTTGTGCCCCTTGAGCCGATAGCCCAGCTTCTGCGCGATCTTCTCTTGCAGCGCCTCGATCTCCGGGTCGCAAAACTCGATCACCTCGCCGGTGTTCAGGTCGATCAGATGGTCGTGATGCTCGCGGTCGGCATCCTCATAGCGGGCGCGGCCATCGCCGAATTCCAGCCGGTCCAGAATGCCGGATTCCTCAAACAGCTTCACCGTGCGATAGACCGTCGCCAGAGAAATCCGCGAATCCAGCGCATTGGCGCGGGCGTGCAGCTCCTCGACATCCGGGTGATCGTCGCTGTCTTCCAGCACCCGGGCAATCACACGCCGGGGCGCGGTCATGCGCAGACCGTGGGTCTCGCAACGGGAAATGATGGTATCGCTCATGCCGGTCCCTTATGCTCAGGCTCACTCCGGGGCGTCCTTGCTTGACCTGTCTTTTTATCGAATGCAAGCCCCGAATCCCAGCATCATCATTGACAAACGCCGCCATCAGGGTCATGTGCCCTTCAGGCATACCCTCTGCCGCGTGAGCAGAGGCCCTTAGCGTTCTTGGGATATCAGATATCCCCAGCCAGATTTTCGCCTGTCTCAGGTGGGGTTTGAAACGTCAAATCGGGTCTAATCAGGGATGCCATGGTTCCAAGATCACGCGTGGGGCTAGTTGCGAGGGATCGGCACATCGGCATCCGGCCGGATCGTGTCAGAGGTCCCCGCCCCACCCGAACAGGGCCGGAGGTCAAGGAGACCGCGGCCCTGCTGGTGCATGCGTTGATTGCATGCGCCACAGAAAGGACAATTGTGACCGAATTTTCAACGATGGATCTGCCCAAGCACCTGCAAACCCGCATGACGGAGATGGGCCTTCTTGAACCGACCCCGATCCAGGCGCGCGCGATCCCGCATGCGCTGAACGGCGAAGACGTGCTGGGGCTGGCGCAGACCGGCACCGGCAAGACCGCCGCCTTTGGTGTGCCGCTGGTGGCGCAGATGCTGCAATATGGCCGCAAACCCGCAGAAGGCACCGTGCGCGGGCTGATCCTGGCCCCGACCCGCGAGCTGGCCAATCAGATCGCCGAAACCCTCAAAGCCCTGACCGACGGCAGCCCGCTGAAAACCGGGCTGGTTGTGGGCGGTGTCTCCATCAACCCGCAGATCAACCGCCTGTCGCGCGGCACCGATATTCTGGTGGCCACTCCCGGGCGTCTCCTGGATATCCTGGATCGCGGCGCGCTGGATCTGGGCTCCTGTGATTTTCTTGTGCTGGACGAGGCCGACCAGATGCTGGATCTCGGCTTTATCCACGCGCTGCGCAAGATCGCGGCCCTGCTGCCCGAGGAACGCCAGACCATGCTGTTCTCGGCCACCATGCCCAAGCAGATGAACGAGATCGCCAACGCCTATCTCAAGAGTCCCGTGCGCATCGAAGTGACCCCTCCGGGCAAACCCGCCGCCAAGGTTACCCAATCGGTGCATTTCATCGCCAAGGCCGAGAAGCTGAGCCTGCTCAAGGAGCAACTCAGCAGCCACGATGGCGAGCGCACCCTGGTTTTTGGCCGTACCAAACACGGTATGGAGAAGCTGATGAAGGTGCTGGACAAGGCCGGCTTCAAGGCCGCCGCGATCCATGGCAACAAGAGCCAGGGTCAGCGCGAGCGCGCCCTGAAGGCGTTCAAATCCGGTGAAATCACCGTGCTGGTGGCCACTGATGTGGCGGCGCGCGGGCTTGATATCCCGGATGTGAAATACGTCTATAACTACGAGCTGCCCAATGTGCCGGACGCCTATGTGCACCGGATCGGCCGGACCGCACGCGCGGGCAAGGACGGTCAGGCGGTGGCCTTCTGCGCCCCCGACGAGATTGGCGATCTGAAAGCGATCCAGAAAACCATGGGCATCACCATCCCCGTGGCTTCCGGCCGCGCCTGGGAAGAGCTGCCCGATCCGGCGGCAAAATCGGGCCGTGGTGGCGGCCGTGGACGTCCCGGCGGTGGTCGCGGCAATGGCGGCGGCAAACCCGGTAACGGGCGTCGGCGCTTTGGCGGAGGCAAACCCGACGGCCAGTCCGGTTCTGGCGAAGCGCGCAGCGCCGGTGCGGGCGGCGGCGGTCGTCAGCGCCGCAAGTCCTGATCGCAACGGGGCTCTTCACCAGAGGACGGATTGTCCAGATCGGGGCGGGGAAACTCCCGCCCCTTTTCTCTGAGCCAAAGGCTCCG
>NZ_JAATOX010000102.1 GCF_011806385.1 Phaeobacter sp. HF9A | reverse complement strand
GAGGGGCGCTGCCCCTCGCGCTCCCCGGGATATTTATGAAAAGATGAAAAGCCGAGGCGCGGGGATTTCTGGATTTCTTTGCCGGGCCAAGCCTGCTAGAAGCGCAAAAAATACGTGGACCCCCAGATGAGCCAACTGCCCTTTCCCCTTGCTGACGAACCGGATGAGATCTCTCAGGAGGTCGGGCGCAAGCTCTTTGCCGGCCAATCAGAGTTTGTCAAAGGCGTGGTGGCCATGTCCGGCCTGCCGCCTGCCGACCGGCTGGAAGTCTGTTTCGCGGGGCGATCCAACGTGGGGAAATCCTCCCTGATCAATGCGCTGACCGGCACCAAGGGGCTGGCGCGGGCCTCCAACACGCCGGGGCGGACGCAGGAGATCAACTTCTTCACCCAGGGGCCCGAACTCTATCTCGTTGACCTTCCCGGTTACGGCTATGCAAATGCGCCGCTGGCGGTGGTGGAGAAATGGCAGCGGTTGCTGAAGCAATACCTGTCGGGCCGCCAGACCCTGCGCCGGGCCTTTGTGCTGATTGACCACCGTCACGGCGTCAAGAAGGTCGATGAGGAGATCATGGCGCTGCTGGATGCTTCGGCGGTGACCTTTCAGGTGGTGATGACCAAGGCCGACAAGGTCAAGGCGCAGGACCGCGACAAGGTTCTGGACCAGGTGCGCGGCGCGCTGAGCAAACATCCCGCCGCCTACCCGGAGCTGATCCTGACCTCCTCGGAAAAAGGCGACGGAATTGCCACGCTGCGCTCCGTCATCGCGCATCTGGACTGAGATCCTGCACCGTCTGGTGACATATCTTGGCCTCCTGGCCATTCTGGTCGCGGGGCTGATCCCGGCGGGCTGGATGCCGGGTTCCGGCACCGAGGGCAAGATGTTGCTGGTGATCTGTACCGGCGACGGCCCGCAGGAGCTCTGGGTCGATCCCGATGGCGACACGGCGCCAGAGCATTCCGAAGACAAACAAGGCAGCCGCAGCTGTCCCTTTGCGGCGCAGGCGCCGGTGATCGCCCATGTCGCCGCCGAACTGCCGCTGCCCCTGATGGGGCCGACTCGTGATCTGTGGTTTCACGCGGCCTTCACCCATCACACTGCCGGGTATTACTGGCAGTATGACGCCCGCGGCCCGCCCGCGCTCTCCTGATCCCAAAATCAATCGTTTTGATGCGCCGGACCTTGGTCCGGTCCCTATTTGGTATGGAGATACCCCATGGCATTCAGCCAAACCCCAGAGGCGGACAACCGGTCCGTCACCCCGACCCTGTCGCAAACCTTTTATTTTGCCGCCTGGCGCTGGCATTTCTACGCCGCGCTTTATGTGATTCCCTTCTTGCTCGTGCTGGCCATCACCGGCCTGATGATGATGGTGCTCACCCAGATTGACGGGCGCGACGGCGAAAACATCCATGTCACGCCCGGCCCGAGCGAGCTGTCTGTGCAGGCCCAGACCGAGGCGGCGCTGGCCGCTCAACCCGGCAAGCTGGTCGAATGGATCGGCCCCAAAGGCCCCGATCTGGCCACCGTGTTCCGTATCGCCCCCGCTGAGGGCGGCAATCGGTTGGTGGCGTTGGATCCCTATAGCGGCGAGGTGCTGAAGATCTGGGATCGGCGCGCGGGCTGGTATGACTGGGCCGACAATGTGCACAGCACGCTGTTGATTGGCGATGTCGGAGATCGGCTGATCGAGATCGCCGCCGGGCTGGGGCTGCTTTTGGTCTTCACCGGCCTTTATATCTGGTGGCCGCGCCAGAACCCCGCCTCGGTGTTTATCCCGAACCTGCGGGCGCGCGGACGGGCGCTGTGGAAGAGCCTGCATGCGGTCACCGGCTTCTGGATCTCGGCGCTGCTGATTCTGTTCCTGATTTCCGGTCTCTCCTGGGCCGGGATCTGGGGCGGCAAATTCGTGCAGGCCTGGTCCACCTTTCCGGCGCAGAAGTGGGATGCGGTGCCGCTCTCGGAGAGCACCCATGCGCAGCATCTGAACCATGGTACCACCAATGACGTGCCCTGGGCGCTGGAGCAGACGCCAATGCCGCTTTCCGGCTCCAGCGCGGGTATTCCCGGCCTGCAAGAGGGGCAGCCTGCGAGCCTGCCGACCATCGTCGCCTTTGGCCGCTCGCTGGGGCTGGAGGGGCGGTTCCGCGTGGCAGTGCCGCAAAGCGACACCGGCGTCTGGACCATCAACCGTGACAGCATGTCCGGCGACGGCAATGATCCCTTCATCGACCGCACCATCCATATCGACCAGTTCACCGGCAAGATCCTCGCCGATGTGTCCTATGACGACTATTCCTGGGCGGGCAAGGCGATGGCGGTGGGCATTCCGCTGCATATGGGGCTGACCGGGCTCTGGAACTTTGTGCTGAATGTCAGCTTCTGCCTCTCGGTGATCTTTCTGTGCGTCTCTGGCGTGGTGATGTGGGTGAAACGTCGCCCCAGCGGCGCCGCACGGCTGGCCGCGCCGCCGATGCCGCGGGATATGCCCTTCTGGAAAGGCGCGGTGCTGATCGGGCTGTTTACCTCGCTCGCCTTCCCGCTGGTGGGGCTGACGCTGCTTGCGGTTCTGGCGCTGGATGTGCTGGTGCTCTCCAACCTGCCGCGCATGAAACAGCTGCTGAGCTAACCCCCTGTCAGGCCCGGCCCACGCGGTCGGGCCTGATGGCACGCCTGTCAGACATGCTGCGCGCCATTCACTTCGATCTCGGTTCCCGAGATATAGCTGCTCTGCTCGGAACACAGGAAATAGATCGCATCGGCGACCTCGGAGGGCTGACCAAGCCGCCGCATCGGCAGTTGTTCCACGATCTTTTCCGTGCCGGGGCTGAGGATGGCGGTCTCCACCTCGCCCGGTGCAATCGCATTCACCCGCACGCCAAGCGGGCCGAAGTCATGCGCCATTTCCCGCGTCAGCGCCGCCAAGGCCGCCTTGGAGGTGGCATAGGCCGCCCCCGCAAAGGGATGCACCCGGCTGCCGGCGATCGAAGTCACATTGACCACCGATCCTTTGGCCGCGGCCAGTTCCTCGCGCAGCCCGCGCGCCAGCACCACCGAGGCAAAGAAATTGACGTGGAACACCTTGGCCCAATCCATCAGGTCGGTGTTCAGAGTGCTCAGCCGCTCGCCATTCGGCCCCTTGGGAGAGATCCCGGCGTTATTGACCAGCGCATCCAGCTTGCCGTCTTGCAGCCGCTCTTGGATCACCCCCACTGCGTTGATGGTGTCGGAGGGGTCCGACAGATCCAACTGTACGTGATTCTCTTCGCCACCGCCCCAGGGGCATTCCTTGGGAAAGGGATGGCGCGAACAGGTGATCACCCGCCAGCCCTCGGCATTGAAACGGCGCACGGTGGCATGGCCAATTCCCCGGCTGGCCCCGGTCAGAAGCAGTGTCTTGCGGCGCATATGGTGGATCCTCTCAACGCAAATCTGCCGCCACAGTAGCAGCCCCCCGCGCCGCAGCAATGGCACATCGACGTATCCTCCCTTGGCACCGGGCGGCAAAATGGGCTACACGCATGTACCACCCCGCGCCCGCGCCTTGGGCCGCCTCAGGACCTGACAGTGATGAAGACCCAAGACATGAACCGCGACTGGATTGCCACTGCTGAAACCCTCTCAAGCGCCCTGCCCTACCTCCAGCGCTATGACGACGCCATTGTGGTGATCAAGCTCGGCGGTCACGCCATGGGCAGCGACGAGGGCATGGAGAGTTTTGCCCGCGATGTGGTGCTCCTGCGCCAGGTCGGCGTGAACCCGGTGGTGGTGCATGGCGGTGGGCCGATGATCAATGCGATGCTCGACAAGCTGCAAATCAAGTCGGATTTCGTCAACGGCAAGCGCGTCACTGACAAGGCCACCATGGAGGTGGTCGAAATGGTGCTCTCCGGCATGGTCAACAAGCGCATCGTGCAGGCGATCAACGCCCAGGGCGGCAAGGGAATCGGCCTTTCCGGCAAGGACGCCAACCTGATCACCTGCAAGGCAACCGACCCCGCGCTCGGTTTTGTTGGCACCCCGTCGCAGGTCAATGCGGATATGCTGCACAGCCTGTTTGAAAAGGAATTCATCCCCGTCATCGCCCCCATCGGCGCGGGCATCGAGGGGGAAACCTTCAATATCAACGGCGACACGGCCGCAGGCGCGGTTGCCGCCGCGCTCAAGGCAGACCGGCTGCTCTTGCTGACCGATGTGGCGGGCGTGAAGAACGCCGAGGGCAAGGTGGTCACCGAGCTCACCGCCGCCGATGTGGAGGCAATGACCGCCGAGGGCGTGATTGCGGGTGGCATGATCCCCAAGACCGAAACCGCCCTCAATGCGGTCCGCAACGGCGTGCGTGCCTGTACCATCGTCGATGGCCGGGTTTCCAATGCGGTCTTGCTGGAGCTCTTTACCGACCACGGCGCTGGCTCGATGATTCGCGGCTGACCCGCTGACGGGATAAATTCACCGGAAACCGCCCTCCCAGGTCGCTGCGGCAGTTGCCAGCGACGCGCGGGCGGGGTTTCCTGCCCCCATGTCAAACAATAGCAGCCCTTCCGACCAGTATGACCAGATCGCCCGCCGCCTAGTCCCGACGGGGATGATGATCTACGGCGCGCTGCATCCCCCGCGAACCCCGGTCCCGGGAGCGGATCGCGGCACCCTTGTGCTGATCGGCACCGACAGCGGGTTCTGGGCCGCGCTCAACGCCGCCCCCGAAGGGCTCGACAACCAGCCCGACCCGGTGGACCGCTTCTCTACCCGCGTGATTGGTACCCTGGCCGCTGATATGGGCGCCGAGGTGCGCTACCCCTTTGGCGGGCCGCCCTATCAGCCCTTCATTGCCTGGGGGCTGGCCTCGGGGCGCGCTTTCACATCCCCGTCGCAAATGCTGGTGCATGATGCGGTTGGCCTGTTGATATCTTACCGTGGAGCCCTTCTGTTTGACGATGTATTTGACATCCCCGCTCCCCCGCGCGCAGAGTCTCCCTGCAACAGCTGCCCCGCTCGGCCCTGCCTTTCGGCCTGCCCTGCACACGCATTGGTTGACGGCGGCCCCTATAACCTGTCAGCCTGTCACGACCATCTTGATACACCGCAAGGAGCGGAGTGCATGGCATCGGGCTGTATCGCGCGCCGGGCCTGCCCGCTCAGCGCTGCTTTCGGGCGCCCCAGGGCGCAAACCGCTCACCACATGAGATATTTTCACCGCCCATGACCCGTACCCTCTTTCTGACCCGCCATGCCAAATCCGCCTGGAACACCGACGCCCCCAGCGATCACGCCAGACCGCTCAACACACGTGGCCAGCGCTCCGCCGAGGCCCTCGGCCACTGGCTGCGCGCCTTGCCCATCCAACCTGACCAGGTGATCTCCTCCTCCGCGCAGCGCACCCGGGAAACCTATGATCTGATGGGGCTTTCCGCGCCCGCGACTTTCAGCGAACGGCTCTATCATGCCACGCCGGAGATCCTTTTTGACACCCTGCGCAATGCCGAGGTCCCCTCCGTGATGCTGCTGGGACATAACCCCGGCCTGATGCAATTTGCCCATCAGATCGTCAAACACCCGCCCGCGCATTCGCGCTTCGAAGACTACCCGACCGGCGCCACGCTGGTGCTGGAGTTCCCCATCGACGATTGGACCAGCCTGCAACCGGGCACAGGCAGGGTGCTGGATTTCGTGGTCCCGCGCGAACTTCTGGGCGAGTGAGCCTTGCCCGCCGCCGCCGGATCTCATAGCCTTGAGCGCAGCAACACAGGAGATTTGATGTCCCGTTGATGTTGGCGCAAGACGCGCCACCGACGCATGACCCAAACCGCTAAAAAGCCGCAGATCAGTGGCGCTACTTTTGGTATGCGCATGTCCTCACAACATCACACAGATCGCCCCTGAGCGGTCCCAAATGGGATATCCCTGACAATGATCAGACCCTATACCCCGTCAGACAAACCGACGGTCCTCCACATCTGGCGCCAGGCCAACGCCCAGGCCCATCCGTTCCTGAGCCAAGACCTCACCGACCAGGCCGAAGCCATGATCCGCGACAGCTTTCTCGACATGGCAGAAACCTGGATCATCGAGGAGGGCAGCCGCCCCCTCGGCTTCCTCTCCCTGCTCGAGAACGAGGTCGGCGGCCTCTTCGTCCTGCCAGAGGCACAGGGCAAGGGGCTAGGCCGCGCGCTTCTGGATCACGCCCGAGAGCGCCGTCCTACCCTCACCCTCAGCGTCTTTGTGAAGAACCACAGGGCGCGCCGCTTTTACGCCGCCTATGGGTTTCAGCCCCTTGAGGAACGCCAGAACGCATTCTTCAAAGAGCCA
Source organism: Phaeobacter sp. HF9A (assembly GCF_011806385.1). Taxonomy (GTDB): domain Bacteria; phylum Pseudomonadota; class Alphaproteobacteria; order Rhodobacterales; family Rhodobacteraceae; genus Epibacterium. The sequence continues at coordinate 8,299 of NZ_JAATOX010000102.1, read as the reverse complement.
GAGCTGGCGTTGCATCTGACCCGCTAACCCCACATCCCCCTCGGCGGGCGCTTCTGCCCGCCGTTCTCCATTTCATCTTTTTGAAAATATCCCGGGGGATCTGGCCCCATAGGGGCCACAAGGGGGCGGCGCCCCTTTCCCTCCTCCAGACAAGCGAAAAGGCCGGGCAGACGCCCGGCCTTTTCTCAATTTAGCAACAGCAGTGCTCAGTGGCCGAGGATCTGGCTCAGGAACAGTTTGGTCCGCTCGCTCTGCGGGTTGTTGAAGAACTCTTCCGGCTCGTTCTGCTCCACGATCTGGCCCGCATCCATAAAGATCACCCGGTTCGCCACCTGACGGGCAAAGCCCATCTCATGGGTCACGCAAAGCATCGTCATGCCCTCTTCGGCCAGCTCGATCATGGTGTCGAGCACCTCCTTGATCATCTCCGGGTCCAGCGCCGAGGTCGGCTCGTCAAACAGCATGATCCGCGGCATCATGCACAAGGAGCGCGCAATCGCCACACGCTGCTGCTGACCACCCGACAGCTGACCGGGATATTTGTCGGCCTGCTCGGGGATCTTCACCTTTTCCAGGAAATGCATCGCGCGCTCTTCGGCCTCTTTCTTGGGCGTCTTGCGCACCCAGATCGGGGCCAGCGTGCAGTTTTCCAGGATCGTCAGATGCGGAAACAGGTTGAAGTGCTGAAACACCATGCCAACCTCGGAGCGGATCTTGTCGATGTTCTTCAGATCATTCGACAGCTCCGTGCCATCCACCACGATCTTGCCCGCCTGATGCTCTTCCAGGGCATTCAGACAGCGGATCAAAGTGGATTTACCAGAGCCAGACGGCCCGGCAATCACGATCCGCTCGCCCCGATTCACCGTCAGGTCGATATCGCGCAGCACGTGGAACGACCCGTACCATTTGTTCATATTGGAGATTTGGATCGCGACCTCGTCAGAGACCTGCATCTTGGAGCGGTCAATTTCACGATCGAGAGCAAGTTCAGCCATTTCTTTACTTCCTTATCGGTGGCCAGTCTGGAGTTTACGCTCCAGGTACATGGAGTAGCGGGACATGCTGAAACAGCAGACGAAGAACATGAAGGCGATGAAGCCGTAGAGCTCCCACACCACCCCGTTCCAGGCCGCATCGGCACGGATTGCATTGGTCAGGCCCAGCGGGTCCAGCAGGCCGATCACCGACACCAGCGTGGTATCCTTGAACAGGCCGATGAAGGTGGACACGATCCCCGGGATCGAGATCTTCAGCGCCTGCGGCATGATGATCAGACGCTGCGCCTGCCAATAATCAAGGCCCAGACTATCTGCCCCCTCATACTGGCCCTTCGGCAGCGCAGCGAGGCCGCCACGGATCACCTCGGCCATATAGGCGGAGGCAAACAGCGTCGCCATGATGATCACCCGCATGATGATGTCGAAATTCGTGCCCGGCGGCATAAAGATGTTCAACAGGGTCGAGGCCACGAACAACAGCGTGATCAGCGGCACCCCCCGAATGAACTCGATAAACCCAACGCAAAGCGATTTGACGATCAACAGATCCGACTGCCGCCCCAGCGCCAGCAGAATGCCCAGCGGCAGCGAACAGGCGATGGCCACAACGCCGATGGTGATCGACAGCATCATACCGCCAAACTGGCGACTCGCGACCGGCTCCAGCCCGATCGGCAGGATCGACGCCAGCCCGGACGCGATGGGCCCGGACAGGAACAGCCACCAGACCAGCGCTGTCGCAACCGCCGCGACAAGCCCAACAAGCGAACCAAAGATATTGCCCAACACGCGATAGACCACATAGGCAATCACAAAACCTGCGGCGATGCAGATCGGAGTCCAGATGGGACCGCCCCACAGGAGCCAGGGCATGATGAAGGGGTAGACATAGGTGAAGTAGATCAGCTTGCGCGGCACTTTCTCGGAGAACAGCACCGGCGCCATGGCAACGCCAAGCAGCAGCAGATCCAACACCGGACGCCAGCGTTGATCCGAGACGCCCTCTTCTGCCCCGTTGGGATAAAAGCCAAACAGCAGCTGCGGCCAGCGATCCCGGATCACCCCCCAGCAAGCAGCCGAGTTATGCCCGTCCTTGCCCAGCGCTGCAAAAATCTCGCGGCACTCAGACAGCGATTTTGCATGCCAGGTCGGCACCAATGCCCAGCTCAACAGCTTGTAAATCACCATTGACACAAAGGCCAAGGCCACCACGCTCAGCAGCGAGTTCAGCCATGTGGAGAACAGATTGACCTTGAGCCAGCCCAGAACCCCGACTTCGCTTGCCGGCGGCTCTTTCGGCGGCAGCATGTCTTTACGGACGAATGAAATATCGCTCATATCACCGCTCCACCAGTTTGACGCGTTTGTTGTAGAGGTTCATCACCCCTGAAATGATCAGCGAGATGGTCAGATAGACCAGCATCCCCAGAAGCACCGTTTCCAGCTCGCGGCCGGTCTGGTTCATGGTGATCCCCATCAAGGTGCCGGTCAGGTCCATATAGCCCACCGCGATCGCCAGCGAGGAGTTCTTGGTCAGGTTGAGGAATTGCGAGATCATCGGCGGGATGATGATGCGCAGCGCCTGCGGCAGGATCACCAGGTTCATGATCCGGTTGGAACGCATCCCCAGCGCAGAGGCCGCCTCGGTCTGGCCCTTGGAGATGGCAAGAATGCCGCCCCGCACGATTTCCGCGATAAAGGCCGCAGTATAGAGCGACAGCGCCAGCCAGAGCGCGATCAGGGAGTTGCGCATATAGGTGCCGCCCTGAAAGTTGAACCCTTTCAGCGCCGGATAGCCCCAGTGCAGACCCAGGAACATCAGCAGCAGAACCGAGGGCAGCACCACAACAGCGGTGCGGATGTGCCAGGTGGTCGGACGCACGCCCGTGGCTTCCTGGGTTTTGTCGGCATTGCTGCGGATCTTGGCGGATGCAAAGAGGCTCGCCCCAAGCACCAGCAGCAAGGCAAGCAGATCAAGCGAGACATCAAAGCGCAGGCTGCTGTTGCCGAACAGATGCACATCGCCCAGGCTGTTGGTAAACAGTGGTTCCGGCACATAAACACCGCGATTGGTGATCGCCACCGTATCCATGAGCTTCATCGTGGCTTCTGGCGTCTCGCCCCGGAAATCACGCGGCGCCGGCATCGTCTCGATCATGATCGCGTTGATGAATACGATCCACAGCAGCACCGGCACGTTGCGGAACATTTCCACATAGACCGTCATGATGCGAGAAATAAGCCAGTTCGGCGACAGGCGCAGCACGCCGATCACAACGCCCAGCACCGAGGCTGTCACACAGCCCATCACGGCGACCAGAAGCGTATTCAATAGCCCGATCAGAGCGGCGCGCAGGTGGGTATTCTGGTTGTCATACTCCAGCAGGCGCTGGTTGATGTCATAGCCCGCCGGCTCGTTCAGAAAGCCGAAACTCGGCTCTTTGCCCAGTTCGACAAGGTTTTGTGCGGTATTGCTGATCAACCATCCGCCCAGGATGAGAAACCCGATCAGCGCGACGACCTGGATGGTCGCGGAGCGGAAGCGGGTGTCGTAAATCAGCATCGACAGCCGAAAGCTCTCTTTCGGCGGGTCAGTCAAAATCGACATATGTAGGGATCCCCGAGGCCCACGGTCTGCCATCCCGGTGAGGTTTGCCTCACTCTGTGTCTAACCGCGGCATTCGTTATAAAACGTGGAAAAAGGGCGTAGGTGACCCCACGCCCTTTCCGGTTGCGACCTTAACGGAACGGCGGTGCATACATCAGGCCACCGTCGGTCCACTGGGCGTTGAGCCCGCGTGCCAGACCGATCGGGGTGTTTTCACCGATGTTCTTGGCGAAGACTTCGCCATAGTTGCCACCAACAGCCAGTGCTTTTGCGGCCCAGTCAGCGTCGAGGCCGAGCATCTCGCCCAGGTTGCCTTCGGTGCCGAGCAGACGGTTGATTTCCGGGTTGTTGGTGCCAGAGGCCATCTCTGCCAGGTTGGCGGAGGTCACGCCCAGCTCTTCTGCTGCGATCAGCGCGTTCAGGGTCCAGCGAACCACGTCACCCCATTCGTCGTCGCCATGACGGACGAGCGGGCCCAGCGGCTCCTTGGAGATGATTTCCGGCAGAATCACATAGGCGCTCGGATCGTCAAAGGTGGCGCGGGTTGCGGCCAGACCAGAGGCGTCGGTGGTGTATGTGTCACAGGCGCCGGCCAGGAATTGCTGCTGACCTTCGGCGTTGGTTTCGATCGGCACCGGCTCGTAAGAGATGTTGTTGGTGCGGAAGAAATCCGCCAGGTTCAGCTCGGTGGTGGTGCCGGTCTGGATGCAGACGGTTGCGCCGTCCAGTTCCTTCGCCGAGGACACGCCCAGCTCTTTGGGCACGATGAAGCCCTGACCGTCGTAGTAGTTCACGCCAACGAAAGTGAACTTCAGGTCCACATCGCGCGAGAAGGTCCATGTGGTGTTGCGGGCCAGCAAGTCGATTTCGCCGGAGGCCAGCGCGGTGAAACGTGTCTTGCCGGTGGTCGGCACGAACTCGATCTTGGTCGAATCGCCCAGAACGGCTGCGGCAACGGCACGGCACACGGCCACGTCGAAACCTTCCCATTCGCCGTTTGCATTCGGCGCGGCGAACCCGACGAGACCAGTGGTGACGCCGCAGTTCAGCTTGTCGCGGGCCTTCACGTCGTCCAGCGTGCCAGCCGCGGATGCCCCAGCTGCAAGACCGGCCACGGTCAGCGCGCCAAAGAATACGGATTTGTTCATTGTTACCTCTTCCTGACTACCCACCTGAGTTACGGTGGTTCTATCGCCCAGCACCCGCCCCATCATATGCGGAGGATGCAGGTAAAACGAAGCGGGGTTCATCCCCGCTTTCGCCCCCGAGTTTGGGCGGATTCATCAACAAACGTCAAGGGTGTCATCAGGGGTTTAGATGGGGTTTTGCCTCTTCCTTAGCCACTCGCTGACATTTTAGGCCACAGGTTTTATGATGTTTAACAGTGCAATTACGATATCTTGCCCCGGTGGGGCGACAAGCGGGTCGCAGGCTTCCCCAACGTAAATCGCGGGCGTATCTGGCATGATACACCCGCGGTTCAAGCTCCGGCATCGCGATCTGATCCTGCCTAGACCAGCGCGTAAAACCCCGCGGCATGCTCAAAAGCCTTCTTCTTCGTGGCTTCCATCGCCTGGGCCTCGTCATCCGGCCCCCACAGCTCTTCCTGCCAGCGCTCATCCAGATGCGCGAGCTCCCAGATGTCGTCCAATGGCCGCCAGTTGCGGGTGGCCGCGAAGCCCAGGATCAAGGAGCCCGTCAGCCCAACCAGATCATGAAAGGCCGCCAGTTGGAACGCGCTCTGCTCGTGCACCTTTGCGCGCAGCAGCTGCAGGGCCTCGGCCGGTTGCGGCTGGTGCATCACGCCGATGCGCGGGGTGAGCCGCGCGTCCAGCGCCTCTGCCGCCCAGTCCAGCGCCTCGTCCCAGCGGGCAGCCTGGCGCGCGGCCAGCTCTTCGGGGCTTTCGGCGCGATAACACAGCAGGTCGCTATCGCCATAGCCCGCCAGCATATCCGCCACCTCGGCGAATTGATGCGTCACCTTGTCCAGGGCGGCATTGGCCGTGCGCGTATGCGGCATGGAGAGCGGATCAATCACCCCCTCCTGTGCCTCCCACTCGCGGGCAATCGCCTCGGCCAGCGCCCGCGTCGGCACCAACAGCGGCGCCTTGACCGGGGTTTTCACACGGCGGCCATCCAGCGCCACGGCAAAACCATCACCCTCTTCCTCGACCGTGACGTCGGTCCAGAACCGCTTCTGCTTCCATTCACTCATCTGTCTTGTCCTTCTCAGTCGGCAGACCAGATCCGCCGCAGCAGCCCGGGCAGATCCGCAAAATCCGTCAGGTGATGGTCGGCGTTCAACTGCTCCGAGGGGTGATAGCCCCAATCGACCGAAATCGTGGTCACCCCGGCGGCGCGGCCCATCTCCATGTCGAAGCTGGTATCGCCAATCATCACCGTATCGGCGGGAGGAATGCCGGTTTCCGCCATGGCGGTCAACACCATCGAGGGATGCGGTTTGGAGGGATGATGATCGGCCACCTGCCGGGTCACGAACATATCCAGCCCATGCGCCTCGATCAGCCCCTCAAGGCCGCGCAGGGATTTCCCGGTTGCAACGCCAAGCAGGTACTCCGGCACCGCCTGCAAGGCGTTGAGCACCTGCTTGGCCCCGGGATAGAGCGGCGCATGCGCTGCACCTTGCATCAGGCGCCCGGTCTTGAAGGCGGTGCGATAGCGATCCACCAGCGCGGCCTGCACCTCGGCCGGCTGTTCCGGCGCCAGCTGCGCCATCGCCTCCGGCAGCGACAGCCCGACAATGGACAGCATCGCCTCCCGCGCGGGCGGCACCAGCCCCTGCCCTTCAAAGGCCTGCGTCATACAGGCCGTAATGGCCCCCTGGCTGTCCACCAAAGTGCCATCCACATCAAAGAGGATCAGCCGCAAAGGCCCGGTTCCGGTCTGTGCTGCGCTCAAAACAGCGTCTCGAAGGGATCATCGGCGGCCAGATCTTCGGTCCAGCCGAAGGTGTCCCAGCTCTCCTTCATATGATCGGGCAAGGCGGCGGTCACGGTGATCACCTTGCCACTCACCGGATGTTCAAATTGCAGACGACGGGCGTGCAGATGCAGCTTCTTGGAGATCAACCCGCCGATCTGTGCGCCCCAGCCATCGCCAAGGTTCTCCTGACCGGAGCCGCCATATTTACCATCGCCAATGATCGGATGCCCCATGCCCGCCATATGCGCCCGAAGCTGGTGGGTGCGGCCCGTCACCGGCTCCATCGCCACCCAGCTGGCGCGGCTCGCAACCCGGTAAAGCGTCGCGTAATAGGTATGTGCCCGCTTGGCGCCCGGGGTGCTGTCCACATCGCGTGGATCCACCGGGATCATCTTCTCGCCCTCGCCGGATTTGCCATGGCCACCGGCCTTGACCAGCCCGGTCTTGATCTCGCCCAGATAGGGCGTCGGCACGCCAGCAACCAGCGCCCAGTAGATCTTGCGGGTGTTCTTGTGCCGAAACGCCGCCGTCAGCCCCTGTGCCGCCACACGATTGCGCGCCAGCACCAAAAGACCCGATGTGTCCTTGTCCAGCCGGTGCACCAGCCGCGGCTTTTCCTCGGCATCAAAACGCAGCGCCTCTGACAGGCCATCGACATGTTTGGTGGTGCCCGATCCCCCCTGCACCGCCAGACCGGCGGGCTTGTTGATCACAAGCACATCGTCGTCCTTGTAGACCACGCTGTCGCGCATCATCTTGGCATCTGCATCGGAAATATGCACCGGACGCGGCTCCGCCGGTTTCAGGTCGCTGGCCGCCAAGGGCGGCACCCGCACCACCTGCCCGGCCTCGACCCGGGAGCTCGCCTTGACCCGCCCGCCATCCAGCCGCAGCTCGCCCTTGCGGCACATCTTCTCGATGCGGCCCTGGCTCACATGCGGAAACAGCCGACGCAGCCAGCGGTCGATCCGCTGCCCACCGTCATCTTCGCTCACCGTAATCATCTGTACGCCACTCATGTCAGCACTCCTCTGGCCGCCATCATGCCAAGGGCAAGGGCCGCGATCGACAGCCCCACCGAAAGGCCAATATATAGTATCGCCTGCCCAAACGCACCGCGTTCCATCAGGGTCACCGCCTCCAGCGAGAACGAGGAGAAAGTGGTAAAGCCACCCAGCATGCCCGTCATCACCAGCGGTGACAGATGGGTGAGCCCCTTATGCGCCGCCACCCCCACAAACAGCCCCATCAGGCAGGAGCCGAGGATGTTCACGCTCAGCACCGCCAGCGGGAACGGGGTTGGCCCCAGCAGACGCATGACGCCCACACCGGCCAGATACCGGCAGCTGGCCCCGATCGCGCCCCCAAGTGCTACATTCAGAATGGATATCAACATGGCAGCGTCCTTCGCGCGGGTGGGCGCGGATGTCAAGTTATGCTGCCGCCCTTCACCACCATGGCCGCCCTGCACCCCACGCAGAGCACCCAGCCCGCTTTCATCTTTTCCCAAATATCCCCGCCGGAGGCCTCGGGCTTTGCACCAAAGCCCGATCTACCCCCCCTGGCGCTGAATGCGCTTCTTGGCAAAGAACTCCACCCGCTTGCGCAGCTCGCGCTCAAACCCGCGCTCCACCGGCTGATACAGCAGGGGCCGCTTCACCCCATCCGGGAAATAATTCTGCCCGGAGAAGCCATCTTCGGCCTCGTGGTCATAGTTGTACCCGGCGCCATAGCCCTGCTCCTCCAT
>NZ_JAATOX010000101.1 GCF_011806385.1 Phaeobacter sp. HF9A | reverse complement strand
AAATTCGACCCCACCGGCCCCTATACGCTGCGGGGCGGCCATATGCCGGCAATGTCCGATATCTCCCGCTCGGTGGACTTCTGCCGGGCCATTCGTGCGGCGGTGGGGGATCGGGCCGACCTGTTGTTTGGCACCCATGGGCAATTCACCCCCGCAGGCGCGATCCGCCTCGGCCAGGCGCTGGAACCCTTCAGCCCGCTCTGGTTCGAGGAACCCACGCCCCCCGACAGCGCCGCCGAGATGGCCCGCGTCGCCGCCCAGGTCCGCATCCCCGTCGCCACCGGCGAACGCCTGACCACCAAGACCGAATTCGCCGCCATCCTGCGCGCCGGGGCCGCCGAAATCCTGCAACCGGCGCTCGGGCGCGCTGGCGGCATCTGGGAGGCAAAGAAGATCGCCGCCCTGGCCGAGGTCTTTGGCGCCCAGATCGCGCCGCATCTCTATGCCGGGCCGGTGGAATGGGCCGCCAATATCCATCTCGCCGCCTCGATCCCCAATATCCTGATGCTGGAAACCATCGAAACCCCGTTTCACCACCAGCTCATCAAAGGCGCGATTCAGATCGAGGATGGCTTTGTCCGCCCGCCAAACACCCCCGGGCTTGGCATCGAGGTCGACGAAGACCTCGCCCGCGCGCATCCCTTCACCGGCAGCGATCTGCATCTGAACATGCAAGAAGCCCCCTGCAACTATACCGACGGGAATCTGTTCGAAGGCGGCGCTCCCGCAATCCGGGAATAACATCCGCCGCCCGCCTCGCCACTTTAGGCGAGGCTCATCGGGTAATTGATGAGCGAATGATTGCTAAAAAAGATAAATTTTTATCAAAACTATTGCGAAGCCCCCGCAATCCGTGGCCCTACTCGGAGTGGCGCATTCTGCGCGCCCAAAATTGCGACCCGTCGCATGGCGGGCAACCAATGGCCTCCGAAAGAAGACGCGAACGATGACTGACACCCTAGACTTGCCCGCCGCCGCAATGGCAGAAAACGCATCCGAAGCCGCCGCCCTCCTGAAGGCGCTGGCCCATGAGGGGCGTTTGATGATCCTGTGTCATCTGGCAGGTCAGGACGAGCTCTCGGTCAGCGCCCTGGAAACGCTTCTGGACAAGCGGCAAGCCGCCGTCAGTCAGCTGCTGTCGCGCCTGCGCGAGGATCACCTCGTGGTTGCACGCCGAGAAGGAAAAACCGTCTATTATTCGCTGGCGGATGGACCTGCGACCGATATCCTGCACACCCTGCACGGTATTTATTGCGACTAGGAACACTGCATTCCGCAGACCGGCGCGCCTCGGTCCGATCTGACCTGATCCGGCCAAACTCAGCCGCAACCGGACCAGTGGCTCCAGGCCCCATTCCCGGCGCACAGCGCGCCAACTGATGCGGCGAGCGCGAGCCCCCGACACGCCCGCCTCCGGGCCGACCTCAAGCCACATCCGCCGCCAAGCGCCACCAAGATTTACTCCGCTTTTGCGACCCCGCCGCGACGGAATGCTGATCACGGCTCCCATAAGCACGGACCGAATTGCGCGCCGTGACATTCAATAAATAACCATAAAATCGACATCCCCAGACCGGCTATAATTGAATTTGATTAATCTGGAGCCTGCAAAGAACACGGGCCATAGGATGCAATAATATACCCTATGACTGAAAGCCTGACATATCACACAACCCCAGGAGGGGCTGTGCGCAATATCCATATCTTGCCACCGGCGTTTAGTTGGTGACGTAGCCAGCAACCACCTGCAACAGCTTGAACGCCGTGTTGGCGTCGTTTTCGACCACGGCGAGGAATTCCTCCTCCCCGATCCTGAGACAGGTCAGATCGCTTTCCGCCACCATCGAGAGCGCCCGGGGCTCCTTGCGGATCAAGCCCAATTCGCCCACCAGCCGGCCCGGGCCGACCCGCGCGATCAGCTGGCCCTCCTCGCCCTCTTCCTCGGCCGGAAGATAGAGCCCGGCCTCGCCGTCGATGATCATATAGGCGCCATCGGTGGCCGCCTCGTCCTTGTGGAACACGACGGTGCCGGGCACCGCCTCATACCAGCGCGCCCCAAAGGCCAGCAGCCGCAACTGACGGCGATTGAGGCCAGAGAACAGCTCGGTCGTTTCCAGCGCCCGCAGCTTGCGCGACAGATCCGCCGCCGAGGCGCTATCCTCTCCGCTCTGCCCCCGGTCATCGGCGCGCTCGTCCTTCAGGCGGCCCTGGCGCAGCTCGAAGTAATGGTCGAACCGATCCGGGTCGCGGAAGGCAGGCTCCAGGAAGATCAGCGTGGTATCGGGCAAGAGCTCGCGCAGATTGTCCTGCATGGCGCGTCGGGTGTCGCGATCAAAACTGGCCAGCGCGCTGTCCAGGATCAGCACATCCGGGCGCTTGATCGAGGCGCGACAAAAGGCCAGCGGCTCGGCAAAGCTCTGCCCCAGCCCCTGCCCGCCGACGGCCACCGGCAGATCAAAGATCAGCTCCACCACCATTTCGCGCACACCGGCCTTGTCGATGACCTCGGCCACGACGCGGCGCAAATCCTCGGCCCGCGCCCCGGCATTGTCGGAAATCTTGCCGAACATCGCGTTCTCCAGCACCGTGAACCCGGGCGAGAAATGCCCCTCGTAGAGCGGCACGAAAATATCATCCAGCGTTTCCAGAAGCTCCGCCCCGTGGCTGTCACGCAGCGACAGGATGCGATTCTCGATCTCGGTGCTGAAGGCCGGCCCCAGCGCCTCGGCCGAAATCGAGAAGGGCACGATCATCATCTGTGCCAGCTCCTCGGGCTCCAGCGCGTCGGCCCCTTTGGATTTCACCTTCTGCAACAGCTGCAACGCCGCCTCATAATCCGAGGCCTCCAGCCCCAGCTTGCGGAACAGCGGATGCGTGGTGCCATCCATGCCAAAGATCTGCCGCAGCATTTCCAGCACATCCTGCGCCAGGTTCACCAGGTCCTTGTCCAACCCGATCCTGCGCACCGTGCGCAGAAAATCATGCTGCTCCAGCAGCAGCTCATAAGTGATCGGCACCGTCCGGGTGGCATAAAGCAGGTTCTCCGCCACCGGCAGCGCCGGGTTATATTGCTCGCGGTTGTTGAAATGCGCAAAGGCATCAAGCCCGCTGTCCATCAGCGCCAGCTGCACATGTGGGCGCAGCTTGACCAGCGCTTCGGCCAGTTTCGGATGTTCGCGCTTGTCGAACACCTGATCCATGCCACGCCGCAACAGCGCCGTATCCGATCCGATTCCCTCGACGATTCGCAGCCACCAATCCCGCAGCTCTTCGGTGCGGTGGAACCCCGCGATTTCGGGATCGACCCAGTTCACATGGAAGGAATCGGCGCTGTTGCCCGCGCGCACCGCGTCCCGCTGGGCCCGCAGATCCGTCGGATCATCCGGGTCCTCCATCGGTCGCAGGCGCAGCGGCATCAACACGTTCTCCCCAAAGGAGCCGCGAAACAGCGCCGGGCGCGAGGTCGCATGTCCGATCCGCGTCGCCAGCACCATCTGGTGCAATGTGCGAATGTCATGCCCGGCCAGATGCACGCTGCCAGAGGCCGGCAGAACCTCGCGCGTCAACACCTCGGCCAAGGCCCGGCGATCCTCTTCCGAGGGCGCGGCAATGCCGATCAACTGCCCCTTGGGGAAGGTCGCGGTCAGATCCTCCAGCACCAGATTGCCATCGGCATCGCGCACGCTGACCCCATCCAGAACGATATCGCCATCCAGACGCGGCAGCTCCTCCGGCTCGCCCTCCATCAAATGTTCGTCCACCATCCCCTGCGGCGCGAACCGCTCCAGGATCACCTCCCAGCGCAGCGCCATGTCCTGGGTCTGGTTGTAATAGGTCAGCAGCTCTTTCCAGGGCGAAGCCAGATCCTTGTAGGCCGCCAGCGCCGCCACCAGCGCGCCCAGCGAAACCTTGCCCTGCAACACCAGATAGCCGCCCACCGCATAAAAGAAAAACGGCGTCAGCTGAGTAATGAAGTTATTGAGAAACTTCATGAAAAACTTTTTCTGATAGATCTCAAAGCGGATCTCGTAGAGCCGCCCCAGCCGATCCGTCACCCGCGCCATCCGATAGCGCCAGCCGCCATTCACGCGCAGGGTGGAGGCCCCGGCGGCGCTCTCGCCAATCTCCGCCGCCAGACCGCGCACCTCCTGGATGCGCTTCTTGTTCAGCCGGTTGATCCGCCGTTGCAGCATTGGAATCAGCCAGCCCTGAAGCGGGATCAGCGCGACCGCAGCGAGACCAAACCAGAAATTCTGCGCAAACAGGAAATAGAGGATGGTCAGCATCTGCCCCGCCTGGAGCACCGGCTGGCTGACCGCATCCCCCATCAAACCGCCCATCGGTTCTGATTCGGAGGTGATCATCGACACCAGCTCGCCCTGGCTGGTGCGCTCGAAATAGGGCTGCGGAAAGCGCAGCACCCGCGCGATCAGACTATAGCGAAACCGGCGCAGCATGCGCTCGGCCAGCACCCCCTTCATGGTATTGATGCGCATCTTGGTCAGCCCGTGCACCAACACCGACATCAGGAAGGCCCCGCACAGCAACCACAGATAGGTCAGCTGCTCCACCTGCATGCCCCAGACGTCGATGATGGAGGATTGCGCCCCGATGGCATCGTTGATGATGCGCTTGGGCAGCTCCAGCGTCAGATACAAAAGGGGAAACAGACAGGCCGTAACGGCAAGAAGGATCAACTGATCCCGTTTGGAATATTTCCAGATGAATCGGAAAAGCGAGCGTTCTATGGGAGGGCTCCGAGGATAATGCGGCAGCAACATGCGCCGAAAGTGACCGTGGTTTGCCATGGGTAGCGCGGTTTGCCCGCCTCAGGCAATGGCGCAAATATCGCATCCACAGGGGGCGTTGCCATAGGCTACCGGCGTCACCCGGTTGCGTCTGTAAGCTATTTCACAGACAGTCGAATGCAATATTTGTGATACAGGAAAAACCCCGTAAGGTCCGCATGGGCGCCGTCCACGTGTGCCGAAACTGCAAAAGGAGCACTCGCCTTGCCCGAAAATGTCGGTATCGTCCTGCTGCTGGTCTGCCTGTTGGAAGTCAAACATATGTTTGCCGACTTCTACCTCCAGACCAAGAAAATGCTGTCAGGCCGCTGCGAGTATTTCCATCCGGGACGGGCCCAACACGCCGCCGTGCATGCGCTGAGCTCCCTCATCGTGCTGTTCCTCTTTGGCAGCCCGCTTTGGTTCATGGTGCTGATCTGCGCCGCCGAATGGTTGGTGCATTTCAACATCGACTTCTGGAAGGCACATCATTCCGAATGCCGGCAATTGGAACCCACCCAGGGTGCCTATTGGCGCGCCATGGGCACCGACCAGCTGCTGCACCACCTCACCTATGTGGCCATGGCCGCCGCCTGGAGCATGGTTGCGCTCTAGCCAGCCACACAGAACGTAACAGGAACGCCTCGCGTGAACAAGAGCAAATCGCACGAGCCAACGTTCACCTTTTTCCAAATATCCTCGCCGAAGGCCGGCCTGTTGCCCGCCAGGGCAAAAAGGCTCAAACCTGCCGCGCGTCAGCGCGCCCGCATGACAGCTCTCAGCGGGACAGATCCCGCCAGTAGCGGCGGCTATAGTCGGCAAAATCGGCCAGCTCCGCCTCGGTTGGCGCCTCGCCGGTAAACACCTTGAGATATTCCGGCGTCATCTCCAGCCGGTATTCGTGGCTTTCTTCCGGCTCCGCCATGTCATAGCCCAGCTGCATGTAATAGAGCACCTTGGCCCGGGTCACCGCCTCTTTCTCGTCGCAGCCGTAGCGGGCAAACATCTCGGTCAGCCCCGCCACCCGGCGCGCATCCCCCGCCCGCATCCGCGCCCGCACCGCATCAGAGCGCCGCGCCCAGTCGCGGATCGCAAAATCCAGCGCCGTGTTGAACAGCTCAGGGTTCGCGATGCAATGAAACACATTCAACACCGCCCCCGTTACCCGCGGCGCCGGCAGCGCCGCCTGGGACAGCAGACCGGCGGTATTGGTCTCTTCCCAAAGCGTCAGCAGCGCATCCAGCAGATCCTGCCGCGACTTGAAATACCAATAGAAGGAGGAGCGCGAGACCCCCATTGCCTCGGCCAGCGCCAGGACCTTCACCCGCTCCACCCCGTCGCGGATCAGCACATCCATTCCCTGCTTCAGCCAGTCCTCGCGCGTGACCTTGATATTGCCAACCAGGGGCTGCGCCTCCGGGTCATCGCGGTGCAGAACGGGTTTTGGTGTCATCACTCGACCTCTGGGCAGATGGCCCGATCCTGGCCACCGCCGCACTGTGCCCGCAGCCCTGACCAAGCGCAAGCCGCCAAGCTGGGGGTCCGGCTGGGGATCAAACAGAGGCCGAAGGGCGCGCCGCGATCCGCGCCTGCCAGTCCCGCGTGGCGCTGTTGCCCTCCGGCACCCGCATGCGGATCACCTTGGCAAACTCCACAAAGACATAGGCGGTGATATCGGCAAAGCTGAACATCTCGCCTGCCAGATAGGGCAGCTCTTGCAGCTGCTCCTCCAGCAGCGCAAAGAACTGCACCGCCCGCGCCTGCCCGCGTTCTGCCAGCGCCGGGATCTGGGCATAGTTCTGCGGCCCCGGGATGGCGCGGTTTTCAAAGGCCGGATGGCTGTTGCGCAGCGCCTCGGCGATCGGCACCCCGCCCTGTTGCTCGGCGATGGCGGTCCACATCATCACCTGCCCCTTTTCCAGCGCATTCCGCCCCAACAAGGGCGGCTCGGGCTGAAGAGCCTCCAGATAGGCGGCAATGCCCAGGTTTTCCGTCAGCAAGGTGCCATCCTCCAGCGCCACCGCCGGCACCATCGCCTGCGGGTTCACCGCGCGATAGACCTCCGAAAGCTGCGCCCCCTCCGCGATGGAGATATCGCGGGTCTCGACCTCGATCCCCTTTTCCGCCAGCACCATCCGCGCCCGGCGCGGATTGGGCGCGGTGGAGCAATCGTAAAATATCATCAAAGGACCTCCCTGAAACAAACGGCGTGACACCCACGATAACCGCGGGTCAGCCGCGCTGATAGACAAAACACCGCCCCGGCAAGCCCCCCCCACAGGCAGCGACAGTTCAAACATATTTGCGAAATCCATCCGGTCGGAGCAGACCCTCATCCCGCCCGGCGCCAGCAAGGGCTCCACCAGCTCCGACACCATGCGGTCGACAGAAAGATCAATCCGCCTCGGCATGTTTGCCAGTGCACAATTTCTCTCCTGGGGTCGAACAGACCCGCCGCAGTCGTGGAAATGTCGCAAACTACCCGTATCAGCGCGCCGGGAACATGGGTTTCGGGGTCACAAATTGCCGTTCCTGCTTTCGCCTGCACCAAATGGCATTTGACTACACCCGTCACGCCGCGCGAAGGTATGCTCAAAAACAGGGAGATCTCTCATCACCAGTCTTGCGCAACAACCGCACGGCAGGGACCGCTAAGAATGCGCTCTCTCCTCACGGTTGAAGATTTAAGTATCGGGTTCGGGAAGGACAACCCGGTTGTACAGAATGTGAACTTCTCTGTCTGTCCCGGTGAAACCCTGGCCCTCGTCGGCGAAAGCGGCTCTGGCAAGACCATCAGCTGCCGCGCCGTGCTGCGCATCCTGCCGCGCGCCGCCCGGCTGCACTCGGGCCGGATGATGCTGAATGGCCCCGATGGCGACCTCGACCTGGCCCGCATCAGCGAGCGCCAGATGCGTCGTGATGTGCGCGGCAACCGCATTGCGATGATCTTTCAGGAACCCATGCGCTCGCTCTCGCCGCTGCACCGGATCGGCAATCAGGTGGCCGAGATCCTCTATCTGCATGGCCGCAAATCCGACAGCGAGATCAAACGCGACGTGCTGGACTGTTTTGAGCGCGTCGGCTTTCCCGACCCGGAGCGCACCTGGCGCGCCTATCCGTTCGAGCTTTCGGGCGGCATGCGTCAACGCGCCATGATCGCCATGGCGATGGTGGCCAAACCCGATCTGCTGATCGCGGATGAACCCACCACGGCGCTGGATGTGACCACCCAGGCGCAGGTGCTCGGCCTGATGAAGGAGCTGCAACAGGAAACCGGCATGGCGATGATCCTGGTCACCCATGATCTCGGCGTGGTGGCCAATATGGCCGAACAGGTGGTGGTGATGCACAAGGGGCGGGTGATGGAGAGCGGCCCCGCCGAGCCGATCCTGCGCGCCCCGGCCCATCCCTACACTCAGACGCTCTTTAATGCGGCGCCCAAGATCCCGCAGGCGATCTGCCCGCTGCGCGAGGGCAGCAAAGATCTGATCCTCGAGCTGAAGAACGTCACCAAGACCTTCACCCTCAGGTCCGGCAAAAGCTGGAGCAAACCGACGCTGGTGCGCGCCTGCGAGGCGGTGGACCTGAGCCTGCCGCGCGGCAAGACCCTCGCCATCGTCGGCGAGAGCGGCTCTGGCAAGACCACCGCCGCACGCATCGCGCTGGGGGCCGAAACCGTTGACCCCGGCGGCGAGATCCTGTTCCGCGCCACCACCGGCGGCGACCCGATACGGGTGCACGAGCTGGACCGCACCGCCCGCCGCGCCTTTCAGAAACAGGCGCAGATGGTGTTTCAGGATCCCTATTCCTCGCTCAGCCCGCGCCAGCGCATCCTCGACACGCTCTGCGAGCCGCTGGACATCCACCAGATCGGCAACCGCAGCGAGCGCAAGGACAAGGCGGCCGAGATGCTGCGCCTGGTGGGGTTGCCCAGCGATATGCTCAGCCGCTATCCGCATGCGTTTTCCGGCGGTCAGCGCCAGCGCCTGTCGATCGCCCGCGCCCTGATGCTGGACCCGGCCCTGCTGGTCTGTGACGAGCCCACATCGGCGCTGGATGTCTCGGTGCAGGAACAGATCCTGACCCTGCTCGAACACATCCGGGATGCGCGGCAACTGTCCTATCTCTTTATCAGCCATGACCTTGCGGTTGTGGCCCGCATCGCTGACGAGGTCGCGGTGATGCGGCGGGGGCTGATCGTTGAACAAGCCCCGCCCGAAGTGTTGTTTCACGACCCAAAACACCCCTACACCAAGGCGTTGATCGCCGCTCAGCCGGTGCCCGATGTGGACCGGCCCATCAACCTGAAACTCGTGGCCCAGGGCGCCGGTGCGCCCGAAGGCTGGCCGGAGGCCTTCCGCTTTGTCGGACAGGATGCCCCGCCGCTGGTGCCACTCGACCCCGGACATAAGGTGCGCTGCCATGTTTAATGCCCGAAACACCCTCCTCAGCCTCGCCGCGCTGGCGCTGGCCCTGCCCTGCGCCGCTCTGGCCCAGCCAAATGTGCAGGAAAGCGCGTTCTTGCAGCAGGCGGTCGAAGACGGCACCCTGCCCGCCGCCGCCGACCGCATCCCCGAACACCCGCTGGTGGTGGATGTCGCCGCCAAGGGCCGCACGCCCGGGGTGCAGGGCGGCACGCTCAACACCATGATCACCCGCTCCAAGGACATCCGCCAGATGGTGGTTTACGGCTATGCCCGGCTTGTCGGCTACAACGAGACATATGATCTGGTGCCCGATATCCTGGAGAGCTTTGAAAACGAAGGCGATCGCAAGTTCACCTTTCACCTGCGCCCGGGGCACAAATGGTCCTCCGGCGATCCCTTCACCTCGGCGGATTTTCAGTATTGGTGGGAGTATATCGCCACCAACAAGGAGCTGAACCCCACCGGCCCGCCGGATTTCGTGATCGTCCAGGGCGAGCTGCCGCAGGTGTCTTACCCGGATGAAACCACCGTGGTGTTTGAATGGTCCCGGCCCAATCCTGGCTTCTTGCAGGTGCTGGCGCAGGCGGTGCCGCCCTTCATCTACCGCCCCGCGGCCTATCTAAAGCAATTCCACAAGGAATTCGCCGACCCCGAAACGCTGCAAGAGGAAATCGACTACGCCCGCGTCAAGAGCTGGGCCGCGCTGCATAACAAGCTCGACAATATGGACAAGTTCGACAATCCCGACCTGCCGACGCTCCAGCCCTGGATCAATGCCACCGCCGGCAAGAAAATCCGCCACGAATTCACCCGCAACCCCTTCTATCACCGCATCGACGAAAACGGCGTGCAGCTGCCCTATATCGACCGGGTGGAGATGGAGATCGTCTCCGGCGGGCTGGTGGCGGCCAAATCCAACGCCGGCGAGTCCGACCTGCAAGCGCGCGGGCTGGATTTCCGCGACATCCCGATCCTGCGCAAGGGCGAGGCCGCAGGCGGCTATCGCACCGAGCTCTGGTCCTCGGGCACCGCCTCGCAGATCGCGATCTACCCCAACCTCAATGTGGCCGATGACGTGTGGCGCGACACCCTGCGCGACGTGCGGGTGCGCCGGGCCTTGTCGCTGGCGATCAACCGCGCCGCGATCAACAAATCGCTCTATTTCAACCTGGCCAAGCCCGGCGCCATGACGGTGCTGGAACAAAGCCCGTTCTTTGATCCCGCCCTACGCGCCGCCTGGGCGCAATTCGACCCCAAGCTGGCCAATCAGCTCCTGGACGAGGCCGGCCTGACAGAGCGCGACGGCTATGGCATTCGCCGCCTGCCCGATGGCCGCCCGATGGAGCTGGTGGTGGAAACCGCCGGCGAGCGTCAGGAGGTTGAAAACGCCCTGCAAATCATCACCGACGACTGGCGCGACGTCGGCGTGAAGCTGATCATGCGGCCGCTGGATCGCGACATCCTGCGCAACCGGGTGTTCTCCGGCACCACCATGGCCTCGGTCTGGTACGGCTGGGACAATGGCTTGCCGCAGGCCTATACCTCCCCCGCCTATCTCGCACCGACCGATCAGGTCTTCCTGTCCTGGCCGAAATGGGGCCAGTTCTACCAGACCGGCGGCGCCGTGGGCGAAGCGCCGGATATGCCCCCGGCGGAACGGCTGATGCAGCTTCTGCACGACTGGAACATGGCCGAAGACACCGAGGCCCGCGCCGAGATCTGGCGCGAGATGCTGAAGATCCATGCCGACAATATCTTTGCCATCGGCCTTGTCGCCGCCGCGCCGCAGCCGGTTGTGGTCTCCGACAAGCTGCGCAACGTGCCCAAAGTGGCGATTTGGGCCTGGGATCCCGGCGCCCATTTCGGTGTGCACCGGATGGATGAATTCTATTTTGAGGGCGGCAAGGACTGATGGAGATCCTGCGCTACGCCCTCTATCGGTTCTGCACCATGCTGCTGACCCTGCTTCTGGTCTCGGTGCTGGTGTTCTGGATCATCAATCTGCCGCCGGGTGATTTCCTGTCGAACCAGATCGCCGAGCTGCGCGCCACCGGCCAGCAGGCGGGCGTCGCCAAGGCCGAATTCCTGCGCACCGAATATGCGCTGGATAAGCCCCTGTGGCAGCAATATCTGATCTGGATGGGCATCGCCCCCGGCCCGCATGGGTTTTCCGGCATGTTGCAGGGCAATTTCGGCTGGTCCTTTGAATTCGACCGCCCGGTGAGCGAGATCGTCGGCGAGAGCCTCTGGCTCACCGTGCTGGTGAACCTCGCCGCCGTGCTGTTTGTCTATCTGGTCGCCCTGCCGCTGGGCGTTCTGGCGGCAGCGAAATCGCGCACCATCGTGGATTATACGGCGGCCTTTATCGGCTATCTGGGCCTTGCGACGCCGAACTTCCTGCTGGCATTGATCCTGTTTTACTACGGCCACAAACACCTCGGCCTGCCGATCGGCGGGCTGATGGCGCCCGAATACGAGGGCGCACCGATGAGCTGGGACAAGGTCAGATCCATCCTGATCCACCTGATCGTGCCCACCTTCGTGATCGGCACCTCCGGCGCTTCGGCGATGATGCAGCGGCTGCGCGCCAATATGCTGGACGAACTCGGCAAACCCTATGTGGAAACCGCCGTGGCCAAGGGCATGCGCCCGGCGCGGATGCTGGTGAAATACCCGCTGCGGGTGGCCTTCAACCCCTTTGTCGCAGACATCGGCAACCTACTACCCGCCATGGTCTCCGGCTCGGTGCTGGTCTCGGTGGTGCTGGGCTTGCAGACCATCGGCCCGGTGCTGTTGCAGGCGCTGAAATCGCAGGACATGTTCCTGTCGGGTTTTGTGCTGATGTTTGTCGCCCTGCTCACCCTGATGGGCACCATGATTTCCGACGTTCTGCTGGTCCTGCTGGATCCGCGCATCCGCTACAAAGGTCGTGACGCATGAGCCGCGAATACCCCGATGGCCGCTTTGTGGACGATGCGCCCTATGACCCCCAGGCCTCCATCCGCGAGCTGGAGCGCAAGGATCTGGATGCCGCCAACTGGGTGCTGATCTGGCGCAAGTTCAAATCGCACCGGCTGGGGCTGATCTCCGGCATTTTCCTGCTGTTTTGCTATCTGATGCTGCCCTTTGTCGGCTTCATCGCCCCCTATGGGCCAAATCAGCGCGATTCCGAACATATCTACTCGCCGCCGCAGTCGGTGAACTTCTTTCACGAGGGCAAATTCCTCGGCCCCTTCATCTATCCGCTGACCTCGGAGGCGGATCTGGAGACCTTCCAATGGGTGGTGAAGCCCGATTACGACAACCCCCAGCCGCTCGAATTTTTCTGCGAGGGGGCCGAATATCGCCTGGCCGGGCTGATCAAAGCCGACACCCATCTGGTCTGCGCGCCAGAGGGGGCGACGCTGTTCCTCTGGGGCTCTGACCGGCTGGGGCGCGATATCTTCAGCCGCATCCTCTTTGGCGCGCAATTGTCGCTGACGGTGGGTCTGATCGGCATCACCGTGTCCTTTGTGCTGGGGATCTTCTTTGGCTCGATTGCGGGCTATTTCGGCGGCCGCATCGACTGGGTGATCAACCGGGTGATCGAGATCCTGCGCTCCCTCCCCGAGCTGCCGCTCTGGCTGGCCCTCTCGGCGGCGGTGCCCTCCAACTGGTCGCCGGTGGCGGTGTTTTTCATCATCTCGATCATCCTCGGCATTCTGGACTGGCCGGGGCTGGCGCGGTCGGTGCGGGCCAAGTTCCTGTCCCTGCGCGAAGAGGAATACGTCCGCGCCGCCGAGATGATGGGGGCCTCCTCCGGCCGGGTGATCCGCAAGCATCTGCTGCCGAATTTCATGAGCCATCTGATCGCCTCGGCGACATTGTCGATCCCCGCGATGATACTTGGCGAAACGGCGCTCTCCTTCCTCGGGCTTGGCCTGCGGGCGCCTGCGGTCAGTTGGGGCGTGATGCTCAATGACGCGCAGAACCTCGCCAATATCGAGATCTACCCCTGGACCGCGATCCCGATGCTGCCGATCATCGTGGTGGTGCTGGCGTTCAACTTCCTCGGGGATGGGCTGCGCGACAGTCTCGACCCCTATCAGCAATGACCCGCCTGAGCGGCCTGCCGGATCCCGGCACCTATGAGGTCAGCGGCGCAGGGGTGCTACCCAGCGCCTATGCGGTCACCGAGCTGGCCAATGCCGCCTTTGGCGCGGTGGGTCTGGCGCTTGCGGATCTGGTGGTGGCGCTGAACCTGACGGCGCGCGCGCCGCGGGTCACGGTAGATCAGCGGCTGGCCTCGCTGTGGTTTGGCCATTCCTTCCGCGCCGAGGGCTGGGAGATGCCCTCGCTCTGGGATCCCATCGCCGGGGATTACCCCTGCGCCGATGGCTGGATTCGCCTGCATACAAACCTGCCCCACCACCGCGCCGCCGCGCTCTCGGTGCTGGGCTGTGCCGAGGACCGGCAGGCGGTCACCGCCGCCGTCGCGGGCTGGGAGGGTGACGCGCTGGAAAGCGCGGTGGTGGCGGCAGGCGGCGCCAGCGCCATGATGCGCAGCCGCGCCGACTGGCTGGCCCATCCGCAGGGCGCCGCCGTGGCGGCAGAGCCGCTGGTTGATTGGATCCAACCCCGCCGCGTGCGGCTGCGGGACCGCCCCGAGGCGCATCTGTCGCGCCCGCTGACGGGGATGCGGGTGCTCGATCTGACGCGCGTGCTGGCCGGTCCGGTTTGCACCCGCACGCTGGCCGGGCTCGGGGCCGAGGTTCTGCGCATCGACCCGCCGGGATGGGACGAGCCGGGCGTCTTGCAGGAGGTCGCGCTTGGCAAGCGGATGGCGCAGCTGAACCTGCGCAGCGCCGCCGGGCAGGCGCGTCTGCGCGATCTGCTGGCGCAGGCGGATGTGCTGGTGCATGGCTATCGCCCCGGGGCGCTGGATGCGCTGGGGCTGGATCTCGCCACCCGCGATGCGATTGCGCCCAACCGCGTGGAGGTGACGCTCAACGCCTATGGCTGGAGCGGTCCCTGGGCCGGGCGGCGCGGCTTTGACAGTCTGGTGCAGATGAGCGCCGGTATCGCCGAGGCCGGGCGCCATTGGGCCGGGGCAGTAAGGCCGGTGCCGCTGCCGGTCCAGGCCCTGGACCATGCGACCGGCTATCTGATGGCCGCCGCGGTGCTGGACGCTTTGGCGCAAGCCGCGCGTGGCGCTGAGGTCGCCGTTGCGCGTCTGTCGCTGGCCCGCATGGCCGAGGCGCTGGTCGCGCTGCCCAAACGGCTGGGTGGCGAGGAGATCACAATCGCCGCACCCGCAGATTTTGGCCCCGCTGAGGACAGCGGTTGGGGGCCTGCACGCCGGTTGCGGCCCGCCCTGACGCTGGCAGGGTGCCCGCTGTGCTGGTCCTTGCCCGCCCGCCCCAGTGGCAGCGATGCGGCCAGATGGCACTTCTAAAAGCCGCACGGGTCTGAGAGAT
>NZ_JAATOX010000100.1 GCF_011806385.1 Phaeobacter sp. HF9A | reverse complement strand
GCATGATCACCTTGCCAGTTGCGATGCGATTGCGCAGCAGATCCAGCCCCTGATGGGTCTCGCTCAGCGGTAGCATGTGGCTGATGTGCGGCGTGATCCGCCCCTCCGCCAGCCAGCGCATCACCTTGGCAAATGTCTTTTGCCCCAGCTCCGGTCGTTGCTGGATCAGCCCACCGATATAAAGGCCGATCACCGTCAGGTTCTTGACCAGCAGGTGATTGGCCGGGATCTGCGGCACCTCGCCACTGGCAAAGCCAATCGGCAGCAGCCGCCCGCCGGGATTGGTGGCACGAAAGGCGGCGGTCCAGGTCTCGCCGCCAATGGTCTCATAGACGACATCGGCGCCGCCCAGTTCCTTCACCTTTGCCCGCAGATCCTCATCGCCGGCGATCAGATGATCGGCGCCGGCGGCCTGTGCGATCGCTAGCTTTTCGGCGCTGCGGGCCTGGGCGATGACGCGGGCGCCCAAGAGCTTGCCCAGTTCCACCGCCGTCAGCCCCACGCCGCCCGCCGCGCCCGTGACCAGCAGGGTCTCGCCGCTGCGCAGCTGCGCCAATGTGTCCAGCGCCAGCAGCCCGGTGCCATAGGCGATCAGCGAAGCCGCCGCCGCCTCATAGCTGACCGCATCCGGAATCTGCACCGCGCGCGCGGCATCAAAGGCGCCAAACTCCGCCAGCCCATCTTTGCCACCATAGATTGCAACGCGATCACCGATGTTGAAATTTGAAATCTGAGAGCCGACCTCAATCACCCGTCCTGCGCATTCCAAACCGGGGGTAAACGGCAGCGCAGGGGTGTCCTGATAGCGCCCGTCAATCATCAGGAGATCGGCAAAGTTCAACCCACAGGCGTGTATCTCGACCAGGATCTGAGACGCGGTGGGGCGCGGGCATTCAGCCTTTTTTATATATCCTTTAGGTGTGTCAGTCCCTATACAAAAGGATAGCATCGCATTTTCCTTCGTTCTGTTCGTCAAGATGTGATTCGGCGCGCGCGTCCCGGCCACCCGGCCAGAGGGACCCTCCCTAGATATAGTGAGGTGCGGAAAAATTCGCACGATACCCAGTTTCATGGAAATTTTTGATGCGTGAAATCATATGTTTGCGTGATAGGCTCGCCTAGGGGGTGTGAGTTTACTTGAATTCAACCAAGAAGGTCGTACACTTTCAACATTACGAAAAACGGTACTGATACACCCGCCTCCGATGACTGCATCTGCGCCATCGGAGCGACCTGCCAGAATTTTGGTGGTCGCTTGGTTTAGCAGTAGGCGTCTGAATGCCTGAATTGGGAGATAACAAAAATGGCACATCCCGTCGATATCCATGTTGGCAAACGCATCCGTCATCGGCGTTGGCTGATTGGTATGACGCAGCAGCAGCTGGCGGAAAAAGTTGGAATTAAATTCCAGCAAATCCAAAAATACGAAACCGGCGCCAACCGCGTCAGCGCCTCCCGTCTCTGGGATATCGCCGACGCGCTGGAGGTCAATGTCAGCTTCTTCTTCGAAGGGCTGGAAGAGGGCGACAAGATCGCCTCTGACAAGGCCCGCGTTCCCGCCGATCTGATGGGCGACAAAGAGGCCCTGGATCTGGTGCGCTCCTATTACGCGATTCCAGAAAACCAGCGCCGTCGGCTGTTTGAGCTGGCCCGCGTGTTGAGCGACGTCGCCTGAGACGACCACTCTGAATGATCTGACCCTGGGGCCACTGATACGATACGGCGCCACCACGACCAGGGTCAGATCCAAGCATCGCCCGTCCCTATGGTCGGGCGTTTTGCGTTTTTGCGTAACGACATGCGTGGCCTGTTGCCGCGACCGCCACCGGGTATGGATCGGGCTCGAACGATACTTGGTCGGTGCCTTTTTCCTTGAATGGCCGGTCCTTGCGTGGCACCCGCTATATCACGCCAAACTGACGCTGTTCCGGGATCTCCTTTGATGACACTCTCCGATCTTGACGTGGCGCGCCGTCTCGCTGATGCCGCGCGTGATGTTATTCTGCCCCATTTTCGCAACGCCGCGACCGAGGCGGACAACAAGCTGACCGAGGGGTTTGATCCGGTGACAATCGCGGATCGCGCCGCCGAGGAGGCCATGCGCAAGCTCCTGGCGGAGCTGAGACCGCAGGACGGCATCCTGGGCGAGGAATTCGGCGCCAAGGCGGGCAGCAGTGGCCGCACCTGGGTGCTGGACCCGATCGACGGCACCCGCGGCTTTATCAGCGGCACGCCGACATGGGGCGTGCTGATTGCCCTGTCGGATGACAGCGGCCCGATCCTTGGCGTGGTCGATCAGCCCTATATCGGCGAGCGGTTCGAGGGGGCTTCGGGCCACGCGCAGGTGGTCGGCCCGCAGGGCACCCACCCTCTGGTTACCCGCAAGACCACCGATCTGGCCGAGGCAATCCTCTTCACCACCTTCCCAGAGGTCGGCACCGAAGCGGATCGCGCGGGCTTTGATCAGGTCGCCCGGCAGGTGAAGCTCACCCGCTACGGCATGGATTGTTACGCCTATGCGCTGCTTGCCGCCGGCACCGTGGATCTGGTGATCGAGGCGGGGCTGAACGCCTATGACATCCAGGCCCCCATCGCCGTGATCGAGGCTGCAGGCGGTGTCGTGACCAATTGGGAGGGCGGGCCAGCCCACAACGGCGGGCGCGCCCTGGCCGCCGCCAACCCGACGATCCACGCTGCTGCGCTGGCTCAGTTGCAGCAAGCCGCGCGCAACGCGCCGGATCTTTAGCGTTTCCTTGAAACTGCTATCGGGGCTGCGCGCTTGCCCAGCCCTGCGTGCGGCGGTAAACCTTCTGGCGTGTCGAGTCCTTATTCCCGTCTTCTGTCGACACGATTTCACCTCCAACGCGAAAACGGGCAGACAGCCGGAGCGTGACCCATGCCATCCACCCTGATCAAAAACGCCGATGTCATCCTGACAATGGACCAGAGCCGCCAGATCCTGCGCGCTGCGGATATCCGTCTGCGCGATGGCGTGATCACCGAGATCGGCCCCGGTCTGCGCGCTGATCCGCACAGCGGCGAAGAGGTGATGGATGCAAGCGGCACCGTGGTGACGCCGGGCCTCGTGAACACGCATCACCACCTCTATCAGAACCTCACCCGCGCGGTGCCAGGCGGGCAGGACGCGCTGCTGTTTGGCTGGCTGCAACGGCTCTATCCGATCTGGGCGCGCATGGGGCCGGAGCATCTGCATGTCTCCACCCAGCTGGGGCTGGCCGAGCTGGCGCTCTCGGGGTGCAGCCTCAGTTCCGATCACCTCTATCTCTATCCCAATGGCGCGCGGCTGGAGGACACCATCCATGCGGCGGCAGAGATCGGCCTGCGGTTTCATCCCACCCGTGGCGCCATGAGCATCGGCGAAAGCGCGGGCGGGCTGCCGCCTGACAGTCTGGTCGAATCCGAGCCCGCCATTCTCGACGATATGATCCGGGTGGTGGATCGCTTCCACGACGCGGGCGAGGGCGCCATGTGCCGGGTGGGCCTCGCGCCCTGTTCGCCCTTTTCCGTGAGCCGGGAGTTGATGCGCGACACTGCTCTTCTGGCGCGCGACAAGGGGGTGATGCTGCATACCCATCTGGCCGAAAACGACGAGGATATCGCCTATAGCGAGGCGCAGTTTGGCTGCCGCCCCGGGCAATATGCCGAAGATCTCGGCTGGACCGGCGATGACGTCTGGCATGCCCATTGCGTGAAGCTTGACGCGCAAGAGATTGACCTCTTTGCCAAAACCCGCACGGGCGTCGCCCATTGCCCCTGTTCCAACTGCCGCCTCGGCAGTGGCATCGCACCCCTGCGCCAGATGCGGGACGCCGGGGTCAAGGTGGGGCTCGGGGTTGATGGCTCCGCCAGCAACGACATGGCCAATCTCTGGGATGAGGCCCGTCAGGCCATGCTGTTGCAGCGGGTCAGCCTGGGCGCCGATGCGATGTCCGCCTATGAGGCGCTGGAGATTGCCACCCGCGGCGGCGCCGATGTGCTGGGCCGCCCAGATTGCGGCCGCCTCGCGGTGGGCAAGCGCGCCGATATCGCGATTTGGGATGTCTCCGGGCTGGCCTCCAGCGGCAGTTGGGACCCGGCGGCGCTGGTGCTTGCTGGCCCCAGACAGGTGCGCGATCTCTTTGTCGAGGGGCGGCATCTGGTCCAGGACGGCAGGCTCACCACATTGGACCTGCCCGCGCTGATCCGGCGGCATGGTGACATGACCCGCGCCCTGGCAAACGGCGACTGAGCCGCCTCAGACCAGCCCGGCGCGGCAACGCCCGGCGAACTCACTCAGGAACCGCTCAACCTTCTGGCGGGCCTCGGGCTGTTGCAACAGCGCGGCGATCTCCTCGGGGCTGTGCTTGAGCACGTCAAAGCGCAGGAACGGCTCGGGCGCAAAGCGCTCGCTCACCGTCGACAGCACCAGCCGCAGTTGCGCCAGCATGTCGTCGCCCCGGTGCGAGCCATGGATCAGCGCGACCGGCTTGCCGATAATCTCTGGGCGCGACACCAGCCAGTCGATGGCGTTTTTCAACCCGCCGGGAATCGCGCGCACATACTCTGGGCTGGCGATGATCAGCCCGTCGCTTTGCGCGATCTGATCGGCAAACCCCTGCACCATCTGTGGCAGCGGCGCGGCCTCCAGATCCGGCGAAAACACCGGCAGCCGCGCCAGCCCGTCAAACACCTCGATCTGCATGCCCTGCGGCGCCATCTGCGCCACCGCGCGCAACAGCGCCGTATTGGTCGAGGCCATGCGCGCACTGCCCGAAATCGCAAGAAATTTCATGTATCTGTCCAAAATGCTCGATCTCAGATTGATGGGTCAATCAAGAGTGATGCCTTCATCTTTTTCCCAAATATCCCGGGGGAGAGGCGCCCCGGCGCCGAGGGGGCAGCGCCCCCTCACACAACCTTGCGACCCGCGATGCGCACCTCGGCGATGGCGCGGTCGTCGCCCATCATCAGGGTGGGAAACACCGCATCCCAAAGATCACGCGCCTCGGCGGCGCGCTGGGCGATGGCGGGTGTCGAGGCCAGATCCAGCACCACCAGATCCGCCTCCATTCCGACCGCCAGATTGCCGATCTTATCTTCCAGCCGCAGCGCAGCGGCAGAGCCCTGGGTGGCCAGCCACAACAGCTGCGTTGCATGCAGTGGCAGGCCGCGCAGCTGCGACACCTCATAGGCTGCCGCCATGGTGCGCAGCATCGAAAAACTCGACCCGCCGCCGGTATCCGTGGCCAGCCCGATCCGGTGCCCTGCCGCCATCAGCCCCCCCATGTCAAAGAGGCCAGAGCCGATAAATGTGTTGGAGGTCGGGCAATGGATCAGGCTCGCGCCGACCTCGCGCAGGCGATCCTTCTCGCGTTGCTCCAGGTGGATGGCATGGCCAAACACCGCGCCTTTGCCCAGCAGCCCATAGCGCTCGTAGGTATCCAGATAATCCCGCGCCTCGGGAAAGAGGCCGCGCACCCATTCGATCTCGTCCAGCTGTTCGCTCAGGTGGGTCTGCATCAGGCAATCGGGGTTGGCGGCCCAAAGCGCGCCCAGGGCCTCCAGCTGTTCCGGTGTGGAGGTGGGCGAAAACCGCGGCGTGATCGCATAGGACAGCCGATCCACCCCATGCCAGCGGGCAATCAGCGCGGCGCTGTCGTCATAGGCGCTTTGGGCGCTGTCGCGCAGCCCCTCGGGGGCGTTGCGGTCCATGCAGGTCTTGCCTGCCACCAGCCGCTGCCCGCGCGCCTGTGCCTCGGTGAACAGCGCCTCGGCGCTCTCGGGGTGGATGGTGCAATAGCTCGCCACGGTGGTGGTGCCACAGGCGGTGGTCAGATCCAGATAGCGCGCCGCGATCCTGGCCGCATAGGCAGCATCGCCAAAGCGCATTTCCTCGGGGAAGGTATAGGTGTTGAGCCAGTCAATCAGCCGCTTACCCCAGCTCGCGATCATCGCGGTCTGCGGATAATGCACATGCGAATCGACAAAGCCGGGCAGAATCACCCGCTCGCCATGATCGACGATCTGCGCGCCGGGCAGCGCCTTCACCAGCGCCGCCTTGCTGCCAAGCGCGATGATCTTGCCGCCCCGCAGCCCCAGGGCCTCATGCTGCTCCACCGCGGCCTCGGGCGAGGAAACGGCAAAGGGCGAGGCTGCAAAAGACAGCACCCGGCCGGTGAGTATGAGATCTTGTTCCATTAAAGCGTCGCACCTGTTGTCAAATCATGCGGGCACAGGATAGGCGTCAGGAGCGCGAGGGTAAATTGCTGTCGGGGCGTTGTTTTCCCCTGTCGGCTTCTTTTACACATATAAGTTCAGAAAAACCGGAGGGCTGCGGATGACCACAGGCGAAAACACCCCCGAGATCGAAGCCGCGGCCTCTGACGACGCCCCCGACGCTTACGAGCTTGATCGAAAGCTGGTTGCGCAGATTCTCTTTGCGCTGGAGCGCGATGAGCGCGACACGCTGGTCGCGCTGATGGAGCCGCTGCACCCGGCGGATATCGCCGACCTTCTGGAACAGGTTAACGCGTTTGACCGGGGCCGGCTGATTCGCCTCTATGGGCGCGAGTTCGACGGCGACATCCTGTCGGAACTGGATGAATCCATCCGCGAGGAGGTCATCGCCGCCCTGAACCCGCAGGTTCTGGCCGATGCGGTGCGGGAGCTGGACAGCGACGATGTGGTTGACCTGCTGGAAGACCTCGAAGAGCCCCAGCAAGAGGCCATCCTGGGCGCCCTGGAAGACAGCGACCGCGCCGCGGTGGAACAATCGCTGGCCTATCCCGAAAGCTCCGCCGGCCGCTTGATGCAGCGCGAGGTGGTGACCGCGCCGGAACATTGGACGGTCGGCCAGGCCATCGACCACATGCGCGAGGCCGAGGAGCTGCCGGAGCAATTCTATCACATCGTGGTGGTGGATCCGCGCCTGCATCCCATCGGTCAGGTCACGCTGGGCCGGCTGATGAGCGCGCGCCGCACAAGGCCGCTGATGGAGATCATGGAAGAGACCTTCCAGATCATTCCCGCCGGGCAGGACGAGGAAGATGTCGCCTATGCCTTCAACCAGTACCACCTGATTTCCTCGCCGGTGGTGGACGAGGACGGGCGGCTGGTCGGGGTGATCACCATCGACGACGCCATGATCGTGCTGGACGAGGAACACGAAGAAGACATCCTGCGCCTTGCCGGGGTCGGCGAGGGCAGCCTCTCGGACAATGTGACAGAGACGACCAAACAGCGCTTTCCCTGGCTGGCGGTCAACCTGGTGACCGCGATCTTTGCCTCGCTGGTGATTGCCCAGTTCGAAGCCACCATTGCGCAGTTTGTGGCGCTGGCGGTCTTGATGCCGATTGTCGCCTCGATGGGCGGCAATGCGGGGACGCAATCGCTGACGGTGGCGGTGCGGGCGCTGGCAACCCGCGACCTCACCGGCTCCAACGTCTGGCGGGTGATCCGGCGCGAGGTGCTGGTGGGGCTGATCAATGGCGCGATCTTTGCTGTCGCCATGGGGGTGATCGGCGTGGTCTGGTTCGGCACACCGATGCTGGGCGTGGTGATCGGTGCCGCAATGGTGATCAACCTGGTCGTCGCCGGGCTCGCCGGAACCGTGATCCCGGTTATTCTCGACCGTATCGGAGTGGACCCGGCGCTGGCCTCGGGGGCCTTTGTGACGACGGTGACGGATGTGGTGGGGTTCTTCGCCTTTCTGGGGCTGGCCGGGGCGATATTGCTCTGACATTGTGACGCAGGAGCAAGAGGATACGCGGCATGGCGAAGGCAGAAACAGACCTGGCAGAGATCAAGGCAGCCGCCCGCAAGGCGGCCTTTGCGCGCCGCAAGCAGGCGTTTGACACGCAGGCTCCGGGCGCGGCGGGCCATCTGGCCGAGGTGCTCGCCGGCTATCGCGGCGTGCCGCTGGCCGGCTATATGCCGATCCGCACCGAAATCGACCCGGTGGCAGTGATGGCCGAGGCGGCAGCCCATGGCCCCGTTGGCGTGCCGGTCATTCAGGGCGCGGGCCTGCCGCTGGAGTTCAGTCGCTGGCAGCCGGGTGGTGCCCTGCGCGAGGGCCCCTTTGGCGCCAAAGTGCCCGAGGTGGACGATTATTTCGATCCCGAAATCCTCATTGTGCCGCTGGTGGGCTTTGATGCACGCGGCGGGCGGCTGGGCTATGGCGGCGGCTTTTATGACCGCACGCTGGAACGGCTGCGCAGCCGTCGCGCCACCCTGGCCATCGGCTTTGCCTTTGACGCGCAAGAGGCCGAAGAGCTGCCGCTGGAGCCCACCGACCAGCCGCTCGATATGATCGTCACCGAGAGCCGGGTGCTGGATCTGAAGCGCTGAGGCGGCGGCATTCTGGCGCTGCGGACATGCGGGGAAAATGGCCGGGCTGGCTGTGGCTTGTGGCAGGCGCGGTTATTCTCCCTTGTGGCGCGACACGACAGGGCCTATTCGGGGCGGCATGCGAATTCTGTTTCTAGGTGATGTGATGGGCCGCGCGGGACGTGCGGCGATATCCGAGACCCTGCCGCGTCTGCGTGAAGACTGGCGGCTGGATTTTGTCGTGGTGAATGGCGAAAACGCCTCCAACGGCATGGGGCTGTCCGGCGATCACGCCAAGATCCTGTTTGAGGCGGGCGCCGATTGCGTCACGCTGGGCGATCATGCCTTTGATCAAAAGGACATGCTGCAATATATCGAGCAGGACAGCCGACTGGTGCGGCCGCTGAACTTTGCCAAGGGCGCGCCGGGGCGGGGCCATCGGCTGTTTACGGCGCGCGGCGGGCAAAAGGTGCTGGTGCTGCAAGCGCTGGGCCAGGTCTTTATGAAACGCCCGTTTGATGATCCCTTCGGCGCAGTCGAGGCGGTGCTGAAATCGCACCCGCGCGGCGGGCTGGCGCAGGCGATCATTGTCGATATGCATTGCGAGGCCACCTCCGAGAAGATGGCCATGGGGCATTTCTGCAATGGCAAGGCCTCGCTGGTGGTGGGCACCCATACCCATGTGCCAACGGGCGATGCGCAGATCCTGGAGGGCGGCACCGCCTATCTGTCGGATGCGGGCATGTGCGGCGATTACAACTCGGTCATTGGCATGGACAAGGCCGAACCGATGCGCCGCTTCCTGACCGGCATGGCAAAGGGGCGCTATACCCCGGCCACGGGAGAGGCGACCCTCTCCGGCGTCTATATCGAGACCGATGACCGCACCGGTGTCGCCAAGCGGGTGGAGATGGTGCGACAGGGCGGGCGGCTGCAACAATGCGGCCCGGTCGCTGCCTCGTAGATCTGACGCAGGAGGGGGGTGCTCCCGCCCGTCGTCCTGCTTTTTGACAAAAGCCATCCTCCCGTTGGGCCGGGCGGGAGCGCCACCGGTCGCATTGCTTTGATTCATTTCAACAGGTCCCCAGCCTAAATGCTTGCTGCGGCGCGACAGATCGGGGAAACTGTGCGTCGGCTGAAGCGCCGCCCAACAAGAGGCGCGCGCAACCGTGGCATATTGGATCGGCATGTTTCTCTTTCAGACGGGTGACACCACAGGGGCTATCGTTGCGCTGTTGATCGTGCTGGCCATGTTCGTGGCCTTCCTGCGTGAAAGCTATCCGACCGAGGTGGTCGCGATTTGCGGCGTCGCGGCGATGCTGATCACCGGGGTGCTGCCCTATCAGGAGGCGCTGCCGGTGCTGGCCAATCCGGCCCCCTGGACGATTGCCGCCATGTTCCTGATCATGGGCGCGCTGGTGCGCACTGGCGCGCTTAATGCCTTTACGGCGCTGGCCCGCAAGAAGGCGGAGGTCAGCCCGAAGCTGGCGATCGCGCTGCTGATCGGATTTGTGGTGGTGGCCTCGGCCTTTGTGTCCAATACGCCGGTGGTGGTGGTGATGATCCCGGTGTTCATCCAGATCTCTCGCACGATGAACACATCTGCCTCCAAGATGCTGATTCCGCTGTCTTATGCGGCGATCCTCGGCGGCACGCTGACCCTGATCGGCACCTCCACCAACCTGCTTGTGGATGGGGTCGCCCGCGCGCAGGGGCTGCGCCCCTTCACCATCTTCGAGGTCACGCCGCTGGGCGCGATCCTGGTGGTCTGGGGCATCATCTACCTGCGCTTCATCGCGCCGCGCCTGCTGCCGGAGCGCGACAATATGGCCTCGCTGTTGTCGGATCGCTCCACCATGAAGTTCTTTACCGAAGCGGTGATCCCGCCGGAGAGCAACCTCATCGGCCGCGAGGTCACCGGCGTGCAGCTGTTCAAGCGCCAGGGCGTGCGGCTGATCGACGTGATCCGGGGCGACCAATCGCTGCGGCGCAACCTGCAAGGGGTTATGCTCCAGGTCGGCGACCGGGTGGTGTTGCGCACCAAGATGACAGAGCTTCTGAGCCTGCAAAGCAACAAGGAGCTGAAGCGCGTCGATCAGGTCTCGGCAGTGGAGACCAAAACCGTCGAGGTGCTGATCACCCCGGGCTGCCGCATGGTGGGCCGCAGCCTCGGTGCCATGCGTCTGCGGCGGCGCTACGGTGTTTATGTGCTGGCGGTGCATCGGCGCAATCAGAACATCGGCGTGCAGCTGGATGATCTGGTGGTGCGGGTCGGCGATACGCTGCTCCTGGAGGGTGCGCCGGAGGACATCCAGCGGCTGGCGATCGACATGGATATGGCCGAGGTCTCGCAACCGGCGCAGCGCGCCTATCGCCGCAGCCACGCGCCGGTGGCCATGATCGCCATGATCGGCATCGTGATTGGCGCGGCCTTCGGGCTGGCGCCGATCTTCCTGCTGTCGATCGTGGCGGTGGCGGTGGTTCTGGCCACCCGCTGTATCGACGCGGATGAGGCGTTCTCCTTCGTTGATGGGCGGCTGCTGGCGCTGATTTTCTCGATGCTGGCGATCGGCGCGGCGCTGCAAAGTTCCGGCGCGGTGCAGATGATCGTCGATGTGTTCGCGCCGTATCTGATGGACCTGCCACCCTTCTTGCTGATCTGGGCTGTCTATCTGCTGACCTCGGTGCTGACCGAGCTGGTCTCGAACAACGCGGTTGCGGTGGTGGTGACCCCCATCGCGGTCGGGCTGGCGCAGGCGATGGGGCTGGACCCCAGACCGCTGGTGGTGGCGGTGATGATTGCGGCTTCGGCCTCCTTTGCGACGCCGATCGGCTATCAGACCAATATGCTTGTCTACGGGCCGGGCGGCTACAAGTTCTCGGATTTCCTGCGCGTGGGAATCCCGCTGAATCTGAGCATGGGGCTGCTGGCCTCGGCGGTGATCCCCTATTTCTGGCCGCTTTAGCGCCGCAGACCTCGCCGCCCACATGCGCGTGTTTTCGCCCATTGGGCGACTTGCTGCGGTGCGTTGACTTGTTGTTCATCCCTATGATGCCCACCTAAAGATCTGAAGTGCAGCATCAGGCTGGGACAGGACCCATGTTGACAACCCGTAGAAGTTTTATCGCCGCGATCATGGTCGCCGCCTCCGCCATTGTTATCGGCGTGCAGACCCGTGCCACCGAACCCTTGACCGTACCGCTCAGCGGAACCGAGTGGACCCTTGCCGATATCAACGGCGCGCCGCCGCTTGAGGGGCGTGAAACATCGGATCTGCGGTTCAGCGAGGATGGCGATTTTACCACCAGCGCTGGCTGCAACCGCTTTCACGGCACCGCCCGGATCGAGGGCGACCATATCCGCTTTCCCGACAAGCTGGCCGGCACCATGATGGCCTGCCCGGAAGGGCTGGCAGCGCAGGAGGAGACAGTGCTGTCGCTCCTGGCAAAGGTGCGCAGCTTTGAGCTGGAACCGCAGGCGTTGATCCTTCTGGACGCGCAGGGCACATCGCTGCTGCGCTATCACCACCAGGACGAGGGCGGCGAGGCGCTGGTCGACACCAAGGGCTGACGCGTTTGTTCTGGCCTCACAAGGGCCAGAACAGCAGGATTGCCGGCACCGACACCGCAACCACCAGGATCTCCAGCGGTAGCCCCATCCGCCAGTAATCGCCAAAGCGATAGCCCCCGGGGCCCAGCACCAGCGTGTTGTTCTTATGGCCGATGGGGGTCAGGAAGGCCGCCGAGGCCGCCACCGCCACCGCCATCAAGAACGGATCGGCAGAGACATCCAGCGCCTTGGCCATGGAAATCCCGACCGGCGCCGCAACAATTGCGGTGGCGGTGTTGTTCAACACATCCGACAGCGTCATCGTCACCACCATCAACACCGTCAGGATCGCCCAGGCGGGCAACCCCTGCGTCAGCCCCACCAGCGCATGCGCCAGAAGCTCGGTGCCGCCTGATTGCTCCAACGCCTGTCCCAGCGGGATCATCGAGCCCAGAAGCACCACCACTGGCCATTCCACATGGTCGTAGAGCTCGGTGACCGGCAGGATCTTCAGGAGCACATAGCCCACCGCCACCAGCCCCAGCGCCACCGGCAGGTATAGTAACCCGACCGAGGCCGCCAGCACGGCAGCGGCAAACAGGCCAATCGCCCACCAGGTCTTGTCATTGGCGGTGACCGAAAGCCCGCGCGCCGCCAGCGGCAGGCAGCCCAGCCAATCGGCCACCTCATTGCCGCGATCCCGCGGGCACAGCAGCAAGAGGATATCGCCCGGCACCACTTCGGTCTGGCGGATGTGTCGCTGCATGCGCTGGCCCTGGCGCGCGATGCCCAGCAGCACCGCGCTTTGCCGCCAGGCCAGCCCGACGCCCTGCGCACTGCGCCCCGCAATGCGAGCGGAATCGGTGACCACGACCTCGACAAGCTCCAGCCCGTCACCTGCGGCCTTCAGCTTCTCTTCGCGCGCGGCGTCGGAAAAATCGAGATGCAGCGCTGCGCGAAATTCATCCAGCGCTTCGGGCGTGGCCTCCAGCACAATGGTATCGCCCGCCTGCAACAGCGCCCCCGAGGCCCGCCCGTAGCGCCGTTTGCCGCCGCGGATCAGGCCGAGGATCGCCACATCCGCCTTTTCCGCCTCGCTCTCCAGACTGCCCAGACGCTGTCCAAGCAGCTCCGAGCCCTCCGGCACGGTCAGCTCGGCAATATAGGGCGCCAGCTGACGGTCACTGGCCCCGGCCGCCCCGCTGCGATCCGGGATCAGCCGCCAGCCGAAAAGCGCCACAAAGGCAAGCCCCGCCGCCGCCGCGACCAGCCCGACAGGGGCGAAGTCAAACATCCGAAAGGGTTCGCCCAGCGTGTCATGGCGAATGCTGGCAATGATGATATTGGGCGGCGTGCCGATCAGCGTCACCATGCCGCCCAGAATGGTGGCAAAGGACAGGGGCATCAGGCTCTTGCCCGGCGCGCGCCCGGCCTTGCGCGCGGTCTGGATATCCACCGGCATCAGCAGCGCCAGCGCGGCCACATTGTTCATAAAGGCCGAGAGCACCGCGCCGACGCTGCCCATCAGGGCGATATGCAGCCCCAGCGCGCGGCTTTGATCCACCAGCGTGCGGGTGATCAGATGCACCGCGCCGGATTTCACCAGCCCGGCAGAGACAATCAACACCAGCGCCACCACCAGCGTCGCCGGATGGCCGAAGCCGGAAAACGCGTCCTTGGTCTGCACCACCCCCAAGACCACGGCGACCATCAGCGCGCCAAAGGCCACCAGATCGTAGCGAAAGCGCCCCCAGAGCAGCAGGGCAAATACGGCGCCAAACAGCGCAAACAACAGGCTTTGGTCCAGCGTCATCGGGATCCCTCGGCAGGTTCTGGCGCCATGGCTCCCATAAAACTGACCGCCCCCGCAACCGGGAAATCGCGCGCCACAGCGATTTCACCTTGCCCCAAATACCTCGGAGCGCGAGGCAGAGCCTCGCAAAATCCCTGCCGCAGGCCCGAGCAAACCGCCTGCACCGGGCATGAGCGCTTGAAAGCCTGGGTCTTGCGGGGCTATATGAGCGCCAGTTTCTGAATTCAATAAATCAAGGATGCACCATGGCAGGCCATTCAAAATGGGCGAACATCCAGCACCGCAAAGGTCGCCAGGATGCTGCGCGGTCCAAACTCTTCTCCAAACTCTCCAAGGAGATCACCGTCGCCGCCAAGATGGGCGACCCCGATCCCGAGAAGAACCCGCGCCTGCGTCTCGCGGTGAAGGAAGCCAAGTCGAACTCTGTGCCCAAGGACGTGATCGACCGCGCCATCAAGAAGGCCACCGGCGGTGATGCCGAAAACTATGACGAGATCCGCTACGAGGGCTATGGCCCCAATGGCGTGGCGGTGATCGTGGAAACCATGACCGACAACAAGAACCGCACCGCCTCCAACGTGCGCTCGACCTTCTCCAAGAACGGCGGCAACCTGGGCGAGACGGGGTCTGTCGGGTTTATGTTCGAACGCAAGGGCGAGGTGACCTATCCGGCGTCCGTGGGTGATGCGGATACGGTGATGATGGCAGCGATCGAGGCCGGCGCCGAGGATGTGGAAAGCTCTGAGGAGGGCCACTCCAGCTATTGTGCCGACACCGAGCTGAACGAGGTCGCCACCGCGCTGGAGGCGGAACATGCAAAAGCTGATGCGGCTGGTGGATGCGCTGGAAGATGATGATGACGTGCAGCGCGTCACCACCAACTTTGAAGCTTCCGACGAGGTCATGTCGCAGCTCTGAGCAAGCGCAGACATCCTGATCCGAGATGCAGCCCTGCCGGGATCGGCGGGGCTGTTTTTATGTAAACGTCGGGGCGTGACCTAGGACCACAGGCCCCGGATGAGGGTTTGCGCTGCGCTTCGCGCATCGCCGGGG
>NZ_JAATOX010000099.1 GCF_011806385.1 Phaeobacter sp. HF9A | reverse complement strand
CTTCTCCATTCTGCGCACCCAAAATATCCGGCTGCATCTGATGCGTATCACCGCCGTAGCCCTGGCCAATATCTGCTTCTTCAGCGGCCTGGCGGTGCTGCCGCTGGCCGAGGCCGTCGCGGTTGGCTTTGCCACGCCGCTCATCGTTACCATCCTGTCGGTGATAATCCTCAAAGAGCGCGTGGGACCCTGGCGCTGGGGTGCGGTGGCGGTTGGATTTCTGGGGATATTGGTGATCGTGAAACCCGGCGCGGCGGCCTTTCAGCCCTATGCGATCCTGCCGGTGCTGGGCGCCTGCGGCTATGCCACGCTGCATGTGCTGACCCGGCGCGCGGGCGGCACCGACAAGGCGGCGACGCTGTCCTTCTATCCCACCTTCGGGTTTCTGGTGATCAGCGCCCTTGCCGGGCTGCTGTTTGGCCATGGAAAATGGGCCACCGGCAGCGCCCTTGCGGATGTGGTTCTGAAACCCTGGGCCTGGCCGCAGGGCAGCGAATGGCTGCTCTTTGCGCTCGCCGGGGTGGCGGGCGCCATTGGTGGCTATCTGGTTGGCCAGGCCTATCGGCTCTGCGAGGCGGGGCTGGTGGCCCCCTTTGAATATATCGCCATGCCGATGGCTGTCATTTGGGGCGTTTTGGTGTTTGCCGAATGGCCCGGCCCCACGGTTTGGCTCGGCTCGGCCTTGATTATCGGCGCCGGTCTTGTTTCAGTCTGGCGTGAAACCCGCACCCCGGGGCCGCCACCGCGACCGCGCCCCCGCTCCTCCGGCTAGAAAGGCCCTATTCATGTCCATCACCGCCGTCGTTTTTGATATCGGACGTGTTCTCATCGAGTGGGAGCCGGAGCGTTTCTACGACCGGTTGATCGGCCCGGAGCGGCGCAAGGCGCTGTTTGAGGAGGTCGATCTGCATGGCACCAATCTCGACGTGGATCGCGGCCATCCGATGCGCGAATCGATCTATGCGCTGGCCGAACGGCACCCGGACTGGGCAGATGAGATCCGCCACTGGCACGACAGCTGGATCGAAATGGCCAGCCCCGACATTCCGCATTCCGCCCGGCTGCTGCGCGCCCTACGCGCCAGGGGCACCCCGGTCTATGCGCTGACCAATTTCGGGGCCGAGACCTTTGTCATCGCCCAGACCGCCTATCCGGTGCTGCGCGAATTCGATCAGGCCTTTGTTTCGGCGCAGCTGCGCTGCATCAAGCCCGAACCGGACATCTACGCCCACCTTGAGGCGGCCACCGGCCATCGCCCGGAGGAGCTCCTGTTCACCGATGACCGGCCCGAAAACACCGCCGCCGCAGCCATTCGCGGCTGGAACACCCATTTGTTTGACCGTCCCGAGACCTTTGCCGCGCGGCTGGTGGCGGAGGGGCTGCTGACAGAACAGGAGGCCGCATGAGCTTGATCCAGATCGGTTTTGACGCAGGCGAGGCGCTGCTGGACTGGCTTGCGCTGACCGAAGCGCTGGCAGAGGGCCACCGCCACCCCAAGGCCGAGGTTGGCGATACCTTCCTGTATCGGGGCGAGGACACGCTGCTGTCGCGCTCGGCCTGGATTGACGGGCTCGGCCTTGCGGTCAAGAGCGCGACGATCTTTCCCGGCAATGCCGGGCGCGGCCTGCCCGGTGTCAACGGCAGCGTGACCCTGTTTGACGATGCCACCGGCCAGCTGGAGGCTTTGGTGGATTTTCATCTGGTGACCAAATGGAAGACCGCCGGGGATTCGCTGCTCGGCGCGCTCCGACTGGCCAACCCGGAGAGCCGCGAGATCCTGATTGTCGGCGCGGGCACCGTGGCCGCCAGCCTGATCGAGGCCTTCTCGGCCGCCTATCCCAGGGCGCAGATCCGGCTCTGGAATCGCACCCTTGCCAAGGCCGAGGCGCTCGCCGCCGCCTATCCCGGCACCTGCGTCGCGCCGAAGCTGCCAGAGGCGGTGGGCGCGGCCGACATCATCCTGACCTGCACCATGTCCAGTGAGCCGGTGATCCGGGGCGACTGGCTGCGCCCGGGGCAGCATCTCAACCTGATCGGCGCCTATCGCCCCGACATGCGCGAGGCAGATGACAGCGCTCTGGCGCAGGCGCAGATCTATTGCGACAGTTTTGACACCACGCTGGACCATATCGGCGAGTTCAAGATTCCGCTGGCCGCCGGCGTGCTGACCCGCGCGGATGTGCGGGCGGATTTCTATACGCTGGATCGCTTTGCCGCCTATGATCCGCTGGCGATCACCCTGTTCAAGAATGGCGGCGGCGCGCATCTGGACCTGATGACCAGCCGCCATATCCTCGACCTTTGGACCGAAGTTCCATGATCTGGCTGCTGGCGATTGCTGCGCTGATCCTCGGCTTGCTGCTGACGCCGCTGTTGCGGGAAAAGCTGCGCAAACCGATCACCGAGGCGCTGCGGCGCGATGCGCCCGGTGATTTTGCCGAACTCTCTGCCGGGCTGACCCATTATCGCTGGATCGGACCGGCACGGGGCCCGGTGGCGGTCTGCATCCACGGCGTTTCCACCCCCTCCGAAGGATTTCTGCCGCTGGCGCAGGAGCTGACCGAGATGGGCTATCGGGTGCTGCTCTATGATATCTATGGCCGGGGCTATTCCGATTATGTGCCGGGACCGCAGGATCGCGCC
Source organism: Phaeobacter sp. HF9A (assembly GCF_011806385.1). Taxonomy (GTDB): domain Bacteria; phylum Pseudomonadota; class Alphaproteobacteria; order Rhodobacterales; family Rhodobacteraceae; genus Epibacterium. Next base: position 12,158 of record NZ_JAATOX010000099.1, on the reverse strand, counting down.
TTTTTCCATCAGCAATTGCAAGAGCTTCTGGCCCATGAGGGCATTGTCGAGGATTTCACCCTGATCGGCTATTCCGCCGGAGGTTCGATCGCCAGCTCCTTTGCCGCCGAGCATCTGCCCCGGGTACGCCAGTTGACCCTGATTGCGACGATGGGGATGCATCACCCGAAATCGCAGATGGCCCGTTTTCTGGAACAGCGCAACGGGGCCTTTGATGTGATCCTTCGGCTGCATTATCACATCGCGGTCCGTCGCTACATGCGCGCCGCGCTGGCCGATCCGAAAATCCCGGAGGATATTGCCCGGGCGCAGCGGGCGCAATTGCAGCGGCGCGGCTTTTTCCCGTCCTATCTGGCGGCGATACGTGGCATCCTGCGGACGCTGAATGACGAGGATCAGCGATTGTTCAACCAGCAGGGCCTGCCGGTTCTGGCGATCTGGGCCGGAGCGGATCAGTTCATTCCGCGCCAGGTGATCGGCCATCTGGCCGAGGTGAACCGCTCGGCCAAACAGGATGTGATCGAGGGGGCCGACCATGGGGTGCTTTTTACCCACCCCACGGAAATCGCCCGCATTATCGCCGAAAACCTGCGGCTTGGTCTCTACTAAGGCAGGAGGCCCGCAGCGGCTGCGGGCTCTGGCTTTTTGGTTCAGGCTCTGTGGTTCAGGCTGCGATCTGCTCGCCCAGGGGGCGTTCGCGAACCGGCAGGTGGACAATCGCGCTGAAGGCGCCAACGCCGACCCCGATCCACCAGACCATGGTGTAGTCGCCATAGATGTCATACATGCGCCCGCCCAGCCATACGCCGAGGAAGCCGCCGATCTGGTGGCTGAGGAAGACGATCCCATAGAGCGTGCCCATGTAGCGCAGCCCGTAGATATGCGCCACCAGACCAGAGGTCAGCGGCACCGTGGCCAGCCAGAGCGACCCCATGCCGATGGAAAACAGGATCACCGTCAGCGGTGTGATCGGCAGCAGGATAAACATCCCCGCCACCAGGGTGCGCGCGGCGTAGATCCCGGCCAGCAGGTATTTCTTGGAATAATGCTTGCCCGCCCAACCGGCGAGCAGGGTGCCGCCCACATTGGCCACCCCGATCAGCGCGATCGACACCGCCCCCAGCGCCGAGGTGGTGGTGATGCCAATGCCATGCAGCACGCCGCCCGGCATGATCGGGCCGCACATCTCGGTCACCAGGGCAGGAAAATGCGCGGTGACAAAGGCGAGCTGATAGCCGCAGCTGAAAAAGCCCAGAAAGATCAGCGTGTAAGACGGATCGCGAAAGGCTTTTTTCAGGATCCCGCCGAGGCTCTCTTCGAGTTCGGCCTTGCTGGCGGGCGCCGGGGCGCGCATCAGCGGCAGCGACAGGATCAGCGCCAGCACCAGCACTGCAAAGACCAGGAACACCGATTGCCAGCTCATCAGGCTGAGGAGATATTCCGCCGTGGGCGCACCCACGATCTGCCCCGCCGATCCGGCGGCAGTCACGATCGCCAGCGACATGGAGCGGTTCTCATTAGAGCTGGCCCGTCCGACCACCGCCAGCACCACGCCAAAGCCGGTGCCCGCAACGCCAAAGCCCACCAGCCATTCATAGGCCTGCATGGTGGCTGGCGTGGTGGCGCCGGCGCTCAGCACCAGACCGGCGGCATAGATCACTGCGCCCAGAATGATCGCCTTGCGGTCGCCGATCTTCTCGGCAAGGGCGCCAAAGATCGGCTGACCGATGCCCCAGGCCAGGTTCTGAATGGCGATCGCCAGCGAGAACTCGCTGCGCAGCCAGCCAAAATCCTCGGCGATCGGGATCTGGAACACACCAAAGGACGCCCGCACAGCGAAGCTGACCATGATAATCAAACTCCCGACCAAGAGGACGGGAGTAAACAGCGGGGCTTGGCGGGTCATGAGGCGCTCTCCTTTGCCAGAGTCACAGCCATACTGATATTCCCGCCCCGGCACAAATCAGGAATTCTGCGCCCATGGTTAAGCAAAATTGATGTGACAGTGGCATCGCGATCCCGCTTGGGCCCCGCGCGGCCCCTCTCTGGTCTTGTCTGGCTTTTCTTCTTTGAAACGACGGGCTAAGCCTTTGGCATGACGCATATGACCGAGCTATATCAGGCCCGCGTGGCGGCCGGGGTATTGGAACCCGATCCCGCGCAAGAGGCAACCCTGCCCGAATTTGACCGGATTACCGAAGGCTTGCGGGCCGAACCCGTAAAACGCGGCCTGTTCCGCAAGGCGGTGCGGCCAGAGGTCAAGGGGCTTTACCTCTGGGGTGGCGTTGGTCGCGGCAAGTCGATGCTGATGGATCTTTTTGTCGAGAGCCTGGAGGAGATCCCCAGCCGGCGGGTGCATTTCCATGCCTTCATGCAGGAAATCCATGCCAAGATGCATGAGGCCCGCAAAAAGGGCATCGAGGATGCGCTGGCGCCGGTGGCCGAGGACGTTGCAGCCTCGGTCCGGCTTCTGGCCTTTGACGAGATGCAAATCACCGATATCACCGATGCGATGATCGTCGGGCGCCTGTTCGAGGCGCTGTTCGAGGCCGGTGTGACGGTGGTCACCACATCCAACCGGGTGCCGGATGATCTTTATAAGAACGGCCTGAACCGTCAGCTGTTCCTGCCCTTTATCGCGCTGATCAAGGAGAAGATGCAGGTGCATGAGATGGCAAGCCCGCGCGACTTCCGACAGGATCGGCTGACCGGCAACCCGGTCTATTTCACGCCCCTGAGTGCCGAAATCCGCGCCGAGATGGAGGCGATCTGGCAGGATCTGACCGGCGGGGCGGCGTCGCCTTTGACGCTGCGGGTCAAGGGGCGCGATGTGGTGCTGCCCGCCTATCGCAACGGCGTGGCGCGGGCGACCTTCTATGATCTCTGCGGGGCGATGCTTGGACCCGGCGATTATCTGGCGCTGGCCGATGCGGTCAAAGTGCTGGTGCTGGAGAATATCCCCCAGCTGGGGCGCAGCAATTTCAACGAGGCGAAACGGTTCGTGACGCTGATTGATGCGCTCTATGAGGCCGGGGTGCGGCTGATCTGCTCCGCCGCCGCCGAGCCGGAGTTTCTGTTTGTCGAAGGGGACGGCGCCTTTGAATTTGAACGCACCGCCTCGCGGCTGCGGGAAATGCAGGATCGCAACTGGGGAACCTCCGACTAGGCGCCCGGCGGGCAGGGGCTTTGCCCCTCTTGGCCCGGGCGCCTGTCGCTGGACCCTCGGCACCGGTTTCACGCTTTGCGATATGCGGCGGGACGGTCCCGGGGCCAATTCACCCCAGGATATTTTTCGTTAGAAGAAGACCCAGGCGGTTCCGCGCCGCGTCAGCGGCGCCGGGCCCAACGGGGACGATTGCATTTTCAATGCAATTGGAACGGGCGGGAGCACCCCCTCCCCCTCAGCCGTTTTCGCGCAGGATGGCCCCGGCGAGGTAGAGCGAGCCGCAGATCAGCACCCGGCAATCGGGATCGCGGGCGAGGATTGCGCTCAGCGCCTCGGTGACGGTCTGCGCGGCATGGGCCTCCAGCGCGACGGAGGCGGCAGCGGCGCGGGTTTCTTCGGCGCTGAGGGTTGCGGCCTCGCCCGGGATCGACACGGCGGTGAGGCTTTCGGCCACGGCGGCAAGCGGGCGCATATAGCCGCTGACATCCTTGGTGTTGAGCATGCCGCAGATCAGATGCGTCGGGCGTTTGGGCAGTTTTGCCAGCAGATCGGCCAGCGCCACGCCGGCGGCGGCGTTATGGCCCCCATCCAGCCAGAGCTCGGCCTTGCCGGCCAGATCCACCAGCGGGCCGGTTTTAAGGCGCTGCATGCGGGCGGGCCATTCGGCCTTTTGCATCGCGGCATCAAAGGCGGCCTCATCCGCGCCGAGGTGGCGCAGCACCGCCAGCGCGGCGCCGGCGTTCTGCACCTGATGCGCGCCCAACAGCACCGGCAGCGGCAAATCAAGGAGCCCGCGCTCGTCCTGATAGATCAGCCGTCCGCGTTCCTCGGATACATGCCAGTGTTGCCCATAGGCCAGAACCGGCGCGCCGAGGCGGGCGGCGGTGGCTTCGATCACCTCCATCGCCTCCTCGGGCTGCGGGCCGACCACCACGGGCACGCCGCGTTTGATGATCCCCGCCTTTTCGGTGGCGATCTTGGCCAGCGTGTCGCCAAGGAATTGTTCGTGGTCGATGGAGATCGGCGTGATCACCGCGACCTCGGGCGTGATGACATTGGTTGCATCCAGCCGCCCGCCAAGGCCGACCTCCAGCAGAGTGTAATCCGCAGGCACCCGGGAAAAGGCCAGCAGCCCCGCCACGGTCGTGATCTCGAAATAGGTGATGCTTTCGTCGCCATTGGCGCTGTAGCATTCGTCCAGCACCTCGGTCAGGTGGGCCTCGGTGATCAGATCACCCGCCAAGCGAATGCGTTCGTGAAAGCGGGCCAGATGCGGCGAGGTATAGGCGTGCACCGCTTTGCCCATGCCCTCCAGCCCGGCGCGGATCATTGCCTGGGTGGAGCCCTTGCCATTGGTGCCCGCGATATGGATCACCGGCGGCAGCCGGTCCTGCGGATTGTCAAGCGCCGCCAAGAGGCGCCAGACCCGGTCCAGCGTCAGGTCGATGATCTTGGGGTGCAGCGCCATCATGCGGGCGAGAATGGCGTCGGAGGTCTGTTCGGTCATGGCGGTGGCCTCAGTATCGGAGGGCTGGATCAAGAAAGGCCCGCCCCGATGGGGCGGGGCGGGCGCGGGCCAGCTGCATGGGCCCAATGGTCAGATGAGTATGGATCGGGTCAGGACGCCTTGTCTTCGCCCGATGCGCCATCCTCTTGTGTGTTTTCGTCACTTTCAACCGGCGCGGCGATTTGCGCGGCGGCGTCCTCCTCGGGCGCGGGCAGCTCGCCGTGGATTTGCGGCGGCAGGTTCATCAGCATGCGGATGATGGTCACCAGCTCGTCGCGCATCTCGGTGCGGGCGACAACCCGGTCCAGCATGCCGTGATCCAGAAGATATTCGGCGCGCTGGAAGCCCTCGGGCAGTTTTTCGCGGATGGTCTGTTCGATCACCCGCGGCCCGGCAAAGCAGATCAGCGCATTGGGTTCGGAGATATGCACGTCCCCCAGCATCGCATAGGAGGCGGTGACGCCGCCGGTGGTCGGATGGGTCAGCACGACGATATAAGGCAGCCCCGCCTCTTTCAGCATATCGACGGCGATCGTGGTGCGCGGCATTTGCATCAGCGCAAGGATGCCTTCCTGCATGCGGGCACCACCGGCAGCGGAGAACAGCACCAGCGGGCGACCCAGCTTCACCGCTTCTTCGGCGGCGGCGATGATGGCATTGCCGACATACATCGACATCGACCCGCCCATGAAGGAGAAATCCTGCGCGGCGGCGACGATGGGAGTGCGACCGATCTCGCCCACGGCGACCAGCATCGCTTCTTTCTCGGCGGTCTGCTTCTGCGCTGCCTTCAGCCGGTCGGGATAGCGTTTCTGGTCGCGGAACTTCAGCGGATCGGCGACCGGTTCGGGCACCGCGACCTCGGTGAAGATGCCGCCGTCAAACAGCGCCTCGAAGCGCGCGCGCGGCGTGATATGCATGTGGTGGCCGCAGTTGGTGCAGACGTTCTGATTGTCGCTCAACTCGCGGTGAAACAGCATGGTGCCGCATTCATCGCATTTCTTCCACAGGTTCTCGGGCACTTCGCGGCGCGAAAAGATCGAGTTGATCCTGGGGCGGACGTAGTTGGTGATCCAGTTCATCTATTGGCCTCTGCCTGTTGGCGGTTGGCACCTCAGATAAGGCGACTTGCGGTCAATTGCAATCAGACCCTGAGCACAAGTCGCGCGGCGAGCCAGCAGACCAGGATCATCACCAGATCCACCAAGAGCCAGTGGCGCAGGGCGGCCTCTGACATCGCAAAGGGATGCAGATAGAGCGCCAGACCGTTGAGCCCGGTCGGGGTGGCCACCACAAGCAGCGACCAGATGTTATTGGCGAAATGGACTGCGATGGCCGGGCCAAGGCTGCCGGAACGGGCGGTCAGATCCGCCAGCACCACCCCGTAGAGCGCGCTGCTGGCGACAATCAGCCAGGCATTTTCACCGGCCATTACAGGCATGTAGTGGCCCAGCCCAAACAATGCGGAGGGAATGCCGATCCAGACCAGAGGGCTTTTGAACCGTGCCGCCAGCCCCTGTTGCAGGTAACCGCGAAACAGGATTTCCTCGGCGCTGCATTGGATCAGCACCAGCAAGAGCGACAGGGGCAGCAGCGCGAGCCATGGCGCGAATGGCAGGTTCGGCACCAGTGGCGCGCCCATGTCATAGGGCGGCAGCAGGGCCACCAGCACCAGCAGGACGAGCTGCACCCGCAGCACCCGCCCGCCCTGGCGCAGCAGTCGCGCCCCGGGTCCGGTCAGCGAGGCGAGGCTGCGGGCATGCAGGCTCTGCAAGACCAAACCGACCGCGAGAATCGCATAGAAGAAGCTGCCCAGCCGCAGGGACATGCCCGCCGGGTCGGTGCCCGTCTGCACATCCGCGCCGCCCGCCAGCGACAGGACCGCCGGGATAAAGACCAGATCCGACAGCAGGCCAAGCGCGAACCACACCATGAGGACCAGCACCACCCCGAGCAGAAAACGCCAGAGCTCTGGCCGCTCGCGGGCCTCGTGCAGCAGGGTTTCGTGGGGGCGATAGCTCATTGGTCGCGGCCTTCCTCTTGGGGCAGATGGCGGGCGGGGCGGGGCAAAGTCAATGAGGCGGGGGGATTTTCTGATCTGCGGTATCGCCGCCCAGCCGATCATCGGCGACCGCAACCGGGGGCTGGCCGGCGCGGGCCTCTTGCAGGGCGACCGCCGCGCTGGAGAGGTGGCTGGAGACCGTTTGCAACAGTTGCAGGGCGACCGAGATATCGCTTTCGATCACGGTGCGGTATTCCTCGGCACCGATGCGCAAAAAGACGCAATCCTCCGCCGCGATGAGATCGAGCCGGCGCGGTTCGTCCACGATCACCGCCAGATCGCCGATCAGACGACCGGGGCCGATCATATCGAGGTGGCTGCCATCCTCGGGAAAGCGCAGCTCCGCCTGTCCCGAAAGGCACAGGTAGACCGCATCGCCGCTTTCGCCGACGCGAAACACCGCCGCGCCGGTGGGCACCCGCACCCAGGAGGCGGAGAAGGCCAGGAGGCGGCGGTGGCGCGGATCGAGGCGGCGAAACAGCTCCACCTCGCGGATCACGGCCAGCTTGCGGTCAAAATCGCCGCTGCTGTCGGCGGCGGGATTCAGATGCGGGGCCGGTGGGCCCGCCTGCCCGTCCAGCCGCCCGTCCTTCAGCTCCAGATAGAGGTCATAGCGGTTGGGATGTTCGAAGTGATCCTCCAGGTGGATCATGGTGGTCTTGGGCAGCAGCGCCTGCAACCGGGTGCGGGTTTTCAGGCGGCTGTCGGAATCATGGCTGGCCAGCACATGGTCGAGGATCAGGATATCCGGCCGTTTGATCGCCGCGCGGGTAAAGGCGGCCCGCTCGCGGAAGACCGGCTCCAGCAGGGCGCCGCCAAGGCCGGTGGGCAGGTCGTAGATCATCAGCGCCAGCCGCGCCTTCAGGTCGTGGTCGGCCATCACATCGGCCACCACATCCTCCACCGCCTGGGCCTTGGCCCCCGCATGGGTGGAGATCCGGCCAAAGAGCGCGTTTTCCAGCACCGTCAGCTTGCGGGCGTATTCCTCGCCGCGCAGACGGCGGAAGACCCCGGCGCAGTCCGAGAGCAGCAAATCGCCGCGCTGCGCCCGGATGCGCAGGATGTGATCCTTATAGGCGCGCGGCAGGCCGGGGCCGATCTGTTCTTCGGTGAGCAGGAACGGCAGGGTGCAAAGCAGCGCTTCCTCTGCGCGGCTGAGCCGGTGACCTGCGGCCTGACGATCCGCCGCGCGGGTGATCTGCGCATAGAGCTCTTCATCCAGGCCAAGGCGGCGGAACAGCGGGTGGGAGGTGTCGCCCCGGCCAAAGGTGCGCTGCAAGGTATCCAGCAGCACCAGCGAGATTTCGCGGGTCTGCGCCTCCAGCCCCTCGGCGCGCAACACCCGCTGGAAGGGGCCATCGGGATCGGTAAAAAGGGTCGCGGGCACCGGTTGCACCGGGAAGGCGAACATCATGTTTTCCGCCAGCGGCAGGGTGGGATTGTAGCGCTCCGGCAGGAAGCGATAGACCACGTCGCGCAGGCCCTTTTCCTGCAACCGCGCTTCGATCCGGGGGCGCAGCGCGATGATCTGTGCCTCCAGCGCGCGGTGCCGGTCCTGGAGCCGCGCATGCAGGGTGCGGTGAAAGAGCTGACCGTCGATGCCCATGGCCTCTACCAGCTGGAACCACCAGTCGCGCAGCCCCGCCTCGGACCCCAGCCCGGCCAGATCGGGATTGACCCAATCGGCGTGCAGCAGATCGGGGCTGTTGCCGGCGCGGATCGCCTCGGCCCGTTGCAGCAGATGCATGTCCTGCGCCATGTCGCGCGGGCGGTTGCGCAGCGGCATCAGCACGTTGTCGCCCAGCGAGCCGTCAAACAGATAGGGCGTGCTATAGGCATGGCCGATGCGGGCGGCGATGACGCCCTGATGCAGGTCTTTCAGCGCCCGACCAGCGATCACCACCTCGCCCCGGGCGGGCAGCACGTCGCGGGTCAGGAGCTGCGCCAGCGCCTGACGTTCCGCCGCCGAGGTGCTTTGGATCGCGACCTGCGCGCCGGGAGGGATGGTCAGCGAAAGCCCGTCGAGGATCGGCTTGCCCTCCGCATCCTTGACGGTGACATCGCGCAGCTCGATCACGCCGCGCAGATGCGGCACCTCGCGCGGCTCGCCCTCAAACAGCGCCTCGTCGATCATGCCGGCGGGTGCGAATTTCTCCACCATCACCTGCCAGCGCAGGGACATGTCCTGCACCTGATTGTAATAGGTCAGCAATTCGCGCCAGGGGGCCGAGAGGTCCTTGTAAGCCGCCAGAGCCGCCACCAGCGCGCCGACGGTGATCTCGCCCCGGATCGCCAGAAGCCCACCCACGGAATAGAAAAAGAACGGCGTCAGATGGCCGATCAGATTGTTGAGGAACTTCATGAAGAACTTCTTCATGTAGATCCGGCGGCGGATTTCAAACAGGCGGCCCAGCCGGTTGGAGACCTGCGCCAGCCGATAGCGCCAGCCGCCATTGTTGCGCAGATCGCTGAGCCCGGCGGCGGTTTCGCCGATCTCGGCCGAGAGCGCCCGGACCTCGGCGATGCGATCCTTGTTCAACAGGTTGATCTGACGTTGCAGCATCGGGATCAGCCAGGCTTGCAGCGGGATCAGCGCCACCGAGGCGAGCCCGAACCAGATGCTCTGCATGAAGAGGAACGACACGATGGTCAGCATCTGACCGGCCTGAAACACCGGCTGCGCCACCGCATCGCCCATCAGCCCGCCCATGGGTTCGGATTCAGAGGTGATCATCGCCACCATCTCGCCCTGGGAGGTGGTGCGGAAATAGCCAGAGGGAAAGCGCATCATCCGCGCGATCATCTGATAGCGCAGACGCCGCAGCAGGCGCTCGGACAGGATCCCCTTCAGGGTATTCAGCCGCATCTTCATCATGCCGCTGGCCAGAACGGCGCCGAGAAAGATAAAGCAGAGGATCAGCAGATATTGCTCGGTGTGCAGCTGGTAGCCCCAGACCGTGACGCTACTCGAGGGCTGGCCGATGGCATCGTTGACGATCCGCTTGGGCAGCTCCAGCGTGGCATAGAGAAACGGGAACGACAGCAGGGTCAGCAGCAAGAGGCCAAGCTGCTGACGTCTGGAATAGCGCCAGATAAAGGAAAACAGGCTCCGCTGCACGCCGCGGTCCTTTCTGTCTGTCGTGGTCGTCGGGTTTCAAGGCCCCTGCGCGATCATATGACGACAGAGCTGGGATGCCGCTAATAATTGCGGTGCCTTGCACAAGCGCGTCAGGTAAGCGCGATCCTGCCGCAAATCAAGAGATCGCGCTTCACTCTCCGTTAGCCCTTGTTCCGATATAAGGCTGGGTTTAAACATTTGCACGACGAATACTGGACCGCGCGCCTTGTTTCACAGGGGCCGCACCCGCAACGGGGGCAGAGCTTGATCACCTTTTCAGCCGAATTTGCGGGCGCTTTCGCCCGGGGCCGCGCGGCACTGCGGCAGTCTTTGCGCCGGATGTTGATCTGCGCCGCGCCGCTTGTGTTGCTGGGCTGCATGGAGGGCAATCGGCTGTCCTTTGCGCCGCCGGGGGAACAGGCGTCGCGGCCAGCCAGCATGCATGGCCGCGCGCTGACCGCGGTCTTTGGCGAGGGCCGGTTGATCCTCGCGGCGCCCAGCGGCTTTTGTTTTGACGCGCAGATGGAACAGCACACCGCAAAGGGCGGATTTGCGCTGCTGGCGCGCTGTGACAAGGTCAGCGCCTTTGGCGGGTTCCGCAAGAGCGAGGGCGCGCTCCTGACTGCCACCGTCGGGCGGGTTGCCGAGAACACGCCGCCCCCGTCGGCAGAGGCGCTGCGCTCGGCCTTTACCAAGGCGCGCAAGGCTGCGCGGGTGCTGGAAACCCGGCAGACGGCGGAGATGCCGCTTCTGAAGCTCTATCTGGATGATCACCACGCCGAGGGCGCCAGCGGCACCCATTGGCGCGGCGCCTTTGTGGTGCGCGGGCATTTGGTGTCGGTGGCGCTTTATGCCCCGGATGGCAGCGCCTATCTTGGTGATCAGGGCGCGCGTCTGATCACCGAATTCATGCATGCCACCCGCAACGCCACGCAATTGGCCGAAGCCACAACCCCCGCCGCCCCCGGCGAAGCGGCCCCGGATCACACCACCCGGCCCCGCACCCGGGAGGAGGTGAGTGCCGCCACCCTGCCGCAGGGCGAGGGCGGCTGAACGCGCGGCCCCATGACCCGCGCAGGCCATCGGGGCTGATCTGAACAGGGCCCGCCGTGAATGTCGGGCAAAGCAACAAACGAAACGCGCCGCAATGGTGCCCCTCGGAGAGCAGGATGGGCGGTATTCTCGATCAGCTATTGAAGCGTGGCGCCGGGCGCGGGCAAGCCTCGCAGGGGCGTCGGCCTGCGCCCGCTGTCTCGCCCCAGGTCGAGACCCGGCTGCCGCGCCCCTATGGCTGTGACTGGCTCTGGCGCCCCGAACCCTGGCAGGAGAAGCTGCCGGACGCCACCCTGAGCAAGGCATTGGATCGCGCCCGGCTGAGCGCCGATGTGCAGCTGTTTCACGATGGCAAGACGGCAAAGTTGGACCTGCGCCAACAGCCTCGCACAGGATCGACGAGACCAGAGCCCTATGCGCTCCAGATGGCGCTGAGCCGGTTTGACGGCTCCTTTCTGTCGCTGATCATCCAACTGCCAGAGGATGCGATCACCGGGCTGACACGGCATCATCTGCTGCGAATGGAATATCTGATCGAGAGCGCCTCTGCCGTGACCCTTTATGCGCGGCTCAATATTCGCCACGGACCGAATGTGGAGCAGATGGTACATCAGCTGTCGCCGGATGCCGCGCCGCAGGTGGTGGAATATGATCTGGCCTATGCCCGGCTGAACGAAAAGCGGATCACCGAAGCCTGGCTGGATCTGATTATCGAGACCGGCGAGGACAGCAGCGTGACGCTGGGCGATATCACCTTTGCCCGCCTGCCCCGGGCCAATCTGTGACCGGCACACGGGCTTGCACGCTTTCGTCTGCACGCAAGAGATATTGCGCCCCCTGACGGGGCCGCCGTGGGGCGCGCGCTGGGCCTTTGGCCCAGCGCGCGCGGGTCCGACCGAACAGGTCGGAAACCCCTCCTTGGATCCGATCCCCCTAGTGTGAGGCCAGTTTCGTGAGGCGGCGCTCGATCTCGATCAGCCGTTGCTTGCGCCAGAGGCCGCCGCCATATCCGGTCAGCGCCCCATCCGCACCCAGGACCCGGTGGCAGGGGATCATCACCGCGATCTGATTGGTGCCATTGGCCCGCGCCACCGCGCGGCTGGCGGTGGGACGGCCCAGCTCTGCCGCCAATTGGCCATAGCTGCGGGTCTCGCCCGCCGGGATCTGGCGCAGCGCCTGCCAGACCTCGCGCTCGAATGCGGTACCGTGACAGGCCAGCGGGGTTTCAAACGTGGCCAGCTCGCCCGCGAAA
>NZ_JAATOX010000098.1 GCF_011806385.1 Phaeobacter sp. HF9A | reverse complement strand
GGGGGCGTCGGCGGTTGCGCCTTTGGCGGCTGTCTTGTCCGCCCCCGGCTGCGTCTGTTTCGCCTTTTTGCCACTGGTGTTGGGGGGATTGCCGCTGCCGGTGGAGCTGCGGGGCGGGGTGACGCGCAGGGCCACGGCATTCATGAAGCGGCCAGAGTCACCTTGCGCCAGCGCGGCGGCGCCATCGCTGATCCCGCGCAAGAGATCGTCGAGCCAGGCCTGCTCGGATTTGGCGAAATCCCGCAGCACATAGCCGGACACCGCATCCTTGTGCCCCGGATGACCAATGCCGAGACGGATGCGGTCATAGTCGGCGCCGATATGGGCGTGAATGGAGCGCAGCCCATTGTGGCCTGCGTGACCGCCGCCCTGTTTCGCGCGACATTTGCCGGGCGCAAGATCCAGCTCGTCATGGAATACCACCACATCGGCGGGTGTCAGTTTGAAGAAGCGCAGCGCCTCGCCGACGGATTGGCCGGAATTGTTCATAAAAGTCTGCGGTTTCAGCAGGATCACCTTTTCGCTGCCCAGTTTTCCCTCGCTCAGCAGCGCCTGGAATTTCGTCTTCCAGGGGGAAAAGCCGTGGTCAGAGGCGATCTGATCCAGTGCCATGAAGCCGATGTTGTGGCGGTTGCCCGCATATTTTGCGCCCGGATTGCCGAGGCCGACAAGGAGTTTCATAGGGGAGCTCTCCTGGTTCCTGTTGGCGCAGTGATGCCTGTTTTTCTCGTGACAATCCAGTGCAGGCTGCGGCGTTGACCGTGCTCCTGTCTGTTGCCACGGAATATCCCTGTCGTGATGGTGTGGAATGTCAGACCGACAGGGGCTGACAAAAGCAGCGTCAGAGGTGTGAGGAGGGGGCTGAGGAGGAGCGCAGGTCAAGCCACCGGAGCGCCAGTTCGGTTTCTCTGGCCACAAAAAAAGCGGGCTCCGCGATGGGAGCCCGCTTCGAAATCATCAGCCCGGAAGGGCGAGGTCTTATGCCTCTGCCGCTTCGGCTTCTTCGCCTTCGTCCTCTGCGTCGTCAGCAGATTTCAGGCCGGACGGCGCGGAGATGTTTGCGATCACGAAGTCACGGTCGATCGTGGTCTTGGAGCCTGCGGGCAGGGTCACGTCGGAGATGTGGATCACATCGCCGATAGCTTTGCCGGTCAGGTCAACGGTCAGTTTTTCCGGGATGTCACCGGCGGTCACGACCAGTTCGACTTCGGCGCGCACAACGGTCAGAACGCCGCCGCGCTTCAGGCCAACACATTCTTCTTCGTTGATGAACTCAACGGGGATGAAGAGGTTGATCTTCGAGGTGCGACGCAGGCGCATCAGGTCGAAGTGGGTCGGCAGGTCTTTGACAACGTCACGCTGAACGTCGCGGCAGATCACGCGCACGTCTTCGTGGCCTTCAACCTTGAGGTTGAACAGGGTCGATTTAAAGCGACCGGCTTTCAGTTTCTTCAGCAGTTCGTTGAAGGGGATCTGAATCGCCAGCGGATCCACGTCGCCACCAAAAACCACACCAGGAACCATGTTTGCACGGCGTGCAGCGCGAGCGGCGCCCTTGCCTGTCCCCGCACGTTCCTGGCACACGAGATCAGGAATCTCATTCGCCATTTGTATTCTCCATATATAAATCGGGGGTGCCTCCAAGGCTGTCACCCCGCGTGAAGCCGCTCTCATAGACGCAAAGCGCCCTATTGGGAAGCCTAAAACCGGTCTCAGCCCCGGCGTGGCATGAGTTTTCCGCCCGCATCGAGCAATCTTGCGTGCAGCGCATAGTCGGCGGCGCGGGCCTGTTGCAGGCGGGCGCGGGTTTGCGGCTCCAGCTCCGCCGGAGCATGGGGCGAGACGTTGCGCGGCGCAAAGGTGATTCGCTGCTCGAAACGCTCCGACAGGAAGGCGTCGAGCAGCTCCCAGCGTTCATAGGCAAAGAGATGATCAACCAGGATCCGACCGCCCCGGCCGGAGAGAAACTTATAGGGTTGGCCGATCTGGGCGCAGGGGGGCGGGTCGTCCGAGATCACTGCGTTCACATATGCGTCAAAGCTGAGCTGGCCGCTGTATTCCGGCGTGTCGCGCAGCGCGTCGCGCTGGCGATATTTGTACCAGCTGCGGATCTGGTCCTCGGGATCGCGCAGCAGGGCAAACGCCTCAACCTCCAGATCATAGTTTTCGCGCAGGAAGGGGCGAATGCGGCGGTGAAACCGTTGCGCGCTGATGTGCTTTTGCCCCTTGGTGAACTGGATATCCGCATGCGGTCGCAGAGCCTGCTCGATGGCGGTGGTTCCGGTCTTTGGCACGGCAATGAAGGCGAGGGCCTGAGGGGTAAAGATCAGCATATCTTGGCATAGCTTTGCCACAGGCACATGGCCAGAGGCGTGTCGGTACAATCTCCTTGTTGTGGCGCCGGGACCCCTGTGCCAGCGAGAGCTATGGAATTTGTAAATGATCTGAGGGCCAGCCGCGTGCATGGCCGTGCCTTTGCAGTGCAGGGCATGTGTGTCGGCGCCTTTGCGGCCTATGCGCCGCAGCTCAAGGCGCATGCGGGCCTGGGGGATGCTGAATTCGGTCTGGCGCTGCTGGTGGGGGCTATGGGCGCGGTTCTGGCCATGTGGCTGGCGCCGCGCATGGACCGCGTATTGGGGATGCGCGCGATGCAGGTCTGCGCGCTGCTGATGGCAGCGGCCTTTATCTTGCCCGGCGTGGCGATGAATTGGCCTGCGTTTGCAGCGGCGGCGTTTCTGGGGGCCGGGGCATCTGGCCTGCTGGATGTGGTAATGAACAGTCGCCTGAGTGCGCTGGAGGCGCGCAGCGGACGGTCTTTGATGAACCTCAACCATGGGCTGTTTTCGCTGGCTTATGCGGTCTCTGCCCTTGGTGCGGGCGTTTTGCGCGAGGCGGGCGTTGGTCCGGTGGCCTGTTTTGCCGGTCTGGTCGGGCTGACAGGGCTGCTTGCGCTGGGAATGCGCGACCCCACGCCGCCCCTCGCCGAGCCGGAGGGGGACGCGCCGCCCGCCGCGGTGCCCGTGGCGATGATCGGTCTGGCCGGGGGCATCGTGTTGATCGCCTTTACCGCCGAACAGGCGACCGAGAACTGGTCAGCGCTGCATCTGGAGCGCGCCTTTGGCGCCAGCGCGGCGGCGGGCGCTCTGGGGCCGGCGATCCTGGGGTTGACCATGGCCTTTGGGCGGTTGTGCGGGCAATTGCTGATCCAGCGCGTTGCCGAGGGCTGGCTGATGCAGATCGCGGCCATATTGGCGGCCTTTGGTCTGGCTCTGGCGGCGCTGGCACCGGTGCAGGGGCTGGCCTATGCTGGCTTTGCGATCCTCGGCCTGGGGGTTTCGGTGATCGGGCCGACCGCGCTGGCCTGGGTCGGCAAGACCCTGCCAGATGCGATGCGGCCTGCGGCGATTTCGCGGATGGTGATGATCGGCTATTGCGGTTTTTTTGTGGGCCCGCCGGTGATCGGCGTCTTGGCCGAGGCCTTTGGGCTGCGGGCTGCGCTGACGGTCATGGCGGGCGCGGTGCTGCTGATTGCACTGGTTCTGGTGCCCGCCCTGCGCGCAACTGCCCGCCGGGGCAGGGCGCTGGCCTGAGGGGTGTCCTGGCCTGAGCGCGACGGAACAGGCCAGAGATGGGCAATGCCTCAGGCCCAGCGGCCGGTGAAATCTTCGGGCACCAGCAGGTTGTGGCGACCTAAGTTCTGCACGGATTTCTCGCCACAGAGCGCCATGGACGTATCCAGTTCCTTGTGGATCACCTCCAGCGCCTTGGTGACGCCCTGCTGTCCCATGGCCCCCAGACCATAGACAAAGGCGCGGCCGATCATGGTGCCGGTGGCCCCCAGCGCCAGTGCCTTCAGCACGTCCTGACCAGAGCGGATACCGCTGTCCAGATGCACTTCGATCTGATCGCCCACCGCATCCATGATGCGCGGCAACATGCGAATCGAGGACAGGGCCCCATCGAGCTGGCGCCCGCCGTGGTTTGACACGACAATGGCATCCGCGCCGACGTTCAGCGCCATCTTGGCGTCCTCGGCATCGAGAATCCCCTTGAGGATCACCTTGCCGCCCCACATCTCCTTGAGCTTCTTGATCTTGTCCCAATCCAGCGAGGGGTCGAATTGCTCTGCGGTCCAGGCCCCGAGGGAGGACGTGTCGGAGATCCCCTCCACATGGCCGACGATATTGCCAAAATTCCGCCGCTTGGCGCCCAGCATGCCGATCCCCCAGCTCCATTTTGTCATCAGGTTGGCGATGGTCTTGGGGGTGAGCTTTGGCGGGGCGGAGAGGCCGTTTTTCAGATCCTTGTGGCGCTGGCCGAGGATTTGCAGATCCAGCGTGATCACCAGGGCGGAGCATTTCGCGGCCTTGGCGCGCTCGATCAGGCGGCGCACGTAGTCCTCGTCCTTCATCGTATAGAGCTGGAACCAGAAGGGTTTGGTGGTCGCCTCTGCCACCTCTTCGATCGAGTTGATCGACATGGTGGAGAGGGTGAAGGGCACGCCAAAGGCTTCGGCGGCGCGGGCGGCTTTGATCTCGCCATCGGCACATTGCATCCCCGTCAGCCCCACCGGCGCCAGCGCGACCGGCATGGCGACATCCTGGCCGATCATCTGGCTGGCGGTGGAGCGTCCGGCCATGTCCACGGCGACGCGCTGGCGCAGGCGAATTTGATCAAAATCGGTGGAGTTTTCACGAAAGGTTTGCTCGGTCCAGGCGCCGCTCTCTGCGTAGTCATAGAACATCTTTGGCACGCGCCGCGCATGGATGCGCTTCAGATCTTCTATGTTTGTAATGACGGGCATGGCGGATTTCTCCAAACTGACAAACTGGTAATGTTTTCTTACCAATTTTGCAGCGGTTCGGCAATAGGGCCTGTTTACGTATATTCGTAATCTTGCATTTACGAATTTGTGGAAGTTTATTGATGCCGAGAGTCGGAAACATGATGTTTGAAGCGATAACTTGACCGGTATGGAACGTCTGAAGAAATGTCGGACTTCCACCAGCTGACCAATGAGCAGCTTTGAATTTTTGACCCCGCGAGTGAAGCACCCGGGGGGATGTTTGAGATGAGCCTGATGTGTTCCGGGTACACAGACTGTGCAACAGCTGTGACGCGCCCGGGGCATCATCTTCTTGGGGGTAAGCCGCGTGAGTGTTGGAGTGGTGAGTGGACCGGACAGAGATTGCGCAGCGGTGGCTGTTGCGGCGCTGTCAGTGTACCCGGCGCGGGACAAGGTGCCCGTATGACCTTGCAGCCGGACTCTCCTTTGATCGTTGATGAATGTCCTGAAGGGGCCCCCTGTTGGGAGCTCCGGGCGGCATTGGCGGAGGAGCGGCGGCTGCGCGAGGAAGTGCAGGCGGCGCTTGATCGCAGGTCGCAATCGCTTCAGCAGGCCAATCGGTCGCTTGTGGCGCTGGCGCGTCAGGTGGACCGCATGGTCAAGGAACGCACCGAGGACCTGGCTCGGGATCGGGCGACCGCGGAGGCAGAGAGCGCGGCCAAGACGCAGTTCCTCGCGACCATGAGCCACGAGATTCGCACGCCGCTGAACGGGGTGCTGGGCATGGCGGCGGCACTGGCGGACACGGCGCTGAACGAGGAACAGGTGCAAATTCTCGATGTGCTGCGTGACAGCGGCCGGCTGCTGCGCAGTATCGTGGACGACATTCTGGACCTCTCCAAGATCGAAGACGGCAAGCTGGAGCTGGAATATCTGCCGACGGATATAAAGGCGCTCAGCGTTGCTGTTTTCCGTCAGTTTGAACCGCGGGTTCTGGCGCGCGGGCTGAGTTTCCAGCAGAGCTGCGACTGGGATACGCGCGCCAGGGCGAGCTGGCTCGAAATCGACCCGACGCGGGTGCAGCAGGTATTGAGCAATCTGCTCTCCAACGCGGTCAAGTTCACGGAACAGGGGATGATCGAGCTGCGCACCCAAGTGCATCTGGACGAGGCGGCCCAGGAGGATACGCTGCGGGTGGTGATGCAGGTGCGAGATACCGGTGTCGGCCTGAGCGCAATCGAGGTGGAACGCCTGTTTCAGCCCTATATGCAGGCGGATGCCAGCGTGCATCGCAATCACGGCGGCAGCGGGCTGGGTCTCTCGATTGCCCGCCAGATCTGCCAGAGCATGGGCGGAGATTTGACCTGCCAGAGCGTCAAGGGGGAGGGCAGCACCTTCACCGCCAGCTTCCGCGCGCGTGCCGCGGCACCGGCGCAGGCGGAGGCCAACGTCGCGCCCAGGGGCAGCGACTCGATCCTGTCGGATCGGCGCTGGCGGGTGCTGGTGGCAGAAGACAACCGCACCAACCGCATGGTGTTGCACCACATGTTGAAAGACTATGATCTGGATCTGATCTGGGTTCAGAATGGCGAAGAAGCGGTGGACGCCTGTCATCGCATGCGGCCAGATCTGGTGCTGATGGATGTGAATATGCCGGTTTTGGATGGGGTCACCGCCACCGCGCGCATCCGCAGCCGGGAGGCCGAGGAGGGGCGGGTGCCGGTGCCGGTGATTGCGGTGTCGGCAAATGCCCTGTTGCATCAGGTCACCAGCTATCTGGAGCAGGGCATGACCGAACATGTGGCCAAGCCCATCCGCAAGGCCCATTTGTTGCAGGTCATGGCCAGGGCGCTGATGCCCGAAACGTAACAGACCGACCCGTTGCGGGGCCGGTCTGATCCGTTGTTACATCCGAATATTACGCGTGCGACTCAGCCGGCGTGGGCGCCATCGGCCAGGGACTTCACAAAATCCAGCACCTCAGCGGTGGATTTCCCCGCGCCGATTTCGGCCACGATGGCGCTGCCGACCACAGCGCCGTCGGCGATCGAGGCAATGGTTTGCGCCCGCTCCGGGGTCTTGATGCCAAAGCCAACGATGACCGGCAGATCGGTGGAGGCCTTAATCCGCGCGACCTCGGGGCCAACGTCTGCGGCTTCGGCCTCGGCGGCACCGGTGATGCCTGTGATCGAGACGTAGTAGACAAAGCCCGAGGTGTTTTGCAGCACGCGGGGCAGGCGCTTGTCATCGGTGGTCGGGGTGGCGAGGCGGATGAAGTTCAGACCCGCGGCCTGTGCGGGCAGGCAGAGCTCGGCGTCTTCTTCCGGGGGCAGGTCCACCACAATCAGCCCGTCGATCCCCGCGACCTTGGCATCGGCAAGGAATTTATCTACGCCGCGCGAATAGATCGGGTTGTAATAGCCCATCAAGACGATCGGGGTGGTGTCGTCGGTCTTGCGGAAGTCCGCCGCCAATTGCAACGTTTTCTCCAGCGTCATGCCGGCCTCCAGCGCGCGCTGACCGGCGAGCTGGATGGTGGGGCCATCGGCCATCGGATCGGTGAAGGGCAGGCCCAGCTCGATCACATCGACGCCTGCTGCGGGCAGGCCTTTGACCAGCTCCAGCGAGCTGTCGTAATCGGGATCCCCGGCCATCACATAGGTGACAAAGGCTTTTTTGCCCGCGGCAGAAAGCTCTGCGAATTTGGCGTCGATACGAGTGCTGGGGCGGGTCATGGGCGGGCCTTTGTAATCACTGTTGCTGGGTTTGATGTGCCGAATGTTGTCGGTAAAATCAATCCCGACCAGAGGGCAGAGCCCGATATCCGGCATTCCTGTCCCCTTCAGAGGGTGGTTCTGGTGCTTTTGGCGGGCTTTGCTGCTGTTGCCGGGTGCTGCGCGCTTGCGAAAAGGGCCTATTGAGCCTAAGTGCTGGCTCCCAAATGGCATCAGGAGGCCGGTATGGGCTTTAAAATGGGAATCGTGGGTCTGCCGAACGTCGGGAAGTCGACCCTGTTCAATGCGCTGACCAAAACCGCCTCGGCGCAGGCGGCCAACTTTCCGTTCTGCACGATCGAGCCGAACGTCGGCGAGGTCGGCGTGCCCGACGCGCGGCTGGACAAGCTGGCCGAGGTTGCCGGGTCCAAACAGATCATCCCGACGCGGATGACATTTGTGGACATCGCGGGCCTGGTCAAAGGCGCGTCCAAGGGCGAAGGTCTGGGCAACCAGTTCCTGGCCAACATCCGCGAAGTGGACGCCATCGCCCATGTGCTGCGCTGTTTCGAGGATGGCGACGTGACCCACGTCGAGGGGCGCGTCGATCCGGTTGCTGATGCCGAAACCATCGAGACCGAGCTGATGCTCGCGGATCTGGAGAGCATCGAGAAGCGCCGCGCCAATCTGGTGCGCAAGCTCAAGGGCAACGACAAAGAGGCCCAGCAGCAGGACCGCCTGCTGGCCGCCGCGCAGGCCGTGCTGGAAGAGGGCAAGCCCGCCCGTCTGGTCGAAGTGGACGCCGAGGACGAAAAAGCCTGGAGAATGCTTCAGCTCCTGTCCACCAAGCCGGTGCTTTATGTGTGCAACGTCGGCGAGAGCGAAAGCGTCGAGGGCAACGCGCATTCCGCCCGGGTCGCCGAAATGGCCGCCGGGCAGGGCAATTCCCACGTGATCATCTCGGCCCAGATCGAAGAGGAAATCAGCCAGCTCGACGCCGAAGAGGCGCAGATGTTCCTGGAGGAAATGGGCCTGCACGAGGCTGGTCTCGACCGGTTGATCCGCGCGGGCTACGAGCTTCTGCATCTGGAAACCTATTTCACCGTCGGCCCCAAGGAGGCGCGCGCCTGGACCATCCGCTCCGGCACTTCGGCGCCGCAGGCGGCGGGCGTGATCCACGGCGATTTCGAGAAGGGCTTCATCCGCGCCGAGACCATCGCCTATGATGATTTTGTCTCCTGCGGTGGCGAAACCGGCGCAAAAGAGGCCGGCAAGATGCGCGCCGAGGGCAAGGCCTATATCGTCAAGGATGGCGACGTGCTGCATTTCCTGTTCAATACCTGACATCGCCGCCAAACGGCACCTGCATTGAGGCCGCTGCCCGGGGAGCCCCCTCGGTCAGCGGCCTTTTGCCCGGCTCTGCCGCTGACCCGCTGCGCCAAACCCTTTGACGATCTTCTGCGCATTTTCACGCTTGCCCGTCCCGGTGAGCGACGTTAGCGCTATAGGGGAGGGAAGAGGTTTGGTGCTCCGATGAATGTAAAAGCGATCCTGCTGGCCTTGCTGGCCTATGCCATTTTTTCCAGCCACGACGTGGTGGTGAAGTTTGTGGCCTCTGAGGTCTCGGCGTTTCAGATCGTTTTTTTCAGCAGCCTGTTCTCCTTTCCCTTGTTGACGCTGCTGATGGTGCGCGACGCCACGCCGGGCACGCTGCGGCCCAGGCATCCCGGTTGGCTGGCCATAAGGTCGCTGTCGATGTCGGTGATCCCGGTCAGCGCCTTTTATGCCTTCTCCGTGCTGCCGATGGCGCAGACCTACGCGCTGCTGTTTGCCACGCCGCTACTGGTCACCCTGCTGTCGATCCCGATCCTGGGCGAGAAAGTCGGCCTGCCACGCATGGCGGCGGTGCTGATGGGGTTCATCGGGGTCATGGTGGTGCTGCGGCCGGGGGATACCGAACTGGGCCCGGGCCATGCGGCAGCGCTGCTCGCGGCGTTCGGCAATGCGCTGCAATCGGTGATCCTGCGCAAGATCAGCACGGTGGAGCGGCGTGTCGTCCTGATGCTGTTTCCGATGCTGACCACGGTGATCCTGATGGGCTGTACCATGCCTTTTGTCTATGTGCCGCTTGATGGGGTCGAGATCGGCGGGCTGGCCATCATTGCCCTGTTTGGATTTATCGCCACCCTGCTTTTGGTGATTTCCTATACCTACGGCGAGGCCACCACGGTCGCCCCGATGCAATATTCGCAGATCATCTGGGCAGCGATCTTTGGCGTGATATTCTTTGATGAAACGCTGGATGTGATGACATTGATCGGCGCCGGCATCATCATCGCAAGCGGCGTGTTCATTGTCCTGCGCGAAGCCAGGGGCGGGCGGTCGGACAACACACCGGTGTTGCGCACCCGCAGCCGGGTGGTCAGCAGCGGCGGGCTCAACGTGTCGTTTTTCCTAAAACGTAACTCCGGTGAGAATCCCTCCGAATAGGGCTTGCAAATCCCTGACCTCGGGTATAATCCCCACGCCACGGTCGGAGCGTAGCTCAGCCTGGTAGAGCACTGTCTTCGGGAGGCAGGGGCCGGAGGTTCGAATCCTCTCGCTCCGACCAATAAAACAAGGCGCCTTAGGGCGCCTTTGTTGTTTTTACACAGGGCTCTCAAGTTCGTTGAACCTAGGGTTAGTCAAACTCGAGTGCGTCTGCGTCTGCGGCGGCGCGCAAGTGTTCCGGGCTGTATCGCGTATAAACTGAGGCGACTTTGTTACACAAATTGGCTGATGGCCGGATGTCCCCCTTCCCCGGACGGACCCAGCCGCAGCAGGCTTTCGATAAAGCCCGTTCGCCATTGGGCACAGAGAGCTGCGCAGCGGGTCGTTGGGGATGGCTTAGCTGGGCAATAGGCCAGCCTCTTTGAGCGTGGGAAGATAGGTGCGGGAGACTGGGAGTTCGCGCCCATCCGTGGTGATCAACCGTGCGGTCGCGCCGCTGCGCCGGATCGAGGTAATCGCGTCATGGGCGACCCAATGCGACCGATGTATCCGATACCCGGGACCTGCCTCGCGCATGGCGTCGCTGAGCCGCATCAGGAGCATTTCCTGGCCGGCCGTGGTGGTGATATCGACATAGTGATCGCGTACAGAAATCGAGATCAGCGGTGCTCTTTTGTCGAACGGCAGACGATTGAGGAGCGCGGGCGGTGTCGCCTTGGCTGGATGATCTGTCTCTGCTGAGCCGCTCTTTGCGTCGTCGGTTGGCAGCAGGGCAAAGGCAAAGCTCACGACTAGGGAAATCGCGATCGTGTTGAGCGACAGCTCCAGCGCGTAATGGGACCGGGCCGGTGAAAGCCCGAGCACGGCCCAGTTCAAAGAGAGGATCTCCAGGCTTATGGCCGCGCCGATCACCAGTGCAGTGATCCCCGTGGCCAGCCAGAGATTACCGCTCCGGGCGCGCAGCGCGGGCAGCAGAAGATGGGACAGGAGAGTGCCGCTATAAAATGTGAGGATGGCGACACCCAGCCAATACGCGATGCGGGGCAAGATGCGCATTGCCTCCTGGGTGCCAAAAGGGGCGGCCACGCCAAGCGCGATCCCCGCGGCGATGACCCCGATCCAACTGGTACGAGATTGAAAAATATCACGTATTTCACGCTTCGTGAAATGCACTCATATTCCTTTCGCGCAGTTCTGCTGCGGTTTACGCATTTGCTCTGGCCTTGGTGCGCTTGTCTCTTTCAACCCTGTGCTCGGGCCTCGGTTGCGGGGCTCACTTTGATTATCACGGGCACAAGGAAACAGACAATGGCGGCGATTCAAGTGTTTCAGCAGGCTGGCTTTGCGGTGCAAGTCCATGTGGTTGCGGCGATGGTTGCGGTCGGGCTCATCCCGTTTGTGCTGTGGCGGCAGCAACGAGATCGGCGGCACAAGATCCTTGGCTATGTCTGGGTGAGCGCAATGGCCATCACGGCGCTGTCGTCGTTCGGGATTTCCAACTTCGGCTGGATCGGACCGTTCAGCCCCCTGCATGGCTTGGCGGTATTCACGCTCTGGACGCTGGTCACGACGGTCCGGGCCGCGATCCGCAGGGATATTGTCAGCCATCGCGCCGGGCTACGATCATTGGCGACCTTCGGTCTTGGCATTCCGATGGTGCTGAACTTTCTGCCCGGGCGCAGCTTTTCGCGCGCGTTTTTCGCTCAGGCGCCTCTGGTGGGGTTGGCGACAGCTGCGATCGTGGTTGGGGCGGTTTTGCTCTGGCGATGGAGCTTGCAGCGTGCGCAGGAGGGGCGGCTGGCCTGACCCTAGCCGCGGAGGGCAGGGCCAAAGGCCAGCTCGAAACTGCGCTTCAGCGCGACATCGACATCCGGCAGCGTCACCGGCAGGCCCAGATCCACCAGGCTGGTCACGCCATGTTCGGAAATGCCGCAGGGCACGATGCCGTCAAAATGGCTCAGGTCGGGCTCCACGTTGATGGAGATGCCGTGAAAGCTGACCCATTTGCGCAGGCGAATGCCGATCGCGGCGATCTTGTCCTCGGTCAGCGCGCCAGTGGCGGTGCGCGGCTTTTCCGGGCGTTCCACCCAGACCCCGACGCGGCCTTCACGGATGTGGCCGGTGATGTTGAATTCCTCCAGCGCCAGAATCACCCAGCGCTCCAGCTGCTGCACGAAGCGACGCACGTCCTTGCCGCGTGTGTTGAGGTCCAGCATCACATAGACCACCCGCTGGCCGGGGCCGTGATAGGTATACTGACCGCCGCGTTTGCTGCTGTGAACCGGGAAGCGGTCCGGGTCGGTCAGATCCTCGATCCGAGCCGAGGTGCCTGCCGTATAAAGCGGCGGATGCTCCAGCAGCCAGAGGCATTCCTCGGCCTCGCCGCGCGCGATGGCCTCGGCCCGAGCTTCCATAAAGGCAACCGCCTCCTCATAGGGGACCAGGCCTTCGGAAGTGATCCATTCCACCATGTAAACAAATCCCTTATCGGTTTATGCTATTTTGTCAGAGAGACGACTCGCGCAGCCGATAGGCTTTGCGGTATACTATTCACGTTTCCGTCTTTCACATAGTTGCAGTGCGAGGTTCAATTCAATGCAATCCAATTCGTTAAAGGCAGCTTTGGCTGCCGCGATTTTTACAACCTCCGCCGGTGCCGCCGCTGCAGACAACCTTGGGGCGGCCCTCGTGGGTGGTCTGATTGGTGGCGTCATCATGAATGAGGTCAACAAGAACAACCGCACCCGGAGCCGGACCAATCAGGCCCGCCCGCGTCTGCCCTCGACACAAGAGGGGCGGCAGATCCAGACCTCGCTGAACTATTTTGGTTTTGATGCCGGGACGGTCGACGGCCAGCTGGGGCGAAAGTCAAAGACGGCAATCTCTCAGTATCAGGCCTATCTGGGCTATCCCGCGACGGGGCAGTTGAGCGATTATGAGCTGGAGCTGCTGACCTCGTCTTATCAGCGCGCCGTGGCCAGCGGGCCGCTGGCAACCCAGCAGGCGATGGCTCTGCCCGATGGCGTGCGCGGGCTGCTGCGCATGTATCGACAAGAGCGGCTTGTGCTTCAGCAACAGCAGATGCAGCAGGCGCAACAGCAGCAGATGTTGCAATATGCAGGTCAAAACGGGGCCATGCAAGGAGGCTACGCTGGCCAGCAACCGATTGGCGCTGCGCCGCAATATGGGGTGCCAAACGGCGCCGTCGCGGGGGCAAACCCGAACGGGATGATGCAGCAGCAGATGCAGCCGCAGGCCTATGTGCCGCAGCAGGGCCAGCAACAGATGGCCTTTGCGGCGCCGCAGCCCGCGCCGAGCCCTGTGCCGCAACAAACCTACCGCCAGCAGATGGTGACCGGCAACAACGGCACCGCGCAGGGGTTCGCCCAGGCGCCGCAGGGCCAGATGGTCGCTCTGCAACAGCCATCTGCAAGCAGCCAAAGCCAGGCCGGCGTGTTTGCGGCGCCCAATCCGCAGCCCAACGCCTATGTGCCGGTTCGTCGCCGCGCCCTGATCGTCGGGGTGGATAGCTATGATAATCTCGACAACCTGATGAAGGCGCGCAACGATGCGCTGGCTGTGAGCAATACCTTGATGGGGATCGGGTTCGACGTGACCACGCTCTATGATGCGGATCGTCGCGAGATCAACAGCGCCGTATCCACCTTTGCCAATCAAATCCAGCCGGGCGAGGAAGTGGTTTTCTATTTCGCGGGCCACGGCGTCGAGGTGGACGGCCGCAACTACCTGCTGCCCGCCGATGTGCCGGTGGTGAACTATGGTGACGAGAGCTTCCTCACCGGTGAGAGCATCGCCGCCGACCGGGTGCTTGAGGTGTTCCAGCGTCAGGGCGCACGCTCCACTGTGATGATTCTCGATGCCTGCCGCAACAATCCCTTCCCCCACGACGGGCAGCGTTCGGTCGGTGGGACCCGGGGGCTGGTGCGGATGGATCCGCCCGAAGGGTCCTTTATCCTCTATTCCGCAGGGGCAGGCCAGACGGCGCTGGACCGGCTCTCTGACGATGACCAGGATCCGAACTCCGTGTTCACACGAGCGCTTTTGCCCTTGCTGCAAAAGCCTGACATGACCCTGCATACATTGGCAAAAGAGGTCCGCCGCGATGTGCAGACGCTGGCCGCGAAGGTGAACCACGATCAATTCCCGGCGTATTATGATCAGATGTCGGGCGAGTTCCGCCTGACCACAGCCGCTTCCGAGTGAGCAGATCAAGGCCGCTGAAACCGGTTTTTCTCCAGTAGGTTAAGGCGCCCCGGCAGATCCTGTCGGGGCGTTTTTCATGCGCCTGTGCAAAAGATCAAAAAGTTGCGTTTTGCCTCTTCACATCTTGATGGGGCTGGTCTATACGCGCCCTCACCAAGTCACATACAGTGCGGTCGTGGCGGAATTGGTAGACGCGCAGCGTTGAGGTCGCTGTGGGGTAACACCCGTGGAAGTTCGAGTCTTCTCGACCGCACCATTTTTCAGATTACTACTCATAGCACCCTCCAAAGCCTTGAATGGTAAGGTAAAGTCGGGTGTTCTAGCACCCTTGTTTCGGTCATAGATAAGACGGTCTGCAAAGGCCAGTTTCAGCACCAAGCGACGTAGCTTGATGTTGTTAGAAGCCCATAGTTTCCAAGGGTTTGTGATGAAGCGAACCGCGAGTTCTAGTTTTTCTTCATAGCTTCGCTGACCGGGCAACGCTTGCGAGGCTTTTTCGCTCAGCAAAGCCTTCTCATGATCCAAGACAGCAATCTTATTCTCATAGGCTGCGACAACGTTCGGATTTCTGGTTTGCACCAGACGATCCAACAGTGCCTCAATTTGCTTCTCACATGTCTGCAACTTGCGCTTTGCAGAGGATTGAATCGCCTTGGCTTGTTCCAACCGTGCATTCCACGCTTGCTTGAACATGGCGTTGATCAGCGTGATCAACTGTGGGGATGGCTCGGTAATCCCCCCGTTTCTGCGGGGACTTGGTCGTAGAATTTACGCGGCCGTTCTCAGTTTCTGGGCGGGGGTCAT
>NZ_JAATOX010000097.1 GCF_011806385.1 Phaeobacter sp. HF9A | reverse complement strand
ATTCCACCATCCTGGACGAACCCGACGCGCCCCTGGCCCGGGTGATGGACGCCGATGGCAACCCGGTGCCAGA
The DNA here is from genome assembly GCF_011806385.1 of Phaeobacter sp. HF9A. Classification (GTDB taxonomy): domain Bacteria; phylum Pseudomonadota; class Alphaproteobacteria; order Rhodobacterales; family Rhodobacteraceae; genus Epibacterium. The sequence goes on along the minus strand of NZ_JAATOX010000097.1, from coordinate 15,057 downwards.
GACCGGATCCGTCAAGGGTCATGTCACCGGCACCTTCTTTCACCTGATCACCGGCGAGCCTGAAGGAGAAGCCAAATGAGCGGTTTTGTCAGCTTTGTCTCCTCCGGCCCGGGCGACCCGGAGCTGTTGACCGTCAAGGCCGTAAAGCGCCTGGAGGCCGCCGATGCGGTGCTGTTTGACGATCTCTCCTCCGGGCCGATCCTGAGCCATGCGCGCGAGGACGCCGATCTGGTGGGCGTCGGCAAACGCGCGGGCCGCCCCTCGCCCAAACAGGACCATGTCAGCCAGCTGCTGGTCGATTACGCCCGGTCCGGCGCCCATGTGGTGCGGCTGAAATCTGGCGACAGCGGCGTTTTTGGCCGGCTGGAAGAAGAGCTGACCGCCCTGCGCGCCGCTGGGATCAAATACGAGATCATCCCCGGCGTCACCGCCGCCTCTGCCGCCGCGGCGGCTGCGGGCATTCCGTTGACCCGGCGGCTGACCGCGCGGCGGTTGCAGTTCATCACCGGACATGACGTGACCGGCGGGCTGCCGGATCATATGAACCTCGCCGCGCTGGCGGATGCCGAGGCCACCACCGTGGTCTATATGGGCAAGCGCACCTTTGCCGCCCTGCTGGCGCTTTTGCGCGAGGCCGGCCTGCCCGGTGACACCCCGGCGCTGGTGGCGCTGGGGGTTTCGACCCCCGCACAGGAGCTGCATCGCAGCACGGTTGACGCCCTGCCCGCGCTGCTGGAGCAGCTGGAGAGTGGCGCCCCGGTGCTGATCCTCTATGGCCCGCTGGCAGAACCGGACAGCGCCCCCGCATGAGCCACCCGACCATCAGCCTCTGCCAGTCCTGCGATATCACCGATCCGACGCTGCCGGATCGCCTGGCAGAGGCCCTCAGGCTGGCGGGGCTGGAGGCCCGGCTCCAGAGTGTTGGCTGCATGTCCGGCTGCATCCGCCCGCAGGTGTTGGCAGTACGCCAGAGCGGCAAGACGGCCTATCTGTTTGGCGAGATCACCGCCGCCGATATCCCGGATCTGGTCACATTTCTGCGCTTGTATGGCGAGAGCCGCAAGGGCACATTCCCCGATGCCCGCCCGCTCGGTGGCCTGCGCAACAAGGCGATCGCCCGCATCCCGCCAGAGCGCGGCGGAGGGCAGGAATGAGCCCCAACCAACCGACTTAGACGAGTTCTCCTATTGGCCGCGATTGTGTAGCCTAGTGGCAATTTAGATCACGCTGGGAAAACGCCGTGCACTCGCAAAAATTCAAACATGCGTCAGCGTCGAAAGAAGTAGACTATGAAATGGTGGCCTTCGGCGATGCAAGTGACGGTTCAACAGACTATGTGATCTTGCAGTTGGTATACGAGTTTGACGATCAAGATCGCGCGACCGGCATGGACGGAATATATCTAGAAATCAATGATCAAGCACATGGCGCTTACAAAGCTGTGCGTCGGATTGAAGTTTTTCTCAACGCTGTGATCATTCATTTCTCACCTCAACAGTTAAAGCTGCCAGACGCTTTCAACCCCTTTTGCATTCCGCTTAAAGACGTTGTCCGCCTGAGCCCTGATGTTTGTGCGATGCTGGCCGGGATGGCTTGCCGTGCTGGAATAAACTTTGAGAACAAGCCTACCGAGTATTGAGGCACCGCAACGGCGGCTTCGTCCGCATTGCTGCCCCTCACGCCGCCCCGGCAACTGCCGTTGAAGTATACCCCGATGCCGCAAACGCCCCCCGAAAGGGTCGATTCCAGCTTGACCCAAACGCCCAGCACAAGGCAATACATCTTAGATACGGTGTCTAATGGTGCAAAGCATCGGGACTGAAACGGGAATGAGGAACGGCGGACCCAATCGCGGCGTCGAAGCCTCAACCGCCCCCGCGACTGTGAGCGGCGAGCGATGATCCGGCATCCACTGGCTTCTGGGCCGGGAAGGAGGATCATCACCGTGACCCGCGAGTCAGGAGACCGGCCGTGTGCAATGAAACTTTTCCGCCGTCGGGTGTGACGGCACGGAGGACCCCACTATGACGACCAAGGCTCTGAAGTCTACCGCCACTGCTTCCCAAATCCTGCCCGCGCTGTTTGCCGTGGTTCTGGGTCTGGGTATCGTAACCCTGACCGGTCACGTTCAGGCATCGACCCTGCATGACGCGGCACATGACGTGCGCCACGCAACCGGCTTTCCCTGCCACTAAGGTATGTTTAGCCGCATTTTGACCAGCGCATTGTTCGCTGGTGCTGTAGCAGGGCTGATAATCGCCCTGCTACAGCTCTTTTTCGTGCAACCGGTGCTCTTGCATGCCGAGCTTTACGAGTCCGGCGCCTTGGTGCATTTCGGGGCTGATCCGGTCACCGCCCATCCTGAACTGCCCGGCCTGTTTGACGAGCCGATGCGCAATCTGCTCAGCGTCTTGTTCACCATGCTGACCTATACCGGCTATGCGCTGCTGATGGTGGCGCTGATGTCCATTGCCGAGGGCCGTGGTCACGCGATCACCGCGCGCAGCGGTATCCTCTGGGGACTTGCGGGCTTTGTCACCTTCCATCTGGCCCCCGGCTTTACGCTGGCGCCGGAGGTGCCGGGTGTGGCCGCCGCGGATGTCGGCGCGCGCCAGATCTGGTGGTTTGCGACGGTTGCCTCGGCGGGTCTTGCCATGTGGCTGATCGCCTTTGGCAGCAATATCGTGGCCTATGCGGTGGCGGCGCTGCTGCTCCTGGCCCCACATGTGATCGGCGCGCCGGAGCCTGACGTCTTTACCGGGCCGGTGCCGACCGAGATCGGTGCGCTGTTCGCCGCCCGCGCCTTTGGCGTTGGCCTCGCGGCCTGGGTCCTGCTGGGCGCCTTTGCCGGGTATTTCTGGCAAGCCGAAGGTCAGCGGGCCGAAGCCTGAGACACAATCCAGCGCCCCGCCAGACCCGCGTTTGGCGGGGCGTTTGTTATGTAAGGATAAAACGATGTCCCGTTCCCTCTCTCTCTTTGCTATTGGTCTGGTCTTTGGCGGTGGTCTCGGCTTTCTGGTTGCCGCCGGAAACGGCATTACCCTGGATGGTCATGATCACGGCGATCACGGCCATGGTCAGGCCAGCCCAGCGGAAACCATGGCGCATGAGCACAGCGCCACCGTGGATATTGCCGCCGGGGATAGCGCGCCCAGTCTGGAAATCGCCCTGACGCCTGACCCGATGGCGGGCTGGAACCTGCATGTGATGCCGCAGAATTTCCGCTTTGCGCCGGAGCATGCCTCCAGCAAGGATATTGCCGGCGAAGGCCATGCGCATGTCTATGTCAATGGCACCAAGATCGGCCGGCTCTATGGCAATTGGATGCATATCGGCGCGCTGCCCGACGGCGAAGTCGAGGTGAAGGTCTCGCTGAACTCCAACAGCCACAACGGCATCACCGTCGCGGGCCAGCCGGTCGAGGCCAGCGTCACGGTGACGGTGGAGTAAGCCGCGCGGGATGCGCTAAACCCCTTGACCTTCTGCTCCAGCGGCCCCACTCCGGGGCCGTTGTTTTATCTTGCACTGGAGAGGCGCGATGATCCATCTCAGCCTGATTGGCATCGGCACCGGGAACCCCAAGCATCTGACGCTGGAAGCGGTGGAGGCGGTGCGGGCGCAGGATCTGATCCTGATCCCCAACAAGGGCGCGGGCAAGGATGATCTTGCCGGGCTGCGCCAGCAGATCTGCGCCGAGCTGCTGACCGGGGCGCCGCACGCGCCCAGGATCATTGAGTTCGACCTGCCGGTGCGCGACCCCAGCACCGCCGATTACCGCCAACGGGTGGATGACTGGCACGATGCCATCGCCGAGGTCTGGCAGGCGGCGCTGGCAGCGCATCTGCCGGAAGGCGGTTCCGTGGGCTTTCTGGTCTGGGGGGATCCGTCGCTCTATGACAGCACCATGCGGATCGCCGAGCGGCTGCGCGCGCGCATCCCGATGCAGATGCGGGTGATCCCCGGCATCACCTCGATCCAGGCGCTGACGGCGGCGCATGGCGTGCCGCTCAACAGCATCGGCGCGCCGGTGCAGATCACCACCGGCCGCCGCCTGCGCAGCGAGGGCTGGCCTGCGGGCTGCGATACGCTGGTGATCATGCTGGACGGGGAATGTTCCTTCCAGAGCCTGCCCGCGCCGGAGGGAGTCACCATTCACTGGTCGGCCTACGCGGGGATGGACAACGAGATCAATATCGCCGGGGTGCTGTCAGAGGTCCAGGCAGAGATCCTCGACACCCGCGCGAGGGCCCGGCAGGATCATGGCTGGATCATGGATATCTACCTGCTGCAACGCCAAGGCTGACCTCGACCGGATGCGTCAGGCGGCACGGGAGCACTCCCCTCTCCTGTGCAGCACAGCGCCTGGCCGCTTGCCTTTTTCGCGCCAGCGCCCGCAGCGCGGTTCAGGTCACCCGGGCACGGACCTGATATTTCGGGTCGCGCCAGACCTCGGTGGTCATCACCTCTTCCAGGATCTCGGCGGCGCGGACCACCTCTTCCTCGTCGAGATAGAGCGGCGTGAAGCCAAAGCGCAGGATATCGGGGGCGCGGAAGTCGCCAATCACCCCGTGATCAATCAGCGCCTGCATCACCGGATAGGCCTCGGCAAAGGCAAAGGAGACCTGCGAGCCGCGCTCTGCCGCCGCGCGGGGCGAGGCCAGGGTGAGCTGCGGACAGCGGGCCTCCACCTCGGCAATGAAACGCTCGCAAAGCGCCACGGATGCGGTGCGGATCTCCTGCATCGTCAGCCCCTCCCAGACGTCCAGCGCCGCGTCGAGGATCGAGAGCTGCACGATCGGCGGGGGGCCGACGCGCAGGCGCTCGGTGCTCATGGCGGGGCGATAGCCCGGCTCCATCGCAAAGGGCGCGTCATGGCCGAGCCAGCCCGAGAGCGCCGGTTCAATCTCCAGCACAAGATCCGGGCGGGCGTAGATAAAGGCCGGAGCACCGGGCCCGCCATTGAAATACTTATAGGTGCAGCCCACCGCAAATTCCGCGTTGCAGGCGCTCAGATCCACCGGCAGGGCGCCGGCGCTATGGGCCAGATCCCAGATCATCACCGCCCCCGCCGCATGGGCGCGACGGGTGATATCCGCCATGTCATGCCGGCGACCGGAGCGATAATCCACCTCGGTCAGCATCACCACGGCGACCTCATCGGTGATCGCATCGGCGACCTCTTGCGGCGCGACGGTGCGCAGCTCGTAATCCTTGCCGATGGTCGAAATCAGCCCCTGCGCCATATAGAGATCGGTTGGAAAGTTGCCCGTGTCCGAGAGGATCACCCGGCGATCGGGGCGCATTTTCAAGCTCGCGGCCAGGGCCTGGTAGACCTTGATCGAGAGCGTATCGCCGGTGGCGACGCTGCCCGGCGCCGCGCCGATAAAGCCCGCGATACGGTCGCCGACCTTCTGCGGCAGCGCCATCCAATCGGCGGTGTTCCAGGCGCGGATCAGCTGCTGGCCCCATTCCTCGGCCAGCACGGTTTGCGCGCGCTGAACCGCCCCTTTGGGCAGCGGGCCCAGGGAGTTGCCATCAAGATAGATCACCCCTTCGGGCAGATCGAACAGTTGTTTTCTAGGTAGTTGGGTCACGTCAGAGCTCACCTCTCAGGCTCCAGAGTTCAGGAAAATGGTCAACGGTCGGCTGGCGATGCATATACTGCACAGCCAAAGCGCCGCCATTGCCGCGTTTGAAACCGATCACATGCGCCAGCGGACGCCCAGCGCAAACCCGCCAGCAACGGCGGCACAGGCGCAGACCCCGCCGGGGTTGGCCCCGCGCAGCGAGGCGGCGCGCGCTGGTGGCGGCGTCAACGGCCTGCCCTCCCCGCGCCAGCATCTTTGCGCGATCCCAACCGGACCGGGCCGCAGCATCCCACATCGTTGCCCGCGCTGTTCCGGGGCTGTCGGATGATTGGATCATTTTTCTGCTGCTCCCTCGCCGCCTCCCGTCGCGGACGGGTGGTCTTGCTGGTGGTCACGGTATTGCCGAAATGCGCGAGGTGCAAGCGACCAGCTTTGCGTATATGCTGCCCCAAAGGAGCACCCAAATAGCGAAGCCCGCCGGGGCCGGCCACAGCTCTCTCCCCGCCTGGGGTATCTGAAACAAGCTGACGGCGCGGCGCGGCGATGGCCGCTGTCTGCCTCGTTGCGATGCTGAGCGCCCATCCCCCCCCCGCGCGACGGCTGTGAACGACAGGAGAGCAGATCCATGGCAGAGGCACAGCCGCCATTCCTGATCGGAATAGCCGCGTCGGCGGGCGGGCTGGAGGCGCTCGGCCAGCTGGTGCGGACCCTGCCGCAGCGGGCCAATGCAAGCTATATCATCGCCCAGCATCTCTCGGCGGACCACAAGAGCCTGCTTTGTCCGCTGATCGCCCAGGAGACGGAGCTGCCGGTGGTGGAGCTCACCGAAGCGGAGGTCGCGCCGCAGGCCGATACGATCTATATCGTGCCGCCCGGCTTTGACGTCATCCTGGAGACAGGTCAGATCGCCCTGCGCGCCCCCAGCAGCGCTCCCGGCACGCCAAAGCCGCTTGCGGATCGCCTGTTCAGAAGCCTCGCCGAGGGCTGCGGCGCGCGCAGCCTCGGCATCGTCCTCTCTGGCACCGGCAGTGACGGCAGTGACGGGCTGCGCGCCATCCACAGTGCTGGCGGCATCACCCTGGCCCAGGCCCCCGACACGGCCAAATACGACAGCATGCCCGCCTCCGCGATCCAGACCGGCTGTGTCGATCTGAGCTTGCCGCCGGATATGATCGGCCAGCAGCTGATGCGGATCCTGTCCAATCCGGGTGATCTGGCGGATCTTCAGGCGCCCGCCCCCTCCGACAGGCTGCGGGATCTCTATGCGCTCCTTCTGGACCACAGCGGGGTGGATTTTCGCGACTATCGTGAGAACACCATCAACCGCCGGATCGCCCGCCGCATGCTCCGCTTGGGGATCACGCAGGAGCGGGACTACCTTGCCCTTTGCCACCGCAACCACAGCGAGATTGATGCGCTCTACCGGGATCTGATGATCTCTGTCACCCGGTTCTTTCGGGATCCGGCGCCGTTCCGCCAATTGGCCAAGGCCATCCGCAGCCTCGTTGAGCACCACCCCAACGGGCAGATCCGGGTCTGGGTGGCGGGCTGCGCCACCGGCGAGGAAGCCTATTCGGTCGCCATGCTCTTTGCCGATGCGATGGGCGGGCTGGCGCATCTGCGCAAGGAGCGCCTCCAGATCTTTGCCACCGACACCGACGCCAAGGCGCTGGAGGTGGCGCGGCGCGGGGTCTACCCGCTGACGGCGGCCAATGACGTGCCCCGCCCCTATGTGGAGGACTACCTGCGCGTGGGCCGCGAGACCCTGGAGGTGGACAAGCGGCTGCGCGCGGTGGTGCTGTTTTCGCGCCACAACATCATCCAGGATCCGCCCTTCATCAATCTGAACCTGATCAGCCTGCGCAACCTGTTGATCTACTTTGGCTCTGCCCTGCAAGAAAAGGTGCTGTCACGCATGGCCTATGCGCTGATGCCCAATGGCAAGCTGTTCCTCGGCGCGTCGGAAACCGTGGGGGCGATGCAGGGGCATTTTGAAACCCAGTCCTTGCCGGCCAAGCTCTATTCCAAACGTGGATTGCGCCAGACCATGCGGCCGCCGCCGCATTCGGGGCCACTGACCCCGAGCCTGCGCCCGCCGCATCGCCCGGCAAGACCAGCCGCCGATGCGCCGCAGCAGGATATGTTCGAGACGCTGACCCGCATCCTGGCGCCCAATGGGTTCATCACCACCCGCGACGCTGAAATCATCCGCATCCTGGGCGATATCTCCCATGTGACCGAGCTGAATGAGAGCAGCGCCCTGCAACGGATGAGCACCAAGATCCTGAAATCGACTCTGCGCGCGGAGGCCGCCAGCCTGATTACCCTGTGCCTGCGTAGTCGAACCAAGCGCGTTGGTCGCTGGCACGATATCAGGGGCTATGGCTTCGATCAGGTGCGGCTGATCTGCTATCCGTTGTTGACCGATGGCGAGGGCGAGGATCACGCGCTGTTTGCGGTAGAGACCCGCAAGAAGCAGCCGCGCCTGCTGCTGACGCCGCCGGAGATGAGCGACCAGTCCCGCCGGGCCTATGTGCGCCAGATCGAGGAGGAGATCGCCGCCACCCGGGAGGCGCTGCACCACACCATCGCGGAATTGCAGAGCTCCAACGAGGAGATGCAATCGGTCAACGAGGAGATGCAGGCCACCAATGAGGAGCTGCAAGCCAGCAACGAGGAGCTGGAGACCTCGAATGAGGAATTACGCTCCACCAACGAAGAGCTGATCGCCGTCAACGAGCACATGCAGCGCAACGCCACCGCGCTGCAACAGCTTTCGCTCGAGCTGGCCGCGATCCTGAAGGCAACCCCCTATCCGACACTGGTGGTGGATCCGGCGCTGCATATTCGCCATGCCTCGGCGGCGGCGCAGCGCTATTTCGATCTCGGCGACCTGCCGCGGGAGGGCACGCCGCTCAGCGCTTGCCGCACCACCGACGGCCAGCCCCAGATGGCGCCCGAAGTGACCCGGAGCCTGCGCAGCCGGGAACGAGAAACCGTCTCCTTTAGCGAAGATGGCCGCGAGAAAACCATGGCCTTCACGCCGATCTTCAAAGGCCGGGAGCAGCAGATCATCGGCACCATCGTCTCGGTCATCTGAGGCGCTGCGGCCTTGCGCGCTGGGCGGGTCTTGCCCCCTGCGCGGCGCGCCTCAAGCCTCTGTCAAAACAGAATAAAATTTTATGAAACCGCGACAGATTCTGTCTGCACCGCAAGCATTTGGCGGGACCGCGCCTCGATCCGCCCGGGCGGCGGTCAAAAGCTTAAACCGCGGTAATTTTAACTAAGATCTCGTTAAGAACCGGAGCCCGGTTCTGTCCTTATTTTCAACGTGATTTCGCGAATTACGGCACAAATGGGGCAACTTGGCCACATTTGCCCGCAAAAAGTCGCCTTTTTTCCCCGTTTCACCCGCAGCCTCGCCTGACGGGCCTCATCCCTCGGGGGCTCGTCCCTCTCTATCTGCCATGATCCTCAGGAGATGTTCCATGCTGCATCAGCCCGTGACCGCCCAGCCCGCTAGCGATGTGGAACTCGCCTGTGGGACGCGGCTGTTGCAGGGGCAATATCAGATCGAACAGCCCCTGATCGCGGGCGGCTTTGGCATCACCTATCTGGCGCGCGACAGCCTTGATCGCCGGGTGGTGATCAAGGAATGCTTCCCCGGCGCGCTCTGCCTGCGCGAGGACGGCCAGGTGCGCCCGCTGGGACCGGCGCAGCTGAGGACCTATAACGCGGTGCTGCGCAGTTTCCTGCGCGAGGCGCATCTGCTGGCACAGGCAGAGCATCCCAATATCGTCCCGGTGCATCAGGTGTTTCGTGAAAACGGCACCGCCTATATCGCGATGGATTTCATCGACGGGCTGGATCTGCTGTCGCTGCGCGAGGCGCAGCCCGCGCGCATCACCCCGGCGATGATCCAGAGCTGCCTGGTGCAGGCTCTGCAAGCTCTTGGCGCGCTGCATGATCTGGGCATCCTGCACCGCGATCTGTCGCCCGACAATCTGATCTGGACCGCCAGCGATCAGCTGGTGCTGATCGACTTTGGCGCCGCGATCGCCGCGCGTTCCGAGGAGCAGGGCAGCGCGGACGAGGCGCTGGCGGTCAAGGATGGCTATTCCCCGCATGAGCTCTATCACCGCAATGCTGCGGCACGGCCTGCATCGGATCTTTATGCGCTTGGCGCGACCCTCGTGTTCCTGCTGACCGGCGAGGCCCCCGCCTATGGTCCGGCCCGCCTTGAGGCGGTCACCCGGGGCGAGGCCGATCCGCTGGCCGCACAACTGGCTCAGGCTGGCGCCAAGGCGCCGTTCTGGGCAACGGTGGCAAAGGCGCTCTCGGTTCTGCCCGGGGATCGCTACCAGAGCGCCGCCGAGTGGCTGGAGGCGCTGGAAGGATGCGCCGAGACCCCGGCCGCACCGACCCAAGCGCCGATGTCTGCCCCCCGCGTTAACGCCCCCAGCGGGCCGGTCGGGGCCGCGACGCAGGCCGAACCGCAGAGGAAATCGCGCATCGCGGCACTGGTGGCCGAGGCCAGGGGAGAGATTACCGCCGGCCTGCCCCGGGTGCTGCGTCAGGATGCCGCCCCCGCAAGGGTCGATCCGGGCAAGGATCGCAAGCGTCAATTCGTGGATATGTTCGGCCAGCCGATCAGCGATCTTCAGGCCTGGCTGGCAGAACAGGACAACACACGCCGCGTGACGGCGGATCGCACGTCGGCCCCGGCAAAAAGCACCGGCACGCCCGGGACGGCAGAGCAAACGCCGCCGCCCGCGGCGGCGGGCAGATCCGCGCTGCATCGGTTCTTTGGCAAACGCATGGCGGCGCGGCCCGCCGCCCCGGCATCCTAATCACCAAGAGGTTCGGACATGAGATTCATCAAGGACATTATCGGCGAGCACCGCAGCCGGCTGCACCCCGAGGCCCCCGGCAGCGCCCCCGCACCGCTGCGGCTGGACGCCGAGGCCCGCGTGGAGGATGCCCCCGCCGAGGAGATGCCGGATACCAGCCGCACAGATCAGCTGGACGCCGTCACCGCGTTGCTGGCCGCCACCGAACACGACGATGATCTGGCTCCGATCACTGCAGCTCCGCAAACCCCGTCGCAGCGGACCAGCGACGAGGATTTCGACCGCCTCTTTGCCCGCACCCGGCAGGAGGAAGAGGCGCTCTGGGCCAGGGATGCGGCAGAGGATCTTGCCGCGGCGGAGGACGCGCAGCAGCAGCCTGCCACCGCGCAGGCTCCGCAACTGCCCGAGGCCGACCCGCGCGACTATCGCCTGTTCACCCGCCGTCGCGCCGAGGCTGCTGCCGACACCGCCCCAAATCCCGAGGCCGCAGCGCTTGGCCAGACCGACGCGCCCAGCGCCGCGCCGCTTGCGGAGCCTGCCCCCGCGCCGCTGCGCCGGGCACGGGATCTGGCGGCGCGCGCGACGCCCGACCCGGCGCCTGCCCCCAGACAGGCTCCCAGACAGGCCCCCAATCTGGCCCCCGACCCAATCAGCCAGGCGGCCACGGACCTGCCGCCGCCGCTCACCGATCTTGACAGCCCCAGCGGGCCGGTCGATGTGCCCGCCCCGGCGCTGGGCCGCGCCGCCGCGCGCAGTGGCGGGCGGGTGAAAACCCGGCTTTTGGGGTTCAACCCTGCCAATGCCACCGATCCCTTTGCACCACAGACAGACCCCGCCGCCGCGACCTATTCCGAGTTTCCCGTCGGATGGCTTGCCGTCATCAGCGGCCCCGGGCGTGGTGCCACCTTCACCCTGCACGCCGGGGTCTCCACCATCGGGCGCGGTGCGGATCAGGGCGTGCCGCTGGACTTCGGCGACACCAGTATTTCGCGCGATCAGCATGCCGCCATCGCCTTTGATCCCGAAAGCCAGGCCTTTTACGTCGGTCATGGCGGCAAGGCCAATCTGGTGCGGCTGAACGGCCGCCCGGTGCTGAGCACCGAAGTTCTGAACCCCGGCGACACCCTGCGCATCGGTGAAACCGAGCTGCGCTTTGTGCCGCTCTGCGATCAGAGCTTCAGCTGGGATGGCGCGCAGGAAGGCGACATGCGCCATGCCGCCGCGCGCTAGCTTCACCTATGACGCTGCCACGGCGATCAGCCAGGGCCGCCGCGACCGGCAGGAGGATTCCGTTGCCTCGGATTTCCTCACCGGCGCGGGGCTTGGCTTTGCGGTGTTGGCGGATGGCATGGGCGGGCATGCCGCCGGGGATATGGCCTCCAAGATCGCGGTGACCGAGGTCTTTGCCGGGCTGAAGCTCTGGTCGGATGCGCCGCAGCGGCTGGAGGCGCAGATCGAACAGGTGCTGACCAATGCCGCCGAGGAGGCCAATGCCTGCATTCGCGCCTATGCCCAGTCCCGCCCGGAGGCGCTTGGCATGGGGGCGACGCTGCTGGCGCCGGTGATCGTGGACAACCGGCTCTATTGGCTGTCGGTGGGCGACTCGCCGCTCTTGCTGTTTCGGGCCGGGCGTCTTTATCGGCTGAACGCGGATCATTCGCTGGCCGCGCAGCTGGATCAGATGGTGGCGGCGGGGCAAATCTCGGCCCGGGAGGCTCGGGAGCACCCGGATCGCGACTGCGTGACCTCGGTGCTCACCGGCCATGAGATCCCGCAGATGGAGTGCCGCCACGCGCCGCTGGCGCTGCAACCCGGGGATCTGGTGATTGCCACCAGCGACGGCTTGCTGGCCCTGAGCGCGCAGGAGATCGAGGATCTGCTGAACGCAGCGGGCGCGCTCAGCAGCGCCGAGCTGAGCCAGCAGATCCTGGCCCAGGTGGAGGCCGCCAATGCGCCGGAGCAGGATAATGTCTCCTTCTGCCTGATCCGGGTACAGCAGACAGCGGCGGCGCAGCGCGCGCGCCCCGCCCGCAAACGCCGCCGCTTCAGCTTTCTCGCCACCGGCAGCCGCCGCAAGGGGCTGCACCTGCATCACAGCATCAGGGATGGATCCAGATGATCAATGACGCCGCCGCCATGACCCCGCTGGCCGGACAATTGAGCGAGACCCTGCATGCCGGTCTGCTGCCCCGGCAATATGCCGACTGGGGCAAGCGGTTGCTGCAACGGCTGCAACAGCCGGTGCAGGTGGTGGTGATCGGCCTGCCGGGCAGCGGCAAATCCGCCCTGATCGACATGCTTCTGGGCCAGCCGGTGCTGGGGCAATGCCCCTCGGCGGGCATGACCGAGGTGCGCTTTGGCACCAGTTGCCGGGCCGAGATCGAGACCGCCGATGGCGCGATCCGCCATCACGAGGGCCGCCTGTCGGACCCCAGCACCCTGACCGACCCCGGGCTGGCCGCCCTGCGCCTGCGACAGGAGCTGCCGGATCCCCGGTTGCAAGGCATGAGCCTGACCGAGATCACCCTGTTTGGCGCCCCCTCGCGCCAGTCCGCGATCATGACGCAAGCCGTCAGCTACGCCGATATCCTGCTGTTTTGCAGCACCGAGTTCAGCGCCCCGGAACAGGCGCTCTGGGCCGGGGTGCCGGACGAGCGCAAGGACCACAGTTTTCTTGTGCTGACCATGGCCGACCGGCGCATCATGCGCGGCACGCTGGAGGAGACCATCACGGCGCTGGAGCCACTGGCCGCGCAGGAGTTTCTTGGCCTTTACCCGCTGGCCGCCGTGCAGGGGCTGACCGCGCAGGTCGGCGGCGGCGCGGATCAGGCCGGGCTGGATCGGCAGCTCTGGCACTCCAGCGGTGGCAAGCGGCTTTATGATGATCTGGTGCACCAGATTGATCAGGGCCGGACCTCTGATCTGGATCAGGCCGAAATGCTACTGCGCCAGTTTGGCCCGCCGGATCGCCGCAAGGCCGCGCCACAGCCGCCGCGCGCCGCAGCCGAAGTCGCAACACGGCCCACAGCCGCGACCGCCGCGGCGTCGCCCATGCAAACACAGATCAACGAGCAAGACCTCCTGGCCGAAGCCTGCGCCATGATCCGGGAACAGGCCGAGCGCATGCTGGCCGGCTGCGAGGGCGCCGAGCCGCCGGATCTGGCCTGTGTTTTTGACGGCGCGCTCAACAGCCTGCGGCAGGTCTTGCACAGCCTTGAGCCCCATGCGGCCCAGTCCCCGAGGCTGCGCGCCCTGAAGGACGCAGCCCAGGACGGCGAAGAGGTGCTGATGCTCTGTCAGCTTGAACAAAACGAAGAAGCCGCCATCGACGCCGTCACCGTGCTGATGCAATTGCGCCGCGAAATGTCGCCCCCCGCCTGACCGCCCAGACCCCGCCGAGCCCCTGCCCCTGATGACCTGAGGACAGACCGCCACATGTATATCGAGACCGAAATCGACCGGACCACCGAATTGCGGGTTGCCGCACAGCCGGGCAACCGCGCCGAGGGGCTGGAGCCGCTGCAAGAGGTGGCCAGGGAGATCACCCGGCTGCAAGCCGCGCTGGAGCAGCTCGCGGGCGCGCCGGACGACAAGACCACCCGCAACCTGCGGCGGCTGGGTCAGGAGCTGGAAAACTTCGAGCCCGCCGTGACCTTTCTCGGGCAGGTGAAATCCGGCAAGACCACGCTGGTCAATGCGCTGGCGGGCTGGTCGGATCTGCTGCCCTCGGATGTGAACCCCTGGACCTCGGTGGTGACCTCGCTGCATCTGACGCCCGGTCAGGCCCGCGCCGAGACCAGCGCCCGGTTTCGCTTTATGACCGAGGAGGAATGGGACCATCTGCTGACCCGCGGTGGCCGCATGGGCGAGATGGCTGGCCGGGCCGGCGCCGAGGGCGAGATGGACAAGATCCGCCATCAGGTTGAACATATGCGCGACCGGGCCAAGGCGCGCCTGGGACGCAAGTTCGAGCTGTTGATGGGCCAAAGCCACGATTACGGCTATTTCGACAAGAACCTGATCGAGCGCTATATCTGCCTCGGCGATGATCCCGAATTCGCCGAAGAAGAGGAGGCGCATCAGGGTCGCTTTGCCGATGTGACCCGCTCTGCGGATCTTTATCTCGGCAGTCCGGTGCTGCCCTGCAAGCTCTGCCTGCGCGACACGCCGGGGGTCAACGATACGTTTTTGATGCGCGAGCAGATCACCCTGCAAGCGCTGCGCGACAGCCGCGTCTGCGTGGTGGTGCTGACCGCCAGTCAGGCGCTCTCGACCGTGGATCTCGGCCTCATCCGCATGCTGAGCAACCTTCAGGCGGAACAGGTTGTGTTGTTCGTGAACCGGATCGACGAATTGGCCGATCCCGCCGCGCAGGTGCCGGAGATCGAGGCCAGCCTGCGCGAGACGCTGAAAGCCCATCATGTGCCCGAAGGCGCCGACATCCTGTTTGGCAGCGCGCTCTGGGCCAATGCGGTGCTGGCGGGGGATCTGGATGCGATGCCGCCCGCCTCGGCGCAGGCGTTGTTCAACTGGGCCGAGGCCCGGGCGGTGCCTGGTGGCGGCGAGATCGAGCCGCAGGATATGGTCTGGACGCTTTCGGGCCTGCCCGCGCTCAATCA
>NZ_JAATOX010000096.1 GCF_011806385.1 Phaeobacter sp. HF9A | reverse complement strand
CAACGCCTGCGTCATGTCTCCGCCGCTGACCATCACGACGGATCAAATTGATGTCCTGGTGGCACGCCTGCGCGCCGGTATCGTGCAGGCGTCAGAGGCAGAGGGTCTATAGGGTCACCCCAGCCAAGTGAACGCGCTGACGCGACGCGGGCGGCCGGCTTTCTTGCCGCCGCCCTTTTTTGAGACTGCCCTCCCCCTGGCCGACCAATGGGGCCACCAGGGGGAGGGCAGCGGTCTTCAATCAGGCCAAAATCAGCCCAGGACAGCTTTGACCGCGCGCTGGGTGCCCGCCACCACCTGATCGGCCTCTTCGCGGGTCAGGCAGAAGGGCGGCGCGAAGCCGAGGATATCGCCTTGCGGCATGGCCCGGGCGATGATCTTGTCCTGTTCCAACAGCTTGGCCGAGACCTGCGGGCCGATCTTCTCTGCGGCGTCAAAAAACACCCGACCGTCGCGATCCTTTACAAACTCCACCGCGCTCAGCATGCCCTCGCCGCGGATATCGCCGACATTGGGATGATCCCCCAGCGCCTCGCGCAGGGATTTGGTCAGATAGGCACCGACCTCGCCCGCGTTCTGCACGAGGTTCAGCCCGTCCAGAAGTTTCAGGTTGGCCACACCGGCCGCCGCCCCGATGGGGTGGGCGGAATAGGTCCAGCCGTGGCCGATGGGGCCGTTCTCATCGGTGCCTTGCTCCAGGACCGCCCAGACCTTGTCGCCGATGATGGAGCCAGAGAGCGGCGCATAGGCCGAGGTCAGCCCCTTGGCGATGGTGATGATATCGGGCTCCATGCCATAGTGATCGGAGCCGAACATGCTGCCCAGACGACCAAAGCCGGTGACCACCTCATCGGCGACCAGCAGGATGTCATGTTTGCGCAGCACCGCCTGGATCGCCTCCCAATAGCCCGCGGGCGGCGGCACGATGCCGCCGGTGCCCAGAACCGGCTCGCCAATGAAGGCGGCAATGCTGTCCGCGCCTTCGCGCGCGATCAGCGCTTCCAGCTCTGCCACGCAATGGGCCACGAATTGCTCTTCGCTCTGGTCCAGATCCTTGCGGCGGTAATAATAGGGCGCCTCGGTGTGGATCACCTGCTCCACCGGCAGATCGAACTTCTTGTGGAACAGCTCCAGCCCGGTCAGCGAGCCGGTCACCAGCCCCGAGCCATGATAGCCGCGCCAGCGCGAGATGATCTTCTTTTTCTCGGGCCGACCGAGGATGTTATTGTAATACCAGATCAATTTGACGTTGGTTTCATTCGCATCCGACCCGCCAAGGCCGAAATAGACCTTCGACATGTTCTTGGGCGCGCGGTCGAGGATCATTTTCGACAGGGTAATCGAAGCCTCGGTGCCATGGCCGACGTAGGAATGATAATAGGCCAGCTCGCGCGCTTGATCGGCAATCGCTTCGGCGATCTCCTGGCGGCCATAGCCGACGTTGACGCAGTAGAGACCGGCAAAGGCGTCCAGCAGCTTGTTGCCGTCGCGATCCTCGATGAACACGCCAGAGGCGGTCTTCAGCACCCGGTTCGGGCTCTCGCCGCGCGCGTGTTGCGCCAGATGTGTCGAGGGGTGAAAGAAGTTCTCCCGGTCCCATTGGTCCAGTTGATCGTTTTTCAGCATGGTCTCTCCTTCCAGTCTTGCCCGGCGCAGGGCTCTGCCGGAGTCTGCACGGCCCGATCAGAAGAAGTGACTGAACTTCGCGCCCCTGCCAGAGGATTCACCTCCCCGCCAGCAATATTTCAAACGGAGGCACCCCCGCCCCCTTTACCGGCTTGGTGACCACATAGGTAAAATACCGGCTGAGCCCGATGCGCGCCTCCAGCATCGCCTCCATAAGCTGTTGATAGCTCTCGATATCCCGGGTCACGACCTGCAACAGATAATCAAACCCGCCGCCCAGCGCCCAGCAGGCGGTGACCTCCTCGTAACGCTGCATCGCGGCCTCAAAGGCCTGAAAGCTCGCCGCCGTGTGATCGGAAATCTCTGCCGCGACAAAGACGGTCACATGCGGGGCCAGCTTTTTCAGATTTATGCGGGCGCCGTAGCCCTCGATCAGCCCGGCGGTTTCCAGCTTCTTCAGCCGCTCCCAGCAGGGGGTCGGCGACAGCCCGACCTGATCCGCCAGCGCCGCCTTGGTGATGCGGCCCTCGCGGGACAGGATACGGAGGATATCAAGGTCGCGCTGATCCAGATGCATGTCAGTCCTCGACCACGCCGATGACCGCAACGCAATCGCCGGATTTGATCAGCCCCGGAAAATGGCGGCTGATCAGCAGACCGCTGCGGCGGGCGCGATAGTCCACCGGCGGCTGGCCGCTGCGATCCGGCGCCCAGACCCGGGCGATCACATCGCCCTCGGCCACCGGCCCGCCCCGGTCGACCATGATTTCCAACAGCCCCTCGCCCCCGGCAAACAGGAAACAATCGCCATCTGGCATGCCGATAGTGACGCTGGGCTCGATCTGCATCTCGCCGGACAGAATGCCGAAATGGATCAACACATTGCGCAGACCCTTCTTGGCGATCGCGTTGCTGCGCGCGCTGCCGCTCCCGCCACCGCCCAGCTCGGTGGTGACCAGCACCTTGCCCATCTCCTCGACCGCGGTGTCATACATGCCCTGGCTGTCGATCTCCAGGAGCTGCACCGAATAGGGCGCGTTGAAGGCCTGCATCGCGCCGTAACAGGCCGCCTGAAGTTCCTTGTCCTCCAGGATATGGGCGGCGGCGAAGGGCACAAAATCCAGCGTCTTGCCACCGGAGTGGAAATCCACCGCCACATCCGCCAGCGGCAGCAGGGTGGTCTGGAAATAATCAGCGATCTTTTCGGTCACACCGCCGTCGGCCCGCCCGGGAAAGGCCCGGTTGAGGTTGCCGCGATCAATCGGCGAGGTGCGCGTGCCCGCCCGAAAGGCCGGATAGTTGAAATAGGGCACGATGATCAGCCGCCCACTGACGTCTTCGGCACGGGTGTTGTGGGCCAGCTCCTGCAAGGCAACCGGCCCCTCGTATTCGTCGCCGTGATTGGCCCCGGTCAAAAGCGCGGTCTTGCCGACGCCGTTCTGGATCACCGTGATCGGGATCATCACAGATCCCCAGGCGCTGTCGTCGCGGCTGTAGGGCAGCTTGAGGTATCCATGATGCACGCCGTCCTGATCCAGGGGGATCGTCGGGGTAATCGGGTTCACTGCCATCTGCTTGTCCTTTCCGCTGCCCATTCTTGCGCGCGTCCTGCGCCACCCCCTACCCATACGAAGCCGCCCGGCGTTTTCCTAGAGGCCGGCACCATTATTCCAGCGGGATCAAAGATCTGGACCGCGCCCCCGAGCAGCTGGCTGCTATTGCCGCCCTTCGCGCGCGCGTTTGAGCATCTTGCCGATGGTGAAGGAGGTGCGCGGCGCATAGACATAATGGGTGCGCTCGCTGGGCACCGCGCGGGCGCGCATCCGTGCCAGGCCAAAGACGATCAACCCGGCATGGCCACAGGCGATGAACACGAACAAGGCGCCCGGGCCATAGGCGTCGATCAGCGCCGAGGCCACCAGCGGCGCCGCGATGGCACCGCAGGCGTAGAAAAACATCAAGGCGGCCGACAGCTCCACCCGCTCCTCGGAGCTGGCAAAATCATTGGCATGCGCCGCCGACACCGAGAAAATCGGCACTGTGGTCAGACCGAAAAAGGCGGCCGAGGCCATGATCGCAAGGGTGCCGCCGCCACTGGCCGGCAGGGTCATCGCGCAGGAGATCATCGAAACCCCGGAGAGGCAGATCAGCACCCAGCGGCGGTCGTATTTATCCGCAAGCCAGCCCACCGGATATTGCGCCACCGCGCCGCCAAAAACAAAGGCCGCCAGGAAAAACGCGATCTGGTCCACCACCAGCCCGACCCCCTGCCCGTAGATCGGCCCGACCATCCGAAAGGAGGCCGCGCTCAGCGCCGAGACCACCACACCCGCCACCCCCAAAGGCGAGCAGCGCCAGGCCAGGCGCGGCCTCAGGCGCGGGGCCGAGGGCAGCTCTGGCTGGCTGGCGCTGGTCATGGTCAGCGGCAACAGCGTCGCACAGCACAAGATGGCCAGCACATTGTAGGAGATATAGGAGGCCGGCGGCAGCACCGCGATCAGCAATTGCGCCACCAGCGACGCGCTGGTGTCCGCGACACGATAGAGCCCGGATGTCCGGCCCCGGTTGGCATTGGTGACCTTGGCGTTCAGCCAGGCTTCGATCACCGTGTAGCAGCCCGCCACACACAGCCCGGAGGCCATCCGCATCACCGACCAGGCATAGGGGTTATGGGTCAGCGTATGCCCCAAAAGCCCCATCGCCCCCAAGGCGGTGCAGACCGCAAAGGCCCGGGCATGGCCGACGCGCCCCATCAGCCGGGGCGCCCACCAGCACCCGATAAAGAAGCCCAGAAAATGCGCCGAGCCCAAAAGGCCGATCTGGCGGTTGTCAAACCCCATCGCCGCCCCGGAGAGCGCATCCAGCGGCCCCACCCCTCCGGTGGAGATCTGGAGCAAAATGACCGAGAGAAAGAGGGCGGCGAAGGAGAGAATGGTGCGCATAACAGGCCCGACCATAGGCCGGGCACAGAGCGATGCAGCCGGTTTTGCGACGCCCCTTGTCGGTTTTGGCGCATCTCTCCCCTGGCGGGCGATTTCCGGGTCAGCGCCCCGACAGAGGGATCGCCGCTCTTACCTGTGGCAGAGCGGCCTGGGGCCTACCATTTGTAGGGAATCATCGGCCCATTTGCGGTGCTCCAGCCGTCCAGCCCGCCGCGCAGGCAATGAACATCCTGCACGCCCATCTCCATCGCCAGAAGCGTGGCCAGCGTGGAACGCCAGCCGTTGTCGCAATAAAAGATGAACTTCGCATCCGAAGCAAAGATCGCATGCCCGTAGGGGCTGTCCTGGTCGATCCAGAACTCCAAAAGCCCACGCGGGCAGGAAACGGCGCCGGGAATAACGCCGGTCTTTTCCAGCTCGCGGTAAACCCGCACGTCCACGAACTCGACCTTCTGGGCTTTCGTCTCATTCAGTGCCAGCGCCTCGTCGATGGAGACAAAGGAGATCTGGCGTTCCGCTTCCATGACGATCTCTTGAAAGCGT
This sequence comes from Phaeobacter sp. HF9A, assembly GCF_011806385.1. GTDB lineage: Bacteria > Pseudomonadota > Alphaproteobacteria > Rhodobacterales > Rhodobacteraceae > Epibacterium. Next base: position 10,053 of record NZ_JAATOX010000096.1, on the reverse strand, counting down.
TTCTTGGGTACAATAGTCATGGCTGTCCTCCTATGGATCGGGGTTGAGATCAAAGATCGCAATGCGTGATCGGGACACACTCCCAAGTATACCATGGGACACCGAAACCGGGCCGCGTAAGTTAAGTAATGGTTAACACCTCCCTGCCCCGGGGCCGCCCTCCCGGGCAGGATGGCTTGCAATAGCTGCAACAAGGAATAGGGTCGGGGCGAAATTGTTAGCCCAGCACGACACAAGGAAAGCGCAATGAAAAAGAACCGGCTTGGCCGCACGGATATGATGGTGACGGAGCTCTGCCTTGGCACCATGACCTTTGGCTCCCAGACCGATGCGGCGGAGGGCCACGCCCAGATCGACATGGCGCTGGCGGCGGGGATCAACTTTGTGGACACCGCAGAGATGTATCCGGTGAACCCCGTGCGCGCCGAAACGATCGGCCGCACCGAAGAGATCATCGGCGACTGGAACGCCAAGAGCGGACGGCGCAGCGAGTATATCCTGGCCACCAAGCACCTGGGCGAAGGCGCGGTCGTGCGCGAGGGCGCACCGATTACCGGCAAGAGCGTCACCGCCTGTATCGAGGCCTCTTTGAAGCGGCTGAAGACCGATTACATCGACCTCTATCAATTCCACTGGCCCAATCGCGGCAGCTATATGTTCCGCAAGAACTGGACCTATGATGCCGGCAGCAGCGGCCAGACCAAGGCGGATGTTCTGGCCAATATGGAAGACTGCCTGGGCGCCTTGCAGGCAGAGGTCGACAAGGGCAACATCCGCGCCTTTGGCCTCTCGAACGAGAGCGCCTGGGGCACCGCGCAATGGCTGCGCCTCTCCGAGGCCGGTCTGGGGCCGCGGGTGGCTTCGATCCAGAATGAATATTCGCTGCTGTGCCGCCTCTTTGACACGGATCTGGCGGAGCTGAGCCACTACGAGGATGTGGGCCTTTTGTCCTTCTCACCGCTGGCGGCGGGCTATCTGACCGGGAAATATCTGGACGGCGCCATCCCCGAAGGCTCTCGCATGACGATCAACGAAGAGATGGGCGGCCGCAAGACGGATCGGGTGGATGCTGCGGTGGCGGCCTATATGGCGGTCGCAGCATGGTTTGGATCCGGTGCATATGGCGCTGGCCTGGTGCAAGACGCGCCCCTTCATGACCTCGACGATCTTTGGGGCCACCACCACCGGCCAGTTGGCGCATATCCTCGACGGCGCCTCGCTGGAGCTGTCGCCAGAGGTTCTCGCGCAGCTTGACGACACCCATCGCGCCTATCCGATGCCCTATTGATCCAGACCTGTTTTTGACCTGACCCGGATGAGGGCATCCCCTGGCCCAAGGTCAAACACCAGGTCCGACAGAAAAAAGAGGGCTGGCACGCGCCAGCCCTCTCTTGTTTCAGACATTCGCCCCAGGTCAATGCAGTTCGGGCGCGTCGCTCTCTGCATCCTGGCGTGGCTCTGTCTCGGTCTTGGGCGGAACCTCGTCGCCCTCCAGCATGCCGTTCACCATGCCAGCGACCCCGTCTTCCATGGAGATCCCCAATTCGCGGCCCAGGGTCTTGAGCGCGGGCATCTGCACCGCCATGCCCATGATGGAATCCAGCGCCTGGTTGACCACCGGCTTCTCGCCCGCGGTCCCGGCACCGGCCCCGGCAGCGGCGTTGCCATAGGGCGCGCCGACGCCAATGCCGCCAACCTGGTGGATCTTGATCGAGTCGATCTTCTCCGCCGGTTTCACCATTTCCGCGATGATCGAGGGCATCGCGTCGATCCGTGCCAGATCCACCTTCATGCGGATCAGCTCGGGCGAGAGCGCATTGTCGGCCTCGACCAGCGCGCGCTTGCCTTCCGCCTCGGCGAGCATGTCGTTCTTCTTTGCCTCGGCGCGGATATTGAGCGCATCGGCCTCGGCCTGGGCTTCTTCGCGGCGGGCTTCGGCGCGGTCGGCGGCGGCGTCCTTCTCGGCCTGGGCGGCCAGACGGATACCGGTGGCCTGCCGTTCGGCCTCGCGGGCGGCTTCGATCAGCACGATCTGCTTCTTGCGCTCGGCCTCGGCCACCTCACGCGCGGTGGCCACCGCTTCGGTTGCCTTGGTGGCTTCGGCGCGGGCCAGATCCGCCGACGCCCGGGCGCGGCTTTCTTCCTCGGATTTCTGCGCGATGATGATCTGGCGTTCCTGCTCGGCCACCTCCAGCTCGCGCTCCTTGGTGATCTCGGCGACGCGGATCTTGCGCTCGCGTTCGATCTCGGCGCTGCGGATCGCCTCTTCGCGGGCAATCCGGGAGCGTTCGGTTTCACGCACCGAATCCTCGGTCCGGGCCGCGATCTCCGCCTCCTGCGCCACGCGCATGGTCTCAACCCGCTGGATCTGCTCGATCCGGGCCTGCTGCTCGTCCTGCTCGATCAACAGCTTCTGGCGTTCGCCTTCCATCGCGGCGCGGCGCACGGCCACGTCGGATTCGGCGTCGATCTGCGCGCGTTCCTTCTTGGACAGGGCAATCACCTCGGCCAGCTTGCGCATCCCCACGGCGTTAAAGGCGTTGTTCTCGTCCAGCGCCTCGAACGGGGTCTGGTCCAGCGCGGTCAGCGAGACCGATTCCAGCGAAAGACCGTTTTTCAGCAGATCCTCGGAAACCGCGTTCTGCACCTCCTGCACAAAATCCGCACGGTTTTCATGCAGCCCGTCCATGGTCATCTGCGCCGCCACCGCGCGCAGACCGTCGATCAGCTTGCCCTCGATCATCTCGCGCAGCTGTTCCACATCAAAGGTGCGGTCGCCCAGCGTCTGCGCGGCGCGGGAAATGCCTTCCTCGGTGGCCATCACCGAGACGTAGAACTCCACCCCCACATCGACCCGCATGCGGTCCTGCGTGATCAGCGCCGCCTCGCCGGAGCGCTGCACCTCCAGACGCAGGGTCTTCATGTTGACCGGGCTCACCTCATGCAGCAGCGGGATCACGATCGTGCCGCCATCCATGATGACCTTCTTGCCGCCGGAGCCGGTCTTGACCAGGCTCACCTCGCGGGTGGAGCGCCGATAAAGCCGCCCCAGAACAAGCCCGATCAGGGCAACAAAAGCCAGAATGATAATCACTGGCATCGACAGGAATGTGTTTCCCATCTCAATCCTCCTTGGAATGAACCGTCTGTCTAAACGTCTTGAATCGTTGCAATACTTCTGACCGCGCGGCGCGGATCAGTCTGAAACCGGCACCAGCACATAGCGTTTGGCGCGCCGGTCGCGGATCACCAGCACCTCTGTGCCCTGGGTAATTTTTTCGTCGTCCTGCATCGGTTCGGCGCGCAGGTAGTGGGCATTGCCGAAGCGATCCATCACCCGCACCTCGGCGGGGCGTCCGCGCGATGCGGTGCCCTGGGTGATCACGCCGCGCCTGCGCCCAAGCGCGCCTTCGGAGACCGCTTCGGTCTCTGACTGCGGCAACACCCGCGCAAAGACCGCGCCAAAGCCGCGCGCAAACCACAGCGCAAAGATCGCGGCGGGGATCGAAACCAGCCCGGCCGGAGCGGAAATCTGGAGCAGGTTCCGCAGCCCCAGTTGCAGCGCAATGCCGGAAAGGCCAAAGGCCATGCAGAGACAGCCCAGCCAGATCACGAAGGGCATCCGCCCGATCCCCAGCCAGTCGAGCACTCCGCCGCCCCCGGACGCGGTCGCCGCGGCATCTGCCTCTGCGGCGTCCAGATCCATGCCATCCAGACCCAGACCATCCAGACCATCCAGCCCGTCCAGCCCATCCAGATCCGCCGCATCAAGGTCCAGCCCCGCCTCCAGCTCCACTCCGCCGGGGCCGTCCAGATCTGCATCAGTCCCGCCCGCCAAAAGGCTGCCACCCAGCATCAGCGCGATAACTTCCATCGCCAACAGCCCGATCAACACGGCCAGCGCCACGCTAAAGGGCGCAAAACCGCCGTCCAGAAGCAGAAGATCCGTCATTCAAACCTCAAACAAAACTGTATACTATCGCATACTGAATATGGGCAGACATCCCCGATTGTTCAAGATGCGACCCGTTCAAATCGCCTGCACCCTCTTGCACCCACCCCGACCCGTCAAGAGAGCGCACCGCGCTTCTGCGCCAGATTTGACGCTTTCTTTGCATCGCAACATCACATGGGGTTTTCGTACCTTCCCGCATGGGATAGATGAGCGGCCAGACAAGCGACGTGGATGGACGATATGGCCCGAATTCTCATCACCTCGGCACTGCCCTATATCAATGGGATCAAGCACCTCGGCAATCTCGTGGGCAGCCAGCTGCCGGCAGATCTCTATGCCCGCTACAACCGGGGTCGCGGCAATGAGGTGATGTTCCTCTGCGCCACCGACGAACATGGCACCCCGGCCGAGCTCGCCGCCGCCAAGGCAGGCAAGCCGGTGGCGGAGTATTGCGCCGAGATGCATCAGGTGCAGACCGACATCGCCGCCCGCTTTGGCCTGTCGTTTGACCACTATGGCCGCTCCTCCAGCCCGCAGAACCGCGCCCTGACCCAGCATTTCGCGGGCAAACTGGCCGAGGCCGGGCTGATCTCGGAAGTGTCGGAAAAACAGGTCTATTCCAACACTGATGGCCGCTTCCTGCCTGACCGCTATATCGAGGGCACCTGCCCCAACTGCGGGTTCGAGAAGGCGCGCGGCGACCAATGCGAGGAATGCACCAAGCAGCTGGACCCGACCGACCTGATCAATCCGCGCTCCGCGATCTCCGGCTCGACCGATCTGGAAGTGCGCGAGACCAAACACCTGTTCCTGCGCCAATCCGCGATGCGCGACCAGCTGGATCAATGGATCGACAGCAAGAAAGACTGGCCGATCCTGACCACCTCGATCGCCAAGAAATGGCTGCATGACGGCGACGGGCTTCAGGACCGGGGCATCACCCGCGATCTCGACTGGGGCGTGCCGGTGAAAAACGGCGACAAGGACTGGCCCGGCATGGAGGGCAAGGTCTTCTACGTCTGGTTCGACGCCCCCATCGAATATATCGCCGCCGCTGGCGAATGGGCGGAAAAACAGGGCCTCGGCGACGAGGCCTGGCAGCGCTGGTGGCGCACCGACAAAGGTGCGGATGATGTGAAATACGTCCAGTTCATGGGCAAGGACAACGTCCCCTTCCACACGCTCTCCTTCCCCGCGACCCTGCTCGGCTCGGGCGAGCCCTGGAAGATGGTCGATCACCTCAAGTCCTTCAATTACCTGAACTATGACGGCGGCCAGTTCTCCACCTCGCAGGGCCGTGGCGTGTTTATGGACCAGGCGCTGGAGATCCTGCCCGCCGACTACTGGCGCTGGTGGCTGCTGTCCCACGCGCCCGAAAGCTCTGATTCCGAATTCACCTGGGAGAATTTCCAGCAGTCGGTGAACAAGGATCTGGCCGATGTTCTGGGCAACTTCGTCAGCCGCATCACCAAATTCTGCCGCTCCAAATTCGGCGAAGTGGTGCCCGGCGACGGTGCCTTTGGTGAACAGGAGCAGGCGCTGATCGACGAGCTCACCACCCGCATTCGCGCCTATGAAGCCCATATGGAGGCGATGGAGGTGCGCAAATCCGCGCAAGAGCTGCGCGCGATCTGGGTGGCGGGCAACGAATACCTGCAATCCGCCGCGCCCTGGTCCACCTTCAAGACCGACCCCGAGCGCGCCGCCGCGCAGGTCCGTCTTGGCCTCAACCTGATCCGCCTCTACGCCGTGCTCTCCGCGCCCTTCATCCCGGCGGCGGCCGACAGCATGCTGGCGGCGCTCGGCACCGAGGATCGCAGCTGGCCCGAAGACGTCAGCGCCGCGCTCTCTGCCCTGCCTGCGGGCCATGCCTTTACCGTGCCCGACGTACTCTTTGCCAAGATCACCGACGAGCAGCGCGAAGACTGGCAAGCCCGCTTTTCCGGCATCCGCGAGGGCTGATCCCGCCTCCGCGACACCGCAACAGGCCGTCCTCTCGGGGGCGGCCTTTTCTGTTCACGCCAGAGCTGCACAAATCCAATTCCGAGTAAAATTATCGGATTGACTTATCCGACTAAATCAATCAGGCATAAGACATATCCAGCCAACCTGTTTGACCGCAGGCAAGCCGACAACCCGAATGCTGCTTATGCTATATGTTGACCCCATCCAGCCCCACCCCGGCCCCCATCGACCGCGACGCCGACGCGCTGACGCTTGCGGATCTGTGGTCCGACGCGCTCGCAGAGGCCCTGCCACAGCAGAGCGCCTGGCTGGAGTGGATCTTCGACACGGTAGAGCAGAAACAGAGGCTCGCCCGATGACCAATTTGAAACCGATCTCCAAAGAAGACATGGCCGCCGTCGCACAGCCGGAAACCTTCCCCACCTATCACGCCGAGGAACTGACCCGGGGCGGTGTGCAGGCCCGTATCCTATTGAACGGCCAGATCTATTCGCTGCGCATCACCCGCGCCGGAAAACTGATCCTGACCAAGTAAACCTGATCTCCTTTGGCCCCAAAGGCCCCAATTCACGACTGCCAACAAGGAAGACCCAACCATGAAAACGCCGCTTCTCACCGGTGTCGCGCTCGCCGCAATGACCCTAGGCACATCGGCCGCTTTCGCCGCCACCAAAGCCGAAGTTCTGACCAACTACGCCAATATCGCCGCCGCCAATTACCAGGACAGCCTGACCACCGCCAAGGCCCTGCAAGCCGCTGTTGAAACGCTGATCGCGGATCCGTCGCCCGCCCATCTCGCCGCCGCCAAGACCGCCTGGCTGGCCGCCCGCGTGCCCTATCAGCAGACCGAGGTCTTCCGCTTTGGCAATGCCATCGTCGATGATTGGGAAGGCAAGGTAAACGCCTGGCCGCTGGACGAGGGGCTGATTGACTATGTCGATGCCTCCTATGGCGGCGCCACCGATGAAAACGCCCTGGCCGTGCTGAACGTGGTGGCCAACCCGGACTTCACCCTCTCCGGCAAGACCATCGACGCCAGCGACATCACCCCCGCCCTGCTCGAAGAGCAGCTGCACGAGGCCGAGGGCGTGGAGGCAAATGTGGCCACCGGCTACCACGCGATCGAGTTCCTGCTCTGGGGGCAGGATCTGAACGGCACCGACCATGGTGCGGGCAACCGCCCCTGGACCGACTATGCCACGGGCGACGCCTGCACCCATGGTAACTGCAACCGCCGGGGCGCCTATCTGAAGGCTGCTACCGATCTGCTGGTCTCCGATCTGGAATGGATGGCCGCAGAATGGGCCGAGGGCGGCGAGGCCCGCGCAACGGTTCTGGCCGATGAAAACGAAGGCATCACCGCCATGCTCACCGGCATGGGCTCGCTCTCCTACGGCGAACAGGCCGGCGAGCGCATGCGCCTTGGCGTCATGCTGAACGATCCCGAAGAAGAGCATGATTGCTTCTCCGACAACACCCACAACAGCCACTACTACGATGGCCTCGGCGTGCAGAACGTCTACCTCGGCGAATATCAACGCGTGAACGGCGCGCTGATCTCCGGCCCCCCGCTCTCCGACGTGTTGGCCGCCCCCGATGCCGATGTGGACGCCGAGCTGACCGCCAAGCTGGCCACCACCATGATGAAGCTGGGCCGCATCAAGACCGCCGCCGAGGCGGGCCTCTCCTATGACCAGATGCTGGCACAGGGCAATACCGCAGGCGAGGCGCTGATCATGGGCGGCGTCGATGCGCTGGTCGATCAGACCCGCTCCATCGAACGCGCGGTCGCAGCGCTGGATCTGGACGGCGTCGCCATCGAGGGCTCGGATTCGCTCGACGACCCCTCCGCTGTCTTCCAGTAACCCCAGCCCCACCAAAACCAGAGGCCGCGCACCGCTGCGCGGCCTTTTTGCGCCGTACAGCCTTCTTCTAACCCCAAATATCCCGGGGGAGCGCGCCAGCGGCGCGCGGGGGCAGCGCCCCCTGCCCCTCCCTCCCAAAGCACAACTCCCTTGCGGGTCACGATCCGCCGAAACCATATCCCGAGTGTTTCTCTCTGCATTGTGACTTGCAAACTGATTGTTTTACTCGGATATTGCCTCACAGACAAAGCCTACAGAATCTCTGAGGATTGATTTGCGCCATGATGGTTTGCCACTGCACACAGATCTCGGATCACGACATCCACGCCGCCATCGACTGGATGCGCGCATCAGACCCGCAAACCATTATCACACCTGGAAAAATTTACCGGGCTTTGGGCAAGAAGGCGGATTGTGGCGGTTGGATTACGCGCTTTTTGGGCACCACGGGCGCCCACGCCAAGGGGGGGGTGGCTGCCAAATTGGAGAACACGAAAAAAGACACAACCGCCGGGGAGGAGAATGAAAGGGGGCGCCAAAGTCATCGAGTATCTTAACAAGGCGCTCAGAAGCGAGCTCACGGCCGTGAGCCAATATTGGCTGCACTACCGGCTGCAAGAGGATTGGGGCCTCGGCCATATGGCCAAGAAAAGCCGCGAGGAAAGCATCGAGGAGATGAACCACGCGGACAAGCTGATCACCCGCATCATCTTCCTGGGCGGCCATCCCAACCTGCAATCTCTCGATCCGCTGCGCATCGGCCAGACGCCGAAGGAAACGCTGGAATGTGATCTTGCCGCAGAACAAGAAGCCCAGGCCCTCTACAAAGAGGCCACCGAATATTGTAGGACCGTCGGCGACTACGTCAGCATGGAACTGTTCAAGGACCTCCTGATTGATGAAGAAGGTCATATCGACTTCCTGGAGACTCAGATTGAACTGCATGACCGCGTTGGCGCCGAAAACTACGCCCAACTCAACGCCTCCAAAATGGACGAAGCCGAGTAAACCGGCCCTGCGTCTTGGTGCGGCCCTCTCTTTGGTGCTGGCCGCACCCCTCCTGGCAGAGGAACCTGCCCGCCTCGGCCTGGCAGAGCCGCATCTCGCCACCCTCCCCCGCACAGCAGAGGACAGCCGCCGCGTCACCGAGGTGACCGCGCCGACGCGCGATTTCACCAGGGCCGAACCCTTTGAGGAAAATCCCGGCGGCGGCACCACCGTTGCCGCGCGCAATGACCGCGATGCCTTCAGCCTGCCCGCCGCCAACCTGAGCTTTGAACAGGGGCTGGAATTTCACCTCGGCGAGGCGCTGTTTGACAAGCTCTGGGTCTTTGCGCCCTCCTCCACCCGCGCCTCTGACGGGCTAGGGCCGGTCTATAACGCCCGCGCCTGCCAGCGCTGCCACATCCGCGACGGGCGCGGCCACCTGCCCGACGGGCCCGGGTACAGCTCCGCCTCCACCTTCCTGCGGATCTCCATTCCCGGGCCAATCCCCGCCAAGATGGCGCCCGTCTCCGACTATATCGGCAGCGCCCCGGACCCGGTCTATGGCAGCCAGTTGCAGGATTTCTCCGCCCCCAATGTGGCGCCGGAATATCGCCTTCACGTCAGCTACACCGAGGAAGAGGTCACGCTGAATGGCGGCGAACGCGTCACCCTGCGCAAGCCCGAGTTTACGGCGGCAGAGCTGAAATACGGCCCCCTGCACGAAGGCGCCATGCTGTCGCCCCGCGTCGCGCCGCCGATGATCGGCCTTGGCCTGCTGGAGGCCATCCCCGCCGCGGATATCCTCGCCCTCGCCGATGCGGAGGACGCAAATGGCGATGGCATCTCCGGGCGCGCCAATCTGGTCTGGGCGCGCGATTTTCAGCAGATCATGCTGGGTCGTTTTGGCCTCAAGGCGGGCAAGGCCACCATCCACGACCAATCGGCGGCGGCCTTCAACGGCGATATCGGCATCTCGACCCCGCTCTACCCCGAGCCCTGGGGCGATTGCACCGAGGCCCAGACCGACTGCCGCAGCGCGCCCCATGGTGATCAGGACGAACGCGGCACCGAGCTGGACCAGCCCAATATGGATCTGGTGACCTTCTACAGCCGCAACATCGCCGTGCCCGCCCGCCGCGATGTGGACGCGCCCGACGTGCTGCGCGGCAAGGCGGTGTTCTATGACGCGGGCTGCCCCCTCTGCCACCGACCCAAATTCGTCACCCATCGCCTCTCTGACAGAGCCGAACAGAGCTTTCAGCTGATCTGGCCCTATTCTGA
>NZ_JAATOX010000095.1 GCF_011806385.1 Phaeobacter sp. HF9A | reverse complement strand
GCCTCGACATCGCGGGCCAGGGCGCGCAGGGCCTCTTGTGCGGCGGCGGCGTCACTGGCTTGCAGCAGGCTGCCGATGCGTTTGACCTCGGCCAGGAGCGCGGCCTGGGCTGGCGTCGCGGGCAGGGCCTTGATCTTGGCCAGCAGCGCCACGAGCGCCTTTTTCAGCTTGCCGAGCTGCGCCGCGTTGTCGGGGGCGGCGGCGGCCTTGGTCTGGGCGGCGCTGGCTGCGGCGGCGAGCTGTGCCTTGATCTCGTCCGCGGCATGCACCACCGCGCCGAGATCCCCCGCAGAGAGCAGCTTGGCCGCGGCGGCGATCTGCGCGCCGATGCCCTCGGGGGCGGCTGCGCCAAGCGTCTTGCTGGCCTGCGCCAGTTTCATCAAGCGGGCCTTCAGCGCGGCGGCGTCGGGGCCGTCGGCGACATTGGAGGGCTCCGGCGCGGCGCCGGGAGCGGGGGCCGGGGCCGCCGGGGCAGCTGCTGCGTCGGGGCCGGGGGCGGGGGCGTCACTGTCGCTGTCGTCGTAGAGCTCCGCATCGGGCAGGTTGTCTTCGTCGATCTCGATCCCGTCCGGCCCGACAAGCGTCGGTTTGAACTTGTTCAGCCCTTCGTCCTTGAACCGGCGGCGCAGCTGTTTGACGATGCCTTTCAGGGGTGTTTCCGCCTTGAGCAGCACCGCATTGCCATCGAGGGTGAGGGTGCCGAAGCAGACTTTCTTGATGCCGGGCATGCTTTTCAGCGTCTTTTTCAGAACGCCGCCCGGTTTGCGCCGATCCAGCAGCAGGCCGCAGTCGGCCGGTTTCGCCGCCAGACCAAAGGCAAAGTTCAGCTCGCCGCCGGTGCTCTTGGCTTTTACCATCAGTTTGGTGATCGTCTCGGCGTCAAAGCTCTGTGCCTTGTCCTGGGCCATCGCGCGGTTCCTTCTGGTTGCTGCTTAGAACAAATCGTCACTTTCGGGCGGGTTCTTTATGGCCTGCCAGGTTTCGTCGCTCATCTCGACGAATTCCAGTGCGGCCTCTTCGCCGGGGTCGCTGATCTTGTGATCCGGCCAGATCTTTTGATAGGCATAGGTCAGCAGGGTCACCATTTCATCGTCGGAATAGGGGTAGCCCTGTTCCACGAATTGCCCGATGCGGCCGCGGGGATTGGCGATCAGCGCATCCAGCGACAGGCGCAGCCATTCCAGATCGCCGGCCCGCTCCGCCGCCATTTTCATGCTGTGCACGTCATTGTCAAAGAGGGTGATATCCGCAAAGGGATCAGAGGCGGCAGAGCCGACGCCGATGGTCAATTTGCGGATGTAGGCCTGTATCAGGTCCCGGTTCATGTGCATGTGGCTTACCCTTGTGTAATCGGCTTGTCGTAGCGTTGCTCGGCCTGGTTCCAGTCTTCGGCCCAGGGGAACTGCTGCATCATGACCCAGCGGCCGGGAATGCTGGGGGGCTGCGCGTTGCCATTGGCCGCGGCATAGGCATCGGCGTAGTCCTTAAGGCTGTTGTATTTGACGCCGTTCAAGAGGTCGCATTCCCAGGTGAAATTGACCAGCGCCCGGGTGAGGCCGCTCAGAACCTCATAGGTTTCATAGGTGCCGGTGTTCTGGAACTGGTCGCTATCCTTGTCATAGGTCTGTTTGGGCCGCACCCCGCGATAGGCGGTGTCGATGGCGCGGCCATGGTCGATGATGAACTTCTGCCCTTCCGGCTCCGCGCTTGGCCAGGGCAGCGATTTGGAGGTCACATCGACACCGGCGGCCATGGCTTTTTCCGCGCCGATTTCCCGCCCTGCCAGCCAGTCGGAATCCGAATGGAAGCTGGAGGAGGTGTTGGTCTTGGAAACGCGCGGCCCCGGAGCGACGCCGGTGGTCAGCCGCTTCAGATGTGCTTCTTCGGTCATTTGCGCGCCGTGGCTGTCGCGCGAGTGGCCGGCGTTGCTATTCTGCTGGTCGGCATCTTCATAGAGATCGATCGCCTGGGCCATGGCGGCCTGGCAATCGCTGATGATTTTCTTATAGGCGGCCTCGGCCTCCTTGAGCTTTTTGTTGGCGCCAAGCGCGTCGGCGGCGGTAAAGGCGGTCTTGAGATCATCAAGCGAGGCTCCGCCGGTGAACATCTGCGCTTCCCAGGTGGGGTCTTGGTTGACCGCCCGGTCGAGCGCGGCGATGGTCTTTTCCGTCTCCAGCCGCCGGGTGGCATAGGCGCGGGTCGCTTTCAGCAGCGCCATGTGCTCGGTCAGCGCCACAAAGGCATCGGCAAATTTATAGGCCGGAAAGGCCAGCGCGACAGCCGCCGCCAGCCCGTCGGTCAGCAGGGTCTTGACCTCGGCCTGGACCACGAAGCCCAGCACCCGGTCGTGTTCCCGCTCCACCACCTCGGCCCGTTTTTGATAGTCCGCAATGGCCAGCGCCAGCTCCTGGATCTCGTCGGCGTTTACCGCCGCGGTCAGGTCGTCAAGCGCGCCCTGGGGATCGCCGGCGCGGGCCTTCTTGTCGCTGTCATCGAGCGCGTCCTGCACGCTCTGGCGCAGCTCCGGCGGGTCGCCGGGCAGGGCGCGCAGCAGCAGGCCGGCCTCGTCGCAGGCCTCCAGATAGGTGCAGAGCGTCGCTGCTTTGGGCTCCAACGCCTTGATCGCCGCCAGGGTCTCGGGGAATTTCTTCTTGTCGAACAGTGCCGTGATCGGGTCGGTATGGAAATAGTCCCTGGCCTTTGGGTGGCGGGACAGGATTGCACGAAGATCGTCGCGTGCATCATAGATCGGCCCGATCTGCATCCAGTCCTGGAGCTCGGCCAGGGCGGATTTCAGGGTAGCCGGGACGCGCGGGTTGGCGTTTGCTGCCGCGTGATGCGCGTCCCAGACCTTTTTCAGGCCGGTTTTGGCACCGGCGGTGGCCCGGGCATAGAGCGCGTTATAACTCGCCTCCAGCTTCTTGTCCGCCGAGATGCTGGCCACCTGCGCCGCCGCGTCATCGTCTGCCATCAGCGCCTCGAGCTTTGCCAGGGCTTGGGCCCAATTGCCTGACGCGCGCTCGGATTCCATGTCCGCGATGGCGGTGGTGTAGGCAGGGACCCTGCCCGCAGCCGGGTGGAACCCTGCCATTTTGCGCGCCAGCGGCAGGTTGCCGTCGATCCAGGCCTTCAGTGGGGGAATCTCATCGGTGGCGTCAGTGATATTGCCCGCCGCGAGGCCCTTTTTGCGAATGTTGGAAATCGCGTTCTTCTCGTTTCGGACGTTCCTAAGCGGGCTTGCAACGATCTCTTCCAGGGCCGCGCCATGGCTGGCCTCCAGCTGCTCGACCAGATCGACAAAAGCAGCACGCGCGTCAAAGGCCGCAGCCCCGCCGACGCCGCCGGGCGGCACCGAGCTGCCGTCCCGTTTGTTGAACTCCTCAAGCGCGCTGCGCGCGGCTGCAAAATCGCCGCTCGCGGAGGCCGTGGCCGCCGCCGCCAGGGCGATGTCGCGCTGCTTCCACTCCACCGAGGCATCCGCCGCGGTCGTGGCGATCAGCGCCGCAGAGGTCTTGAACCAAGTGTCGTAATAGGCGCCGAAGGCTTCCGCCTCGCCGGCACGCTGCATGAAGGCATCGCAGTCGGTCTTGATCTTGGCGAAGGCCGCGCGGGTTGTGGCGGCGGCCAGCGCGGCCAGCAGCGCCTCGACCTTGCCATTGACAAAAAGCAGCGCGCCCCTGTCCAGCCCCGGGGCCAGCGCGCCGGCGCGGGCCTGGGCATCGGCCACCGCCTTTTGTGCGACCACGCGCGCGGCGGCGATCTCTTTCTGTTCCTTGACCTCATCCGCGAGCGCGGTGATGCGGGAATCTATCCCATCGTTGCCGTTGAACGCGGCGAGCTCCGTCGCGCTGTTGATCGCGGCGGTAAGGGCTTTTTTGCGGTCTGCAAATTCCCGCCGTTTGTCTGCGGTTGCATCGGGGCTGGGCTTGATCTTCGCCAGCTCTGCCGTTGCGGTGGTCCGGCGTTTCACCAGCTCTGCCGCATCCGAGATCGCCTGCGCCACGGCGGCTTCGAATCGCGCCACCGCGTCGGTGGCATCGGCCAGCGGCAGCGGAGAGTCGGCCGCCGTGACCTCGGCCTCCATCTGCGCGCCGAGCTGGCGGAGGTCCTTCAGCGCGTCGCTGTCGCCCGCCGGGATGGTGGGCACCGCAGCGCCGATCCTGTTCATCAGGTCCTGTTTGGCGGCGTCCAGCTCCTCGCGGTCGATATCGGGCACGCCCTGAGCCATCTCGTCCAGCACCCAGCGCATTTCAGCAAAGAAGAGGCTGACCCATTGCGCGATAGTTCGGTCATTGCGCCAGCCATCCGGGTCATCGGTCATCGCGAATCCTCTCCTTTGAATAGCATCAGCCTACAGGCTTCTGGCCTTGTGAAAACCCCATAGGACGCACGTATAAGAAGAGCATCATAAAGCCAGGCTATCGATGGTGCCATATGCCGTCTCGTCTCGCCCCGGCTGAGCCGTCCCGACGCGCCCCATTGATGGGCCCGCAAAGCGCCCGCAAGGCCCGCGAAGCCGCGCAAGATCCCCATCAACCCGCTTGGCGCAGGGCTGTAGGAAGCTGAGAACGATGGAATTTTATTTCCCAAGCGCGCTTTTTCGCCTTGTACTCCGCCTGCGTGGTTGGCTATACGCGTCGACGGAGACGTGGCCGAGTGGTCGAAGGCGCTCCCCTGCTAAGGGAGTAGGCGGGAAACCGTCTCGTGGGTTCGAATCCCATCGTCTCCGCCACCCACACTTTTTCGTTGAAAATCAATGACTTGGTTGGTGCTTACCACACACGCTTACCACACACGCTTACCATACCTGCAAATAGTGGGGCGGCTATGAGTCTGCCGCTTGGCTCTCGTTTTGAGTATTTGAGAATCGGATGGGGCAGGGTGGGCAAGGGTTATGCTACTTTGAAGCACCTGATTTTGGGTGGGTGATTTTCTTGTTGCGTTTTAGGCTGCGGTTCACGAAGCTTGCGTTCAGAAAGTTGCGAAGGTGCATTTCATGCGAATAAAGAATATTTTTTCCTTGGTTTTGATTGGTGGGCTTCTTGTAGCGTGCGTTAACAACATTGAAGCGCAAACTGTCCGAGTTACCGATCCCGGTTTGTTTAACTTGGCTAAGAAACTTGTATCCGAGAAGTTGCGAGACCCAGAGGCGACACGGTTTAAGCCGGAGTATAACGCCTACAAGACATCTAGTGGCGACTTTATTGTTTGTGGGACGCTGAACGGAAAGAATGCCATGGGTGGGTATGTAGGATATAAACCCTTCTATGTGAGAATTAGAAACGGTCAGGTTGAATCCTTCTTGTTACCATCTGAGACAGACGAATATGGATTTGCTCTGGGGGCGGTCAGAAAAGTGTGCACAGATGCAGCAAACGGAAAAGTAATGCTGTCTTCTTGAGAAAGTAGGGTCCCCACTTGGGGGCTCTTTTTTTGTCCTGATCGTTGGTGTTTGTTAACCTAAGTTGTGCGAGGAGAAATTGTATGAAAGAGTATAAGATACTGTCTCAAAAAGATAAATTTTTCAGCGGTAAATTCGATCCGCTGCTTCTTGAGCAGGCAATAAATTCTTACGCTGAGCAGGGTTGGGAGGTTGTCTCAATGGCAACTGCTAGTATCCCCGCTTTTGGCGGTTCCAGAGATGAGGTGATCGTACTGTTTGAACGAGAGGCCTGATATGCCGCCGATTACCGAAAGAGGAGGTGTGAAGTTCGATGAGAGCCTGCCCGAGAATTTTGTTCCGATTGAGAAGCTTAGTACTCAGCTAAACAGCGGATTTGGCCAAGACCAGCTCAAGTCCTTGAGGGATGTAAAAGAGGCGATGGCGAAGGAAGCTTTGAGTCTGGGTGGAAACTACATCGCAAGTTTCACTTATGGCCAAAAAAATGGCGGAGTGCTCCAGCAACTTTGGAGCGTCGATAACGTCCTTTGGTACGGAGAAGGGGTTGTTGGTAATCTGAGCAAATAATTTTTTTGTTTTGGATTCTGAGCTGGCAACCAGCCAAGGTAAATTCGTTTCGGAACTTTCTGGAGGGTCCCACCCATGTTTTGGGGCCTTCCGTCGGAATACAGGAGCAAGCCTCTCACTTCTGTATCCAATGAACTGCCATCCAGCTTTTGCCCAGCGCACTCTAATGCGGAAGGAAGGTTGAGTGTCTCAATAGACCTCGCCCCAATGAGTGGTTCTCAGAATGTCTCAAAAGTCTTGCAGAATCACCCTAGTGAGACAATTCTCTTAGGTAACTTAGATCCTATTGAGAAAGAGGCTCAGAATGCTGATTGGTGTAGCTAGAACTTCTACGATTGAACAGGAAGCTGGGCTACTCGCACAGGTGAGGGAGCTTGAGGCCTTCGGCTGTGAAAGTATCTACAAGGAGCAAGTGTCCTCGGTGGGCGAACGCCCCCGGCTTGAGGCTGCTGTGAACTCCCTTAGATCGGGTGACAAATTGGTAGTGACCAAGTTGGACCGCCTAGCGAGATCTGTGAGGCACCTAGGAGAGCTCTTGGAGAAATTGGAGGCCAAGGGCGCTGGGCTTGTGATCCTGTCCATGGGAGGCCAGCAAATCGACACCAGCACGGCAACGGGAAAGATGATGCTAAACGTCATGGCTTCTGTGGCTCAGTTTGAGCGAGAGATGATGCTCGAAAGACAGAAGGAGGGTATCGCTAAGGCCAAGCAGGACGGCAAGTACAAGGGGCGTAAACCCACTGCTATGGCGAAAGCTGATGCCGTGTTGTCATTGTCTCAGTCTGGTATGAGCAAGCAGAAGATTTGCGACCAATTGGGGATCAGCAGAGCTAGCCTCTATCGGATTCTTGCCGCCGAAGGAAAGGCGGGGGATTGACAAACTCTCAGCCAATCCTGGCACCACAAATTGTAGAAAAAATCGAGTATTCCACAAGTTATTGCAGATATCCCCAAAGTAGGTCTTTGAGAGGGCCGAGCTCGGGGGTAGGGTTGATCCATGATCAAACGGATCGTTGAACGAGTTCTATCAAGCCTTATCGTTATGGGCTTGCTCTGGCTACTCAACCGTTATCTTGGTGAGTGATTTACCATCAAGCAGACGGCCACCGTCCGGGGGCATTTGATTGGCGTCGAAGCCCCGGACAGATGACAACTCTAGAGGGCGGGTGTAAAACACCTGCCCATTTTTTATGTCATACGACAGCAAGTGTTAGCAACGGCTAATATACGCAGCAGCGTAGATATGCTCACGTGTGGTTGAGGTTTGTTCTGTAAGCGCCGAGGATGACGCCGGTCCTCCAAGGGTTGAGGTATTCCAAGGTACTAGGGCTAGTGGGGGGCTGTACTGAGAACAGCAAGGTTCCTCCTTAAGATGTTGATTTTAAATGAAAATATTTACTTGAGGGGCGGGATTGGCTCAAGCGGGGAAAGAATATAGAAAATTCAACTACTTACACGAAAGTTCCTTGAGGGTATGCGCATTTTTCCGTTTCTTGTAGTATACACATTTTTTAGAAGTACCGGCCCAGCGCCGCCTTCTGCTGCAGAGTAGGTCACTACCCGGCTAACCATCAAACAATCAAACGTAGCTCCCTGAGGGGAGCAGATGGGTCCCTTGAGGGGCCTTTTTTCGTTTGCGCATTTCAAAAGGAAAGGAAGTCAGATGGCTGTTGAAAAACAGAAGAGAACACTTGTGTCGAAGTCCTACGGCACATTGGATAAGGCAGATGCATTCGTGTACCGAGATTTTGAGCCAGCAGATGAGGCTACAAGGGAAACGATAACCAAGCTTGCAAATGACCTTGGACTACCATTGAGAGGCAAGTCCCAGAGCCAGAAATATATCCGCTGCCTAAGCGATTTTTTGGTTGCTTCCAGAGCATCAGAGGAAAGTCTGATTGCATGGCCAGCAGGAGCAGGGGAATACAACGGGCCACCGTATGGGCTGTCAGTGGCGAAAGTCACCAGAGAGGCTCTCTTGGGTAAGGGTATGATCACTCTACACCAAAAAGCATCGAAGCGTGATGGGTTGGCAAGGGTTTTTCGAGTAAATCGAAATAAGCTCCCTGCGTCGGGCCGCTTCAAAGCTCATGGAGAGGGGCCTTTAGTTATTGTGAAGAGCAAGAAGGTAATGGTCAATGGAAAGAATAGCGGGGGGACTCCAATGGGGAGAAAGCAATTCGAGCCGAAAATCAAAGTGTTGGAGGAGCAGGTAAAGAGTTTCAATAAAATAATGACTAGCAAACCATTGGAATCCCCAAAAGGCATTACCTTCGGGCGATGCTACAGGGTCTTCAACAATGGAAGCTTACAGTCTGGGGGGCGCCTTTACGGCCCGTGGCAAACGCTCCCTGAAGCAAAGAGGTTGCAGCTTACGATTGAGGGTGAACCAGTATGTGAAATTGATTTGAAAGCCAGCTTCCTAAGTATAAGCAATGGCTTAACCGGGTTCGGGGATGTGTTGCCATTTGATCCCTACCAGAAGATCCGGTTTGTTCAGGAGGCCAATGGTACGGATAACCAGAGGCTACACAGGGATGCCGCCAAGCTCTTAGTCAATGCATATCTCTGTAAGGATGGCGACTTTAAGAAGTTTCCTAAGTCGAAAACCAAGGATAAGGTATCAGGCAAAGTTATTCCCTTCAAGAAACTACACCAGCTCGAAATGAGTTTCGATTACTATTTGGCTCAAATTCATGCGGCGTTTCCTTTTCTTAGGGCGGCAAAGTCCAAGCAATTTAACCTCATGTTTGAAGAGTCAAAGATCATCATTGAGGCTATTGAAATTATGCAAGCACAAGGGGTTGTGAGTTGGCCAGTGCACGATTCCCTGCTTGTGAAGAAATCTGATAGGGAGAAAGCTGAAGCTGCTTTAAGGAAGGCTGTGACGTCTTTGATTGGTAGGGAAGTGTCTATGGATTGCTCTTTCCTTGACGAAAATGGGGAGGTGATCACGGAAGTAATCCAGACCAAGTGCCCAACAGCCACTGATAGTCACAATGAAACTATTGCAGCTCTTGAGAGCTTTAGCTTAGGGGAGGCGGCTTAAGTCACCAGTACTAGGGTTTAACTTAAGATCCCCTATTTACTTAAGGGAGGATTATGTAAGGGTATAGAGTAGAAAAATACAAACCTAGATAAATTATGTAGTTACTGCCAATAGGAATGTGCCGTAATTGTAGGATTTGGTCAAACTCTTTTCGACAAGTGATCCTCGGAGACGTAAATTGACCCTCGCCCTTCTCACGTTGCAGGGAGGGGCTAGGGCAACCACTTCTGAACGTGAGGGGTGGGCATGGCCTACTGCTAAATGCTTGCCTGAAGGCCCTCTCAGTGGTTCTCAGGTACCTTCCACTGCCTTTCTCCAGAACTTGTGAACACCCACCACAGTTTCAGGAATGGCCTTTGCTGCTTCATCCAAAGTTTGAGGTAGTCGATCTTCCGGAATGCCCAATAGTGACTGTCCTAGGGCCTTGTGTAGCCACTCCTCACGAGGAATAGGCTCTGGGCTGCAAACTACACCGTGCCGACAGCATCATGCAATCCTTAGGGTTGTCATCCGACATCAGCTACTGATCGAGTGGGGCTAAGTCAAAATCATCGGACATCTGTTGAACCTACTTGCGCTGGGCATCATGGCCTGTGGTCCATCATTCATTTCACCCAGCCGCCAACGAGTGCCATAGAGTGGCGTTCAGTGCGCTAACGGAGGTGGGTTCTGCCTGTCATTGAGATGTAGGTTTCTGGCGGCTCTCCGTGGCTCTGTGATGGTTTCAGCGTTCCCAGTCCAGCTTCTCGACCGCATCTTGAAGTGTTTCGAACGTCACGCCGCCAGAGTACAGTCCATAAGTCATAGTTTGGAGTTCGTGCCCTAAGAGGCGTGCTGAAATGTTTTCAGAAATACCGGCCTCCTCAAGTTGTGTAGCTACACCCTTGCGAAAGGAGTGGAAGACAAAGCCTTCACCAAACCCGCATCTTTTTTTAAGCCTGCCAAATCGTTTACCTATGGCATTCGAGCGGTCGCCATACTTATTTATAGTGAGCCCCGAGATAAGAAAGCCATCTTGGCTTGTTGCCCGAAGCCGCTCTACAATTCTCTTGATGGCTGAATGAATGGGGATTTTCCGTATTCCGGCGGAAGTCTTTGCGTCTTCAATTCCAAAGGATGTATCGTCGATGCTGTCCAGCCTTAAACTGCAAAGCTCTTCTATTCTCGCCCCAGTGTGCGCAGCAAGATAAATCAGATCGTGAAGCTGGGCATCATGAATTATTTCTCGTGTTAGAATTTGGAAGTCGGATTTGGTGAAGTGTTGACGCTTGGATCCTGCAGGCAAGTTTGCCTTACTCTTCTTGCGTGGCACTACGTTTTCGAAAGGTAGCAACAAGCCAAGCTTGTAGTGACGCTGAAGGAAGAGCCAATAACCTCTGCAATTAGATATGATTCTTCTACAAGTGGTAATTTGGAGTTTGCCTTTTTCTATGAGTTCTATTTCCACCCACTCGGCAATATCCCGGTTAGTAGCATCGTGTGCATATTTGAAACGCTTGGAAAAGTTGTCTAGGTCTTTGCGCTTCATATCCACGGTTTTTGGTTGATCCGAAAGGCTACTGGTGTACTCGTCAATGTGCTCAGACAGAACTATCCAATCCCCGTTGACTACAAAATGTGCTTCTGCGAGCTCCTCAGTTTCAGTGGCCCATTCGGACATTCCCATTTCTATTTCATGCTGGGGGACCTTCTGTCGCTCCAGTTCGAGCTTGAATTGCCGCATAGCCTGAATCGCATCAGTTGGTGTTGTCCCGCTTCGCACACTCTCAATTAGTTCTTTCCACTGGTGAATTATCGGTAGGCAGAGACGTTCAGCTTCTGATCGACTTTCAGTCTTCAGTGATTGAAAAAAACGAGGTTTCTTAAGCCTTGGACGAAGGCTCTTTGGTATCTCAAGAACGGCATACCACACTCGTCTTCGCAGCTGTATGTACTTGGGCATCGGTAGCTCTCGGACTATAAAACCACACACGCTTACCACACACGTTCTGAGTATTGAACCAATATAACTAAGGGAGTAGGCGGGAAACCGTCTCGTGGGTTCGAATCCCATCGTCTCCGCCACCCACCATTTTCATTGAACCCCATGGGGCCGCTTGATAGCGTATAAGTTACTGAACTTATGCGCTCATCTGCGTTCGTTGTTCTCACTGGCTTCGTTTCGATTGCGCTCGGTTCTGTTCATTTGGTGGTACGAACTGTGGTATTTTCTATGGCCTACACCTCGGGAAAGCTGACGAAGAATCTGGTCCGAACGCTCGGACCTGGCCGGCATGGCGACGGCCACGGGCTGTATCTGGTGGTTGATCCATCCGGCGCGCGGCGCTGGATCGTCCGCGTCACGGTAAAGGGACAGCGGAATCGGCAGGGAAAGCCGCTCCGCACCGATTTCGGCCTCGGCGGTGCTGACGTGGTGACGCTCAACGTGGCTCGCGAACGCGCCCTGGAGTATCGCCGCCTCGCCAAGCAGGGGCTCAACCCGAAATTCCACAAGGACCAGGACGTACCTTGTTTCGAAGAGGTTGCTCGGCAGGTCCACATCGAGCGCCTGCCAACGTGGAAGAACCCGAAGCACGGTCAGCAGTGGATCAATACGCTTGCAGATTATGCTTTCCCCAAGATCGGCCGAATGCCCGTCTCGGACATCGACCAGCCGGAAATCTTGCAGGTGCTTTCCCCGATCTGGACCGAAAAGCACGAAACCGCGCGCAGGGTGGCGCAGCGGATTAAGGCCGTCCTCGATGTGGCCCGGTCGCGTGGCTACCGCGAGGGTGAAAACCCCGTGACGGTCGTGATGGACGCCCGGGTGCTGCCGCGCGTGAAGGCCAAGGTGAAGCACCACAATGCGATGCGTTGGCAAGACGTGCCCGCGTTCTACGCGCAGCTCGCACAGCAAAGCGGGATGGCAGCCAAGGCGCTGATGTTCACATGCTTGACGGGCTGCCGGACCAGCGAAGTTCTGAGGGCTGTCTGGGAGGAATTTGATTTCGATGAGTTGATTTGGACGATCCCTGAAGAACGGAGCAAAACAGGGGCCGAGCACCGTGTTCCGCTTACGGATCAGATGCTGGGGATTATCGAGCCATTGAAAGCCCTCCGCTCCGAATGCGTCTTTGAAGGTCAGCGCCGGCATAAGCCTCTGTCGAACATGTCGATGTTGATGCTGTTGCGTCGAATGAAGATCGAGGACGTGACCGTTCACGGGTTCAGATCAGCGTTTCGTGACTGGGCGGCCGAGGAAAGCAATTTCCCGCGTGAAGTTGCGGAAATGAGTCTCGGCCATAAAGTCGGATCAGAAGTGGAACGAGCATACGCACGGTCGGACCTGCTGCACAAACGAAGAGAGCTAATGCTTGGTTGGTCCAAGTATGTGTTGAAGAAAGGTGCGCAGGATGGCTGAAGATACAGATCCGGGGTTTCGCGAATCCATCACTCAACCCGAAGAAGGCGGTGAAAAAACTCGGCTACTTCATGGTCCCAACGAGTTTTTCCACAATTATTTCAAAACGCTGAGAAAATTGGATGCCTGCCTGGAAAAGTGGTTGGAAGTACCTTTGTTGTTCGACGAACAAGAGAAAGCTGCATCCCTAATCTTCGATATCACGGCACCAACTTTCTCGCTCAGGGCGAAGCAGGTTGACAGCGCTCGCTTGCAGCAGTCGGAAGAGGGTTTCGATACCGCACTTTTGAATTTGAAGCGTGCTCGGCGCGCCCTGGTGGCTCTACCGCATCCGATGGATGACCGAACACTTGTAACAACCCAGATGATCGAAGCTCAGATCAAGCACCTCAAAGCGGTTCGCGCTGATGTGGCGAGGATGGCCGAAGATTACCATCACAGGTCGAACCAGCGCGCGGCACGAGTCGCTAAAGTAGTGAGGGCGTCGTTCGAGCGCTACACAACGAAGCGGCCGACGAGCGCGGCAACCAAGGGAACCGTCACTTCGGAATTTTGCCAAGCGTTGGAAGAAGTGTTCACCATTATCGGGATAACAGCGAACGCGTTTAATTATGCCAAGATCGCCATCAATTGCCCGACAGACGATGCAGAGCTGCTTGAGATTAAGAAGGCTCTTCGAGAACGTTTCGACGAAGAAAATGATTACGCAGTTTTTTTCTGCGAAATCGCCCGAAGCTACATCGAGCCAACCGAGTGGTATCATGTAGGTTCGAATGCAGACGCTCAAAGCCTTGAGGAAACGGAGAAGAGCTAATGCAAATCTTTGAAGAAAAACGCGTTTACGACGATGATGACGAGGAGCTTGATCTCATCGCCCCGCGATCCAAGCGGGCACAATGGCGCCATCGGCGGGTTGGCCCCGCATGGATCAAGTTCGGCCGTCGGGTCAAGTACCTCGGCAGCGATTTGAACGCTTACGTTGAAGAGAACCGCGTTTCCCCAGGCGATATGGCCTAGGCTAGAAAAGCAAAACCCCGCACCGGGCGGAGCCTTGCTTTGATTTCTTGCGCACCCGAAGTCTAAGCCCAAGCCGCCCCAATACTCAACCCTGTATCTGATGCCGTTCTCGGTATCGCCAGGCCGCATGGAGCGGGCTGATGGGAGAGGCTTGCCAAATGATGTACAAAAACGAGCATGACGCTGCACCTAGAGCGCTCGCCCCTATCGAAGGCCGCCCGCATCTACATAGTCGCGTGCTGCCATATTCACTAGGAGCGGTGCCGGATCATGGATTGCACTCCGTTGCCAGCTTCTTGCGGAAATACCCCCTCACGGTCCCTTGCGAGGGTGACGCGCCATGAGTTGGGAGGTCGCAAAGCGCTGCAATGAACGCAAGTTTGGCAGCGCCTCACGCAAACAGGTCATCATGTTTTTGGCTGACAAGGCTTCTGATGATGGCGAGGGCGTCTACTGTTCCAAGCACAGCATCGCGAAGTTTACCGAACTGAGCCTGGCCACCGTCAAGCGGATCATTCGTGACTTCGCCTCAGAGGGTATCCTAGTTCAGACGGGAGAGCGCGATTGTGACTTCGGGTACACAAACGAGTACCGCATATGCCTTGAAGCCGTGTCCAGGTTGGATGACCTGACGAAGAAAAAATCGGACGCTCAAGGGGGGCGGCAACAAACCGGGGTCACTAAGACCCCGGATGAGTATGACCCGGCCTCCGAGGTCACCACGACCCCACCCCCGGGGTCATCACGACCCCCAAACCATCCTAAAACCATCCAGAAACCACCTACGCGCGCGGACACGCGCGAGGCGGAGGATCAGGATTTCGAAAAAGCATGGGGTGCCTATCCGGCGGATCGACGTCGGAACAAAACCACCTGTCGGCTGCAATTCGAGCGGGCTATCGAGGACGGCACGACTGCCAAGGAATTTATCTGCGCAGTCCGGGCCTATGCGACCGAGACCGAGGGTTACACTCGCTCGAAGGTTTGCTTCTCGGACAACTGGTTTAGAGGGCAACGTTGGCAACGCTATGTCGAGGAGGCGCGCGAAGCGCAGATCAGCGCTGTCGAACTTGAGGAGAAGCACTATCGACAACTCGCTGGGTGGGTCAGGGAGCGGTACGGTTTGTGCAAGACCATCTCCCGTGCCCAAGCCTGCGAACTGCTAGCGCGGGGCCTGGTTTCTGAACCGGAGCTTCGCCGTGCGGAGGTGGCATGGTGACTTCGAACATCAAGCAGTCTGAGCAAAGAGCAAGGCGACCCGGTTCTAGGTCTTCGACCGTCGAACCGGGGCCTTGCGAGGGGCGGCAAGCCTCCCCTTCGAACCCCAGCCGGACCGCGCGGGGCGCGGTCCCCTCGGAAAAGCAGGAAGCCGTATTCTTCTACTGCTCCTCCGAGGAAAAGGCGCTGATCCGGCAGGCGGCTGCGGATCGCGGGCTGTCCATGTCCGCCATGCTTCGGCAGCTCGCCACGGGTGCGGCTCCGAAGCGGCGCAAGCCTGCGCCCCGTGTCGATCCCGCGCTCGTGCTGGCTGTGTCCCGCTATGGCGGGAATCTCAATCAGATTGCGCGGTGGCTCAACACGGCGACCCGCGCGGGCCGGGCCAGCGAGATCGAGGCCCTGCGCGTTGCGGCGGCGCTGGTCGGCATCGAGCGGCGGTTGGCGGAGATCCTTGCACAGCACCGGAGGCCGCCCGGATGCTGATCAAGTTCTTCCCCAACGGCAAAGGCGGCGGCGCGGGGCCGGTCGAATACCTGACCGCCCGCACCGCGCTTGCCCATGACGACAAC
>NZ_JAATOX010000094.1 GCF_011806385.1 Phaeobacter sp. HF9A | reverse complement strand
GATCGGCGAGGTGCTCGACAATGCCCGCCGCGCCCTGCCGGGGCTGGGCAATGTGGCCTTGCCGCCCGAAGGCGAACTCTCCTTTCATGACAGTATCGCCGAGGCCATCGCGGGCGCCGATTGGGTGCAGGAAAGCGTGCCCGAACGACTGGACCTGAAGCAGAAGGTCTATGGCGCGCTTGCCGCCTCGGCCCCCGAAGGCGCGGTGATCGGCTCCTCGACCTCGGGTTTTCGGCCCTCGCAATTGCAGGCGGGCTTTGCCAATGCCGCGCAGATCGTGGTCGCGCATCCCTTCAACCCGGTCTATCTGATGCCGCTGGTCGAGCTGGTCACCACCGAGGCCAACAGCCCGGAGCTGATCGCAAAGGCGCGCGAGATCATCACCGGGATCGGCATGTACCCGCTGCACCTGAAAAAGGAGATCGACGCCCATGTGGCGGATCGACTGCTGGAGGCGGTCTGGCGTGAGGCGCTGTGGCTGGTCAAGGATGGCATCGCCTCCACCGAAGAGATCGACAATGCGATCCGCTATGGCTTTGGCATCCGCTGGGCGCAGATGGGCCTGTTTGAGACCTATCGCGTGGCCGGGGGCGAAGCGGGGATGAAGCATTTCATGGCCCAGTTTGGCCCCTGCCTCGACCTGCCCTGGACCAAGCTGACAGACGTGCCGGAGTATACCGAGGAGCTGGTGGAGCTGATCGCGGGCCAGTCAGATGCGCAATCCGGGGCCTATAGCATCCGCGAGCTGGAGCGCATCCGCGATGACAATCTGGTCGGCATGATGCGGGCGCTGGGCGCCAACGACTGGGGCGCCGGGGCGCTTCAGAATGTCCATGACGCGGCGCGGATGGGGCAGGCGGGCCTGGCCCGCAGCATGGCCGAGATCCGTGACCCCAGCCTGCCGATCCTGACCCAGAGCCGCGTGGTGCCGCTCGATTGGACCGATTACAACGGCCATATGACCGAGAGCCGTTATCTCGATGCCTTTGCGCAATCGACCGACCAGCTGATGGAGATCATCGGCTGCGATGCGGACTATATCGCCTCGGGCGGCAGCTATTTCACCGCCGAGACCCATATCCGCCATGTTGACGAGGTCCACGCGGGCCATCCCATTCAGGTCTATACGCGGGTGATCCTGGGGCAGGGCAAGAAGATGCATCTGTGGCACGAGATGTATGAGGGCGAGCGGCTATTGGCGACGGGCGAGCATATGCTCCTGCATGTGGATCTGAAAACCCGCCGCTCCGCCCCTCCCGCGCCGCAGATCGAGGCCAACCTGACCCGCCTGGCCGAGGCGCAGGCCGCGCTGTCCAGACCCGAAGGGCTGGGACGGGCCATCGGCGCACCCCGGTAACACAACA
Organism: Phaeobacter sp. HF9A; assembly: GCF_011806385.1. Lineage (GTDB taxonomy): Bacteria > Pseudomonadota > Alphaproteobacteria > Rhodobacterales > Rhodobacteraceae > Epibacterium. Next base: position 14,063 of record NZ_JAATOX010000094.1, on the reverse strand, counting down.
CGGGGGAGGGCGGTCTCGGGTCTGCGGGGCCGTCCTCTCGCCCCATCAGGCGTGCGGGGCAATCTGCGCCCGCAGCGCCTGCACCCGCCGGGGCAGTTGACGGGCGGTGATATCGGCCTCGCGCACCAGCCGGTCGAAATGCTGGGTATAGGTCTCCACCCGCTCGCGGTCGCGAAACGCCATGTAATGGCTACCTGCATAAAACACGCATAAAAGCAGGCCAAAGATCGTCAGCGGCGCGGAAAACAGCCGCTTGGCATCATAGAGATAGATCCGCAGGCGCGGATAGAGCTGGGTGGTCAACCGTTCCAGATGGTCAAGCTGCGCGATCCGCACCTCCGCCGCCAGCCCGTCGTAATAGCCAACCCCCCTGGCAAAACTGTCGAGCTCATAAATCGGCAGGGCGATCTCGTAATCGGATCCGGCCTGCCGCATCCAGCTCAGCCGGTCCTCGGAGGCGCCGATTGCCTGATCGGCGGTGCGGCCCAGATGTGGCGCATATTCCCATTCCAGCACGGCCCGGGTCTTCAGCATATCGGGCAGGGTGGTGGGGACATGGCGGATCTTGTAGCCCGCCGCCTCGCGGTGCCAGTCATAGATCCGCTCGTCCACCAGGGCCCTTGGCGCCTCGCTCATGGCGACCGAGGAGGCCAGCAGCGACCACATGCGCATTGGGCAGCCGCGCCCCCGCATCGGTGAGCAATTGCGAAATGGTGGAGCGATCCACGCCGGTTTCGCGGGCCAGCGCGCTCTGGCTCAGGCCGCTGTCACCGAGGGCGCGGCTTAGCCGTTCCCGGAACTGGCGGGCGCGCAGGCGCTTGTCTATTTTTTCCATCATATGGTGATTTATATCATCATTGTTGGATTTTGTTAATCACATACGGAATTCCGCACAGGCCGATGTTTGGCTAGTCTTGCAGGTAGATCAAGACATCGGAGGTCAAATGGAAACGCGTGGGCGCTCCCTCGTGAAGGCGGTCGTGTGGAATTCGATCGGGCTCGCCACAATGGCGCTTGTTGGCTTTATCGCCACCGGCTCGGCCACGACCGGCGGGGTGATGGCGGCGATCAATACCGGGATCGGTTTTGTCAGCTACCTGATTTACGAACGCATCTGGGCCAAGATCAACTGGGGTCGTGCTGAGGGGTGGGCCGGGGCGGGGCGCGATGCGTGACCTGATGGGCGCAGCGCAGATCGCGCAGCCGGAGCCATCCTGCGCCCTGATTGAGGCCAACGCAGAGGCCCGCGCGGCGCTGCCTCAACGCGCCGAGTGGGGCACTCTGGCGTTGATCCTGGGCTGCTATGCGATCTGGTTCGGGGCGCTCTTTGCGCTGGCGGCGGTGTCGCAGCCCCTCGCGGTTCTGGTCATCAGTGCCGTGGTGGTGCTGCATTCCTCGCTCAGCCATGAGGCGCTGCATGGGCATCCCTTCCGCGCACGGCGCCTCAACGAGGCGCTGATGGCGCTGCCGCTGAACCTCTGCGTCCCTTATGGGCGCTTTCGCGACACCCATTTACAGCACCACCAGGACGAAAACCTGACCGACCCCTATGATGATCCCGAGAGCAATTTCCTCGCGCCTCGGGTCTGGGCGGGGCTGCCGCGCTGGCAACAACGGCTGCTGCGCCTGAACAACACGCTGCTGGGGCGGCTGCTGCTTGGGCCGCTGATCGGGCAGCTCTGTTTCATGCGCAGTGACGCGCGGCTGATCCGGCGGGGCGAAGGCGCGGTCTTGCGCGAGTGGATTCTTCATGCGCCGGGCGTTGCGCTGGTGCTGTGGATCGTGGCGCAATCATCGCTGCCGCTCTGGGCCTATCTGGTTGCTGCCTATATCGGCCTTTCGGTGCTGAAGATCCGCACCTTTCTGGAACATCGCGCCGACCTGGCGCCGGAGCGCCGCACCGCGATTGTCGAGGGCCGGGGGATACTGGGGCGGCTGCTTGGATTTTTATTCCTGAACAACAACTTACACGTGGTGCATCATCTCTACCCCGGGGTGCCCTGGCATCATCTGCCTGCGCTGTACCGGCGCCATCGTGCGGCGTTTCTGGCGCAGAATGACGGCTATCTGCTGCCCAGCTACGCCAGCGTGTTTCGCAGCTATTTCCTGCGTGCTAAGGATCCCGTGCCGCATCCGTTCTGGACCGCGCCCGAGAAATAGGGTGCCGCTGCGGCCTGCCATATGGAAATTTTTATGCCGCTCTGGATTGCCGTTACCCTCGCCGCCGCCACCTTTCAAACCCTGCGCTTCATGTTGCAAAAGATCCTGAGCACCGTGACGCTCAGCCCGGTGGGAGCGACATTTTCGCGGTTCATCTATTCCGCCCCGGTGATCCTGCTGCTGCTTTGGGCGTATCTGCGCAGCAGCGGCGCGGTGCTGCCGCTGCTGACGCCGCAGTTCTGGGGCTTTGCCAGCATTGGCGGCCTCGCGCAGATCCTGGCGACCATCTGCGTCGTGGCGCTGTTCAAACAGCGCAATTTCGCGGTGGGCATCACCTTCAAGAAAACCGAGGTGATCCAGACCGCCATCATTGGCCTTGCGGTGCTGGGCGATACGGTCTCCGTACTGGGGTGGCTCGCGATCCTGATCGGATTGGCGGCGGTTCTGGTGCTCTCCAAGACAAAGGACAGCCCGGCGGGTCTCTGGCGGCAGCTCACCGGGCGGGCGTCTTTGCTGGGCTTGGGATCGGGCGTGCTCTTTGCCGTTTCGGCGGTCAGCTACCGGGGCGCCACCTTGCAGGTCGAAGCGCCCGACGCGGTGTTACGGGCGGCGGTGACGCTGGCGGTGGTGGTCTGTTTGCAGACGGCGATGATGCTGGTTTGGCTGGCCCTGCGCGACCCGGCAGAGATCTTGCGGGTCTGGGCGGCGCGCCGGGTCGCGATCTGGGTCGGGGTGACCAGCATGGGCGGCTCGTTTTGCTGGTTCCTGGCCTTCACCTTGCAAAATGCGGCCTATGTCAAGGCGTTGGGACAGGTTGAATTGCTGCTCTCCTTGCTGGCCACGGTGGTGTTCTTCAAGGAAACCGTGACCCGGCGCGAGATTGTTGGCATGGGGCTGCTGGTGCTCTCGATCCTGGCGCTGATCCTCGCCTTGTGAGGGGGGGCGGGCCCCCGCCTTGCCCGGTGATTATTCCCCGGCCCGTTTTTTACGCCCATAGAGGCGCAGAAACAGGCTTTCCTCGTCATCGTTGCGAAAAAACGGCGTGCTCTCGGGCGGGGTCTCGCGGCTGAGGTTGGCGGTGACCTCGGCCAGCACCACCTCGGTGATAAAGGGCAGATCAAAGCGGCGCACCTGGCTGAGCGGGATCCATTGCAGATGCGAGAGCTCGTCGCAGGCGCGGGAAAAATCATCCAGATCGCCGGCCAGTTGCTCTGCCTCCAGAAGGAAGAAGCGCGCATCAAAGCGGCGCGGGCGGCCCGGAGGGGTCAATGCACGAAACACAAAGCTCAATCCCGAGGCATCGGGCACATGGCCGGTGGCGGCGTAGCTCTTCCAATCCTCGGGCAGCTCCCCCTGCCAGACGCCGGGGCGACCCAGAATCAGCCCGGTTTCCTCCCAGAGCTCCCGCACCGCCGCAACACAGAGCGCCTGCCAGACCTGCGCGCCCCCATCGGCACAGAGCCGCTCCTGGCAGGAGGGGGCAACCGCGCCGGCCAGGGGGATCTGGTGATCTGCCTCATCCACCGCGCCGCCGGGAAAGACGAATTTATTCGGCATAAAGGCGGCCTTGGCGCCGCGCTGCCCCATCAGCACCTGCGGATCATCGCCGCGCCGATCCCGCACCACGATCACCGTGGCGGCATCGCGAATCGCGGTCTTGTCCGGGGTCTGTGCTGTGGTTGTCATGATCTATCCTCTCTCCTCGCTCGGCCTCGCCCACGCATTGGGGTGAGAGGCGCAGTGTCACGCGCCCGCGCGGGAAAGGAAAGAGCCCAGATGCTACTCTGTGGTATCAAACCCATGCATCCGCCGCGCCCACTGAAAGGCGATCACCCCACCCTTGAGCCGTGGCAGCAGATAGAGCGAAAGCGTAATACAGCCCGCCGAGAAGACAGTCGCCATCACCCAGGGCTCCGGCCGCCAGCTAAAGGCGGTGTAATGCATCAAGGGCGCCATCAGGTGACCAACCACGAGGATTGTCAGATAGGCCGGACCATCATCGGCGCGATGGTGGTAAAACGCCTCGCCGCAGTTGGAACAATGATCGTTCACCTTGAGATAGCTATGCAGCAGCTTGCCCTCGCCACATTTCGGACAGCGGCCCCGCCAGCCTTTCCAGAGCGCAGGCTTCAACGGGCGCTCGTCGCCGGGCTGGGTCTTCTCGGTCGAGGAGAGGCTTGGCGTCTGTGTCATCTGATGCTCCGTCAAAATGCGGGGGACTCACTGCTCGCCCCGTGGCGCCGCGCAGTTTCTACCCTTCCTGCCCAATATGCAAATCAGAGGGTGAAGGGGAGGTGAGCGGCAGGGTCAAAAGTTTTTTCAGATATTGCGACGGAAACCCCGGGATGGCGCGTTTTACCTCTACATCAGGCAGCAAGGCGCTGCTGAGGCAAAAGAGGATTGATGTTATGAAGAAACGAATTCTGATCGCCACGCTTCTCACCCTGTCCACCGCTGCGGCGGGCACCCTCGCGGTTGCGAAACCCGGATTCGGCCCGGAGTTTGGCCGCAAGCATCAAAAGCCCAGCTTTCAGCAACTGGATGCAAATGGCGATGGGGAGCTGACCCAGGCGGAAATGCAGGCGCTGCATCAGACCCGTTTCGAGGCCGCCGACAGCAACGGCGACGGTCTGTTGAGCGCCGAGGAACTGAATGCCAAGGCCCAGGAACGTATCGCCCGGCGCACCGCGTCGATGATCGAACGATTTGACACCGATGGCGATGGTGCCTTGAGCGCGGCGGAGATGCCGGAACGCCCGGGGCCACACAAATTCCTGGAAAAAGCCGATACCGACGGCAATGGCTCGATTTCCAAGGCGGAATTTGATACCGCCAATGCGATCATCGAAGCGGTCATGCAAAAGCGGCATCATCGTGGTGGCCCCGAGATGCGCGGCGCGGGCCCCGAGGCGGAGTAAGTCGGATCCGGACTAAAGACTTCATATGCGGGTGTTTGACCCTGCGCCTTCCCCTCGGGGGGAGGCGCGCGTGATCGAGGCCAGCGACGAGGCCCTGCTGATCCTGTTTGCCAATGGCGACGGCGGCGCGGCGCGCGAGCTCACGCGCCGTCTGGCCCCCCGGGTGCTGGGGGTGGCAACGCGGGTGCTGGGCAATCGCGCCGAGGCCGAGGATGTCACCCAGGACGCCATGCTGCGCCTGTGGAAGATCGCTCCCGACTGGCGGTCGGGCGAGGCGCAGGTCTCCACCTGGCTCTATCGGGTGACGATGAACCTTTGCATCGACGTCAAGCGCAAGGCGCGCGGCGGTCATGTGGATCTGGATGCGGTGCCGGAACCGCCGGACCCGGCTGCGGGGGCCGCCGAAACCCTGCAAGAGAGCGCCCGCCAAGACGCCTTGCAACAGGCGCTGATGACCCTGCCAGAGCGGCAGCGACAAGCGGTGATCCTGCGCCATATCGAAGAACTGACCAACCCGGAAATCGCCGGGATCATGGAGATCACAGTGGAGGCCGTGGAAAGCCTGACCGCGCGCGGCAAACGATCTCTGGCCAAGGCGCTCGCGGGGCGCAAGGATGAACTGGGGTATCAGGATGGCTGATCATCAAGACGACAAGACGGATTTCGAGGACCTCGATGCACTCTTCGCCGAGGCCCGCGACGCGGCGACACCGGAGCTGCCGGAGGCGCTGATGTCGGCAATCCTGGCCGATGCGGCGGCGGAGCAGAGCAGTTGGCAGACTGTCGCCGTGACGGCGCGGCCGGATCGGCGCGGGCCCTTGGCGCTCTTGGTGATGGCGCTTGGCGGCTGGGGCTCCGTCGGCGGGCTGGTTGCCGCCAGCTGCACCGGCCTCTGGATCGGGATCGCGGACCCGGAGGCTGCACAATGGGCGCCGGGCTTCACCCTGACGGCTGCCAATAGTACGACCTTCAGCAGTGCCGCCTATGCCGCCTATGAAACTTTTGATCTGGCCACAGTTCTGGCCGAGGACCTGCAATGACCGAGACAATCCAGAATAAATCCGCGTCGCGTATGCCGGCTTGGCTGAAGGCGGTGTTCGCGCTCTCCCTGGCCGGAAACCTTGCGGTGCTGGGGCTCTTGGCCGGTGCGGCGCTGCGCGGCGGCGAGGATGGTCGCCGCCCCCGCCATGCACCGCCCCCGCCCCCCCCGGCCGCCGCCGAGGCGATCGGGGGCGTGATGTTCCGCAAGTTCGATCCCGAGGAGCGCAGGGCGTTGCGGGCGCTGGCGGATGGCCCCTATGACAATATCGTCGAGCGCCGCGTCGCCGAGCTGCACGCGCTGCTGGATCTGATCCGGCAGGAGCCCCTCGACCTCACGGCACTGCGCAACCGGATTGCGGAACAATCCACCGCCATTCAGACGTTCCGCAGCGCCATGCAGGAGGCCTGGATCACCAAGCTGGAGCAAATGAGCCCGGCCGAGCGCGCAGCCTTTGCCGATCAGGTGGAAAAACACATCGCCCGCTTCCGCAAACCCCCACGCCGAGACGGGGATCACGATCAAGGCCAAGAGCGCGGACCCGAACGGCAATAACCCCGCGATCTCCGCCCAGCCTGCCGCACCTGAGCCTCCCCCCCCATGAAGTGGTCCGCCCCTATGTTTAGGAAAGCGGAGGACCATAGATGGCCAATAAGAGAGGCCTTGTTGCACAAATCGGCTGATGTGCGAGCTTCCCTGCGAGAAATCGTCATAGCCAAGACCACCCGCAGAGGTCGATTTGCCCGACTGCCGCCCGCACAGGGCGAGGACCATTCGGTCCGCCTCGTTTAAACGCGGATCGGTGGACAGAAGCGTTTTCTGCCAAGGATCAGGCTCGCCAATAGCCAGACGGAATCGCTCGACTGGATCGAGCGAGACAGTCAGGCCTTGCAGGAAGGACAGGAGGTGCGGGTCGATCACCGGTTTTGCCCCGGCCACGGTGTCGCGGGTTTCAGCATCCGTCGCGCGGCCAACTCGGACAGGAGTTTAACGACGATGCGCGGCGCAGACGCGAACTGTTTGCGCATATCACTCGGGCTTTCGAGATCGACCTGTTCGAGTTGGTTCACGATCCCGACGGCGGCTTTCGCAACTTGGGACGGCATTACGCGGGCCTCCGGTCATCGACAAGGACAGGTTCCCCAATGACTCCCATAGCGTCCATCTCGTTCAGAAACTCGTGCTTTGCGGCTGGGTGGTTGTTGAGCACTTTCAGGATGATCTGACGGAGTTGGATGAACTGGGGGCTTTCGTTCAGGTTCAGGTGAATATCCATCTTCTTGTTCAGCTTGCCGTGAAGATCGGCCAGCGACATGAGGCTCTGGCGAAGCTCTTTCAGCGCGCCCAACTGCATCATGCGGTCTTCGTCCCCTTTGGCGGCTTCCAACAGCGATTTTAGCTCACGCAGAACCCATTTGAGGTCTTTGTCAGTGTCCTCGCCAAACTCGTTGACGATGGCCGCGTGCTGCATCGCCGTTTTGACTTTGGCGTCATGCATGGCGGTCGCGAGGATCGCCAGTTTTTCGTCTTCGGGAAGTTGGGTGATGTACCGGGCAACCGAGGTATCAGAAATCCCAAGCTCTTTGCCCGCCTGGAACATCGACATTCGCCCGAGAACGATCTCCCGCGTGTAATGCTCCCGCTTTGCATCGGGGAGCATCGCCATTTTGTGCGGCTGGGTTTTCTTTCGCGGCGTGCCTTTCGGCGGACCGCGCATCTTATGCACGGTCGGCACCGGCCCCTTTCCAGGCACCAAAGTGACCTTCTTAGTCATTGGCCACGATCTCAAGCGGCACGCCTTCTTTCTCGGCGAGCGCCTTGGCGTCGCGATACCCCTTCACGTTCCGCGCATCGGACTTCTTGATCTTGATGCTGTCGCCGGGTTTGCGCCCCTGATACACGCCGTTGCCATTGAGGCGGGCTTAATACTGGCTTTCAGCGGCGGCGAGCAGTTTGTTGTGGCTGTCGTCCGCTTTCTGCTTCGCGAGCTTGTCCAGAAGCTCGTCGTTCTTGTCCTTGAGACCCTTCATTTGGGTTTCAACGGATTCCGCGATCTGGGGAAGGATCGCCTCTGCGATTTTCGGTGCGAGTGAGGCAATCAGGGCTTCTGCTTGCTTGTCGTTTTCGTCGGCCATTTCTGGTTCCTTGTGATTGGGGCGGGTCATGCCTGACCTGCTCCCCTCGGAGTCCGGGCTTATAAGTTAGCTCTGTTCAGGTTTTGGTCCTCTTCTGACCGTTGGTGATACTCCCGCGGGGTGAGCCCGTCGAGGCTCGAATGCGGGCGGTGGTGATTGTAGTCGTCGCGCCATGCCGCAATCATGCGGCAGGCATGGCGCAGAGACGGGAACAGGTGCTCGTTGAGGCATTCCTCACGCATCCGACCGTTGAAGCTCTCGACCAGGCCGTTCTGCATGGGTTTTCCGGGTGCGATGTAGTGCCACCCGACTTTGCGGTCTTCCTGCCATTTGAGCATCGCGTTGGACGTCAGCTCGGTGCCGTTGTCCGACACCACCATGCAGGGATAGCCACGCAACTCAGCGATCCGGTCCAGCTCGCGGGCGACACGCGCGCCGCCGATGGATGTGTCAACGACGGCTGCCAGGCATTCCCGGCTGAAGTCATCGATGACGTTCAAAACCCGGAACCTTCGTCCGTCTTCCAGCGCGTCCGACATGAAGTCGAGCGACCACCTCTGGTTTGGTCCCTGCGGGAGCGCCATGGGCGTTCTGGTGCCCACAGCACGCTTGCGACCGCTCCGTTTACGGACGGTTAACCCTTCTTCGCGGTAGAGCCGGTAAAGCTTCTTCCAGTTCACCTCCCAGCCCTCACGCTTCAGAAGGATGTGCAGGCGGCGATAGCCAAACCGTCGCCTCTCGGACGCCAGGTCCTTCATCCTGGCCCGCAACTCGGTGTCCGCCGGTCGCTTCGACTTGCGCCGATACACACGTGGATCGATCCCGGCCAGGGAACAGGCACGTTTCTGATTGTAGCCCTTGGTCTTCATTGCCCAGTCCACGGCATTTCTCCTTGAACCGGGCCTCAGAAGTTTTTTCCGAGCATCTCTTTCAGCGTGGCGACATCGAGTATCTGCTCCGCCAGCATCTTCTTGAGCTTTGCATTCTCGGCTTCCAGAGCCTTCAGGCGCCGCGCGTCGGACACCTCCATGCCGCCATACCTCGACCGCCACTTGTAGAAGGTCGCGTCGCTGATCCCATGCTTGCGGCACAGATCCTTTGCGCTCAACCCGGCCTGATGCTCCTTCAGAATGCCAATGATCTGCTCTTCGCTGAAACGGCTTCTCTTCATCGTCTGTCTCCTCGGTTGGAGAACAGGCTAACCTCAAATCGAGGACTTTTCAGGGGAGCAGGTCATTAGTCATGGGCAAGTTGACCGTGCGCCGCTCCAAGTCAATATCTTCCTATTTCATCCCGATCACTTCACCGGCCCGCATCGCTGTTTCACCCGCGAAGAGGAAGGCGTGGTATGCCCGCGCGGTTGCAGTCTCCAAATCGCTACCCGCCGACAGCTCCAAGCGCTCCAATTCCTTCTTGGTGGGGAGGCGATCCCGGGCCGCAGGCTCTTGAGGCTTACGCACATCGGATAAGGGCGAATCCCCAACCAAACCCCACTCGCGCCGCGCGACAGAGAACACAGAGCCCATTAGGATCATTTCACGCCGCACCGTTGCTGGCGCGACCTCCAAAAGCCTCGCGTCACGCCATGCGGCAAAGGTGCTAGGCTCCAGGTCATCAAGGCGCTTGCTGCCAAGATCCGATTTCCCCCATCGTTCCAGGCGTAGTGCCTCCCACCGAAAGCCGCGCTTCTTCGAGCTCACTTCGCGAGAATACCTGTCAAATAGGTCGCGCAGGGCCATCTTCGTTGCGACCTTGGTGCCGTTCAGGATCTCATATTCCTTGCGGCTCGCCCAATCCTGTGCTTCCCTTTTTGTCGGAAAGACCTTGCTGGCCCTCACGCCCGATCTGGCTACTTCGGCTCGCCAGCCCGTCTTCATCTTTCGAAAAGTTGCCATTTTTACGCACAATGCCCCAGATGCGGAATTTATGCGTAACTAAATGCGCGATTTTGCCGGACACAGGCAAGCACAACAACGCGTGCAAACCGCTAAGGTCTTGTTTTATTGTTAAATAAAGGCACAAGAGCGCATCTTTGCGCGTATGATGGTGCCCCCACACGGACTCGAACCGCGGACCTACTGATTACAAATCAGTTGCTCTACCAGCTGAGCTATAGGGGCAAACCGTTGGGAATTGGAATATTCCCGGGGCATTGAGGTCACCATCTTTCCCGTACTCCAGGCAACAAGCAGCTGAAATCGGATCACTCGATGATCACGGGATGGCGTTTAGACGATTGTTGGAGAAAGCGCAATCCGTCGGGGGCGTCTTTTTTGCCGTTCTTTGCGGATCTTGGAAAAGACTGCGACGGGGCTGGCTCGATCTCAGGGAGACAGGGCGATATGGTCCGGGGCGAGGCCGGCGAGGTGGCGGGAATGTATCTTTTCCAATAGGGCCTCGAAGTGCGCCGTATAGGCGGCGGTGTCAAAAAGGGCGGTGTGGGTCCGGGTCTCCCGCAGCCGGTGGCGCAGCGATTCCAGCCGCCCTGAATCCTCTGCCAGGGAGCGGGCCAGCGCCATATAGGCCTCCGGCGTGTCGGTGATCAGCTCTTGCATGCCGACGGAGGAGAGGATGCTGGCGGCGACCCGGGCGGAAAACTGCGCCCCCTGCATCGTCACCATCGGCACCCCGGCCCAAACCGCGTCGGAGGCGGTGGTATGGGCGTTATAGGCAAAGCAATCGAGGCAGAGATCGACCTGGGCGATGCGGTCCAGATGCTGGGCCTGTGGCAGGCTGTTGCAGGCGATCACGCGGCCTGGATCTATGCCGCGCTGTTGTGCCAGTTGTGCCAGCGCTGACGAGAGTTTGCTGGGGCCGGTGTAGAACAAGAGAACTGAATTCGGCACTTCGCGCAGCAGCTGCATCCAGAGGTCGAATTCGCGCGGGCCGACCTTGTGCGGGTGGTTGAAGCTGGCGAAGATGAAGGCCTCCTCCGGCAGGTTGAAACGGGCGCGTTCGCGTGTCTCTGGCGGTATTGGCCGGTCGGCGTCGTTGGGCTGGTAACATGCGGGCATGCGAAGGATTTTTTCGCTGTAGAAGGCTTCGGAGCCGGGCGGGATCGTGATCGGATCAGCCAGCATGTAATCCAGATTGGCAATGCCGGTGGTGCCGGGAAACCCGAGGTAGGAGAGCTGTACCGGCGCCACTCGCGCGGCAAAGATCTGCGGTCGGCAATCGGTGGTGATCCCTTTCAGGTCCACCGCGATGTCCAGCGCGTCCGTGCGCGCGAGGGCGAGCGTCTGCGGCGTGTCCAGTTCTGCGATATCGCGGTAGACATCGGCAAAGTCGCTGATGAGCCGGTGTTGCGGGCTTTGCGGGACCGGTTTGAAATCATAGACATAGAATTCAAACCGGCTGCGGTCGTGCTGTTTGAGCATGCCGGAGAGCAGATGCATGGTGGCATGCTCACAAAAGTCCGCCGAAAAATAACCGATGCGGATTTTCTCGCGCGGCTGTGTCGGCGCGGCGGACCAGCTATCGGATATCTGGGATGCCAGGCGTTCGGCGTTGCCGCGGGCGCGCTCCAGTTGCAAGGCGGGGTCGTCGCAGAAAGTGAGCAGCATCAGCGGATCGACGGGGTGCGCAGAGCGCAGCATGGCCGCGAGGGCGGCGTCTTCCTGCGCCTGATCCTGCCACAACAGATAGCGACGGCGGAGCCGCAGGGCCCAGGGCAGGGCGAGGGGGCAGGCGGGGTCAAGCTCCAGCGCGGTTTCCAGGATCTGGAGCGCCTCGCGGCCATGTCCGGCGTCCAGCAGTCGCAGCCCGAGAGCGGCGCGGAACACCGCATTTCCGGGCGCAAGCCGCGCAGCCTGGTTTTGCGCTGTAAGGCAGTCCGGCAGGCGATCCGATTGGTAAGACAGCGCCTGCGCCAGGTAGTGATAGCATAGCGCGCTCTCTTCCTCGTGGGCGAGCGAGAGGCGCAGCAGCTTTTCGGCGCGTTTGAAATCGCCTTGCCGGAGAAAGGCGATACCCTGGGCGTAAAGCGGTGTCTGGGACCGGTCGGTGCGGTCAATCGGCGTGGCGGCAGTCATGAGGAGACATCACAGGATAAGGTCGAGGCAAGGCAACGACAGGGCGGGACGGAAGGGGGGATAACCCATTGTGGGATGTCGAAAATCAGTCACGGCAGCTATCTGCGCTCCCCGGTCCTGGCGAAGCGATCTGAGGTTGGTTGCGGGGTGCCGGTGAAGGCATCGCTGCGGGGACTGTGGCAGATAGATCTTAAAATTTTCTCTAGCTCGCGCAGCGCGGGCCGTGAACCTGCTGCCCGTGCTGCGAGGGACGGTCACGGCAAAAAGCCCCCGCTTCCGGGGGCTTTTATGGGGACAGCATAAGGCATGCCGGTCTTAGCTGTGGCTCAATGCGGTCTTGAGCGCATGGTATGATGCCTTGGGCGTGCGGGCCAGCGTGTCGAAATCCACATGGATCAGGCCAAAGCGCTTTTCATACCCCAGCGCCCATTCGTAATTGTCCAGAAGTGACCAGAGGAAATAGCCCTTGAGCGGTACGCCCTCGGCAATGGCTTTGCGCGCCTGCGCAAGATGGGCGTCCACATAGGCGATGCGGGCGGGGTCAGAGACCGTGCCATCCCGGATCACATCCGGGTTGGCCATGCCGTTTTCGGTCACGATCAGGGGCAGATCGCCGGTATATTCGGCCTGCGTGCGGGTCAGGAACTGATAGAGGCCCTCCGGGTAGATTTCCCAGCCCATCTGGGTCTTTGGCAACGGGCCGTCGAGTTCGGCGTAGTGGGGCCAGGGGCCGGCATCCGCGCCGATCACCTTGCGGGTGTAATAGTTCAGCCCGCACCAGTCGACCGGCTGGGTGATGGTCTTGAAATCATCCTGCCAGCCCTTGGGGAGATGGGGCTCCAACCCCTTGAGTACGGGCTCCGGGTAGGCGCCCTTGAAGACGCCACCGAGGAAGAAGCGATTGTAGATGGCGTCATAGGTCTCGGCGGCGACCAGCGATTGCGCGCTGTCATCCACCGGCTGGGCCCATTCAAAGTTGAACACCGCGCCGAGGTTGGACATGCCAAGCCCGCGCATGACCTCGATGGCACGGCCATGGGCGAGCAGCACATGGTGCATGGCGCGGGCGGTGGCGCGGATGTCGCGCAAGCCGGGCGCATGGTGGCCGAGGAAATGCGACAGCCAGCCGACGCACCAGGGTTCGTTGATCGGGGCGACGGAATACATCCGGTCGCCAATGCGCCCCATGATGACCTCGGTGAACTCGGCAAACCAATTGCCGATCTCGCGGTTGCGCCAGCCGCCCTGATCCGCCAGCGCCTGGGGCAGTTCCCAGTGATAGAGCGTCGCGCAGGGTTTAAGCCCGCGTTCCAGCATCGCGTCGCTCAGCCGGTCGTAAAAATCGAGCCCCTCCGCATTGGGCGTGCCGGTGCCCTCGGGCAGCACCCGCGCCCAGCTGGTCGAGAAGCGATAGGCGTCAAACCCGGCAGCCGCCGCAAGGTCGAGATCCTCCTCGTAGCGGTGGTAGTGATCGCAGGCCAAATCGCCGTTTTCCGCGCGCACCACATTGCCGGGCGTGGCGGCGAAGCTGTCCCAATGGGTCGGGCCTGCGCCGCCAAAGCCGTGACCTTCGATCTGATAGGAGGAGGTGGCACAGCCAAAGAGGAAATCCGAGGGGAAATCCCCGCGGGTGAAGGTGAAATTTTCCATGTCATTACATCCTGTTGGGCACGGGGCCGGTAGAGCTTCCGACGGTCAGCTCCGCTTCCAGAAGCTCGGTCTTGCAGGCGGCGCCCGGGGTTTCGATTTGTGAAATCAGCAGCTTGGCCAGGCGCCGCCC
>NZ_JAATOX010000093.1 GCF_011806385.1 Phaeobacter sp. HF9A | reverse complement strand
CATCATCGGCCGCATCAAGGCAGATGCCCAGATCCTTGCGCATCCAATCGACCGCGAAGCCGTGTTCAAAGTGATCGTCCAGCATGGTCTCGTAGCGGTTCGCCATCTGCCAGCTGCCCGCGGCCCCCTGGCTGATGACCTCAACCACGGCGCGCCCGTCCAGACCTGCTTTTTCCGCGAAATGCAGCGCTTCACTCAGGCCCTGCACCACGCCGGCGATAGCGATCTGGTTACACATCTTCGTCATCTGCCCGGCGCCGCTCTCGCCGATGCGGCGACAGATCCGGGAATAGGCGGCCATGATCGGTTCGGCGCGATCATAGTGATCGCTGTCCCCGCCGCACATGATCGACAGAACACCATTTTCAGCCCCCGCCTGACCGCCCGAAATCGGCGCGTCCACAAAGCCGATTTTAGCTTCTTTGGCAGCAGCATAGAGCTCCTTTGTCACCTGTGCGGAGACCGTGGTGTGGTCAACAAGAATGCCGCCTTCGGCCAGCCCGGCAAAAGCCCCATCCGCCCCAAGGCAGACCGAACGCAGATCATCGTCATTGCCCACGCAGGACATCACGAATTCGGCCCCCTCAGCCGCCTCGCGCGGTGTCAGCGCAAAAGCGCCGCCGTGTTCTTTGACCCAGGCCTCGGCCTTTGCAGTTGTACGGTTATAGACGGTGACGTCATGACCTGCCTTTTGCAGATGTGCGGCCATAGGATAGCCCATGACCCCGAGCCCCAGAAACGCAACTTTTGCCATGTGCTTTCCCCCTGTTCAGACTTCGCATATGTTGGCGCCAACCCTAGCAGCCCGTCGCCCAAGTGCAATGCGCGGCAGGCGACAAATATAGAAATTCCAAGGGAATACACAGATATGGCACGCCTTTTCCGCTGGCTCCTGCGGCTGACCGCCGGATTGATTCTGCTCGGCGTTGCTGGGGCCATATTGGTCTATTATCTGGCCGCGCAATCCCTGCCCGAATACAATAAAGAGATCGCCCTGCCCGGTCCGACCGCGCCGATCGAGATTGTGCGCGATCATGCCAATGTGCCGCATATCTTCGGCAGCTTTGGCGCCTCGGATGAGGACGTGTTTTTTGGCCTCGGCTACGCCCATGCGCAGGACCGTCTGTGGCAAATGGCGGTGATGCGACGCACCGCGCAAGGTCGGCTGTCCGAAGTCTTTGGCGCCCGCACCGCAAAGACCGACAGTTTCCTGCGCCGGCTGGATCTCTATCGCCTGGCGCGCGCCTCTGTTGCCGCGCAAAGCCCCGAAACCCTGCGCCTGCTGGAGGCCTACTCCGCCGGGATCAATGCGCGGCTGCAGGAGGTCAACGAAAATGCCCTGGGGCGTGGTGCGCCGGAAATGTTCCTGTTCAACATGCCCATCGCCCCCTGGCAGCCCGCCGACAGTATCGCGGTGATGAAGCTGATGGCGCTTCAGCTTTCCAGCCAGATGCAAGACGAAATCCTGCGCGCGCAAACTTCACTTGCACTGGATAACCCCGCGCGTCTTAGGGATATTCTGCCCGATGCGCCGGGCACCGGCACCACCACATTGCCGGAATACACCAGCCTGTTTCCAGATTTGAACCGCCAGCTCGCCAAGGCCAAGATACCGCAGCAGCCCGCGATGATGCCGCTTGCGCCACGCGGGCTTGGTGGCGCCTCCAATGCCTGGGCCGCCGCGCCGAGCCGCTCGGCGGCGGGCGGCACCTTGCTGGCAAATGATCCCCACCTCAAGCTGACGGCCCCCGGCATCTGGTATCTTGCCCGGCTGGAACTCGGCACCGGTGGCGTGATCGGCGGCACCATTCCCGGCATTCCCGCCGTCCTCACCGGGCGGTCCGAGCATATGGGATGGGGGATCACCTCCTCCTATCTGGATGATCAGGATCTTTTCATCGAAAAGCTCAACCCCGATAACCCGCAGCAATACCTCAGCCCCGAGGGCTACAAGGATTTTGAGAGCCGTCCCTCGATCGTTCAGATCAAGGGCGGCGATCCGCTCACCCTGACCCTGCGGTGGACAGACAATGGGCCGGTGTTGCCCGGCTCGCTCTTTGGGCTCGCCTCGATCACCCCGCCCGGGCATGTTGTCTCATTGGGATGGACCGCACTGTCGCCCAATGACAGCTCGATGACCGCCGCGCTGGATCTGATGCGCGCAAAGAACGTCGAGGAAGCGATTGAGGCCGGAGAGAATTTCATCGCGCCCTCGCAAAACCTCACGCTCGCGGATGAGACCACAATCGCTCTGAAGACCATCGGCGCCATGCCGGAGCGTGACCTGAACAACCAGAGCAAAGGGCGGCTGCCCAATCAGGGATGGCGGCGCGAGAACCAATGGCAGGGGCGTTTGCCCTATGCCGCCAACCCGGAGTTCTTCAGTCCCCGCGGCGGCATCCTTGGCAACACCAACAACAAGCTGCTGGAGCGCCCCTTTCCCGCGCATGTCTCCTACAACTGGGGCGACACCCAGCGCATCAACCGCTGGCGGCGCCTGATGCAATCGCGCGAGGTGCACACCCGCGACAGCTTTATCGAGGCGCAGCTTGATACCGTGTCCTATAGCGCCCGCACCCTGCTGCCCCTGATCGGCGCGGATCTGTGGTTCACCGGCGAGGCCGCCCCCGACGGCACCCCGGAACGTCAGCGCCAGATTGCCTTGTCGTTGCTGGCGGAATGGAATGGCGAGATGAACGAGCATCTGCCGGAGCCGCTGATCTATGCCAGCTGGGTAAGAGCTTTGCAGAAACGCCTGATCGAGGATGATCTGGGACCGCTTGCTGATGCGTATACCCAGGTTGACCCCTTGTTCATAGAACGAGTGTTCCGCGACGTGGATGGCGCCAGCGCCTGGTGTGACGTGCGCCAAAGCGCGCCCAAGGAAAGCTGCACAGATATGGCGCGGCTGGCGCTTGATGACGCCCTGATCTATATCGAGGAAAACTATGGCAATGCGCTCCAGGCGCTGCGCTGGGGCGACGCTCATCAGGCCACGCAGGATCATGAGGTACTCGGCGATGTGCCGCTGCTGCGCTACTTCGTGAACATTCGCCAATCCACCAGCGGCGGTGACAACACGCTGCAACGGGGCCTGACCTCGGGCGAAGAGCCCGCGCCCTTCAACAACGTGCATGCGGCCGGCTATCGCGGGGTCTATGATTTTGCGGATCCCGACAGTTCGGTCTTTGTCATCGCCACCGGCCAATCCGGCCATTTCCTGTCGCGCTATTACGATGACATGGCGCAGATCTGGCGGCGCGGCGAGTATATCCCGATGTCGCTGGACGAGGATCTGGCGCGCGCCGCTGCGGTCGGGGTGACCCGGATCACCCCCCGCAACTGATCGCAAAATAAGCGGCGCCCTTACAGCGCCGCGTATTTTGCCTTTTGTTGTTCGGTCCAGCGCACAGTGATGTCAAAGCCCTGCTCGGTCTGATCCTCGGACAAGACGACCTCCTGCTTGAAGAGCCAGGCGCGCTGCTTGCCTTGCGAAAAATCAAGGCTGAGCACTTCTTCATAGCGCAGGCCTTGCAGTTTTTCGGCGACATGTGTCAGCAGCGCGGGCAGCCCCTCGCCGCTCACGGCGGAAATCGCAAACAGGTCCTCGCTGCGCACCGCGCGTTGGCGGCAGGCCTCGGCCTCTTCCTCTGGCAGCAGGTCGATCTTATTCCAGACCTCGATCTGCACACGGTCCTCGTCAACCCCGAGCGAGGACAGGATTTTCTCCACATCCTCCGCCTGATGGTCGCTCTCGTTGTGGCTGATGTCGCGCACATGCAGGATGATATCGGCGGCCAGCACCTCTTCCAGTGTCGCGCGGAACGCCGCGACCAGCTCGGTCGGCAAATCGGAAATAAAGCCCACCGTATCCGACAGGATCACCTCGGGCCCGTCCGGCAATTCCACCCGCCGCATGGTCGGGTCCAGCGTGGCAAAGAGCATGTCTTTTGCCATCACCTCGGCCCCGGTCAGCTTGTTGAAAAGCGTGGATTTTCCGGCGTTGGTATAGCCAACAAGCGCGACAATCGGATAGGGGATCTTGGCCCGGGCCGCGCGATGCAGCGTGCGGGTTTTGACCACTTTATCCAGCTGACGGCGCAGCCGCACCAATTGTTCGTCAATGGCGCGCCGGTCGGCCTCGATCTGGGTTTCGCCGGGGCCGCCAACAAAACCAAGACCGCCGCGCTGGCGTTCAAGGTGGGTCCAGGCCCGCACCAGCCGCGTGCGCTGATAGCTCAGCGCGGCCATCTCCACCTCCAAGACACCTTCACGGGTGCGGGCGCGATCCGAGAAAATCTCCAGGATCAGCCCGGTCCGGTCCAAAATCTTGACCTTCCACGCCTTTTCCAGATTGCGTTGCTGCACCGGGCTGACCGGGCCGTCGATCAGAACCAGCTCCACCTCTTCGGCCTGAAAGAGGGTCTTGAGTTCTTCGATCTTGCCAGACCCGAACAGCATCCCGGCATGCGCCTTGGGCAGGCCGACAATGGTAGAGCCGATTACCTCAAGATCTGGCAAGGCCGCAGCAAGCGCAACGCCTTCTTCGATCGCCGGACCTGCATCGCGACGTGTCCTGTCGGATTTGATATCCGGATGCAGGACCCAGGCGCGGGTCTGCTTCCTGTCATGCTCCATCAATTGGAGTCTTCACCCTCATAGAGACTGATCGGCTGCGCCGGCATGATGGTGGAAATCGCATGCTTGTAAACCAGCTGCGACTGGCCATCACGGCGCAGCAACACACAGAAGTTGTCGAACCAGGTAATCACACCCTGAAGTTTCACACCGTTGATCAGAAAAATTGTTACCGGAACTTTGGTTTTGCGAACGTGGTTCAGAAACGCGTCCTGAAGATTCTGTCTGTCCGAAGCCATTTGATTGTTATCTCGCTTTTGTTCTTGTTACGCGTTGCGGCCCAACGCGCCCCTTGCGCGGAGTATGGACGCAGTTTTCTTTGGTTTCCACCCGAAAAACATCATTTTTACGCATGGGTTAACCAGATTTTCTCAGCGGCGCCAAAGATTGGGCGACAAGAGCGCAATAATCGCCAGGGTTTCCAAACGCCCCAGCACCATGGCAAAGCACAGGATTAATTTCACCGGCGCCGCCATCACTCCCAATTCAATCGGCACTTGCCCCGCCGCCTCGATCAGCGGGCCAGTCGTCGAGAGCCCGGCCACCGTCAGAATCATTGCCTGTTCAAAGGGAATGCCAAAGGCCGAAAACGCCACCGAGATCAACGTCAGGGACAGCGCGAACAGCATGAAAAAGATCCAGGCGACAAAGGCACCATTGCTTTGCAAACGCCGGTTGCCACGCCCCTCGCCACTGACAGAGGACGGCAGAACCAGCCGCTCCATCTCGCGCAAACCGTTGAGGTATAGCGCATAAACCCGCAAGAGCTTGACCCCGCCGGCGGTCGTGGCAACGCCGCCCCCCATCACCGCAAGCCCAAGCAGGATCATCCCCGGGGTCTCCAGCCCGGACCATTGCTGCGCGCTGGTCCAATAAGCGCTTTCAAACCCGTTGGTGGTCAGGAACGACGCAATGGTAAACACCGCTCCCCAAAGCGAGGCCAAGCCCTGAAGCAGATCGCCCGAGGTGCTGACCTCCAGCGCCGCGATCCAATGGCGCAGAAACAGCAAGAGCGTGACACCGAAAATAATCAGGATGCCCGTTTTGAATTCCGGGTCCTTGTTCAATCCGCGATGGCCAACCGCAACGGTATCTGACGAAAAGGTGAGACGCGACAAGGCAAACAGCAAAAACAGGAACATCACCATTTCGCCGCCAATACCCGCTTCTGCGGCGCCAATGCCACCGATCGGCGACATGCCGGAGGTCGCCAGAATGGACATCGCGTGACAGGCCGCAACCAGCCCGGTTTCTCCACAGAGCACCAGCAAGATCGCCAGGGCCAGCGTCAGCCCGAAATACACCGGCGCCAGGGCCTTGGTCACCAGGATCAGCTTGCGGCGCGGATCCGGGCGGTGGCTCTCCAGCAAGACCGCGTCGCTGCGCCCCGGTTCGGCGCGCGTCGTGACCTCAAAACCACCCAAGGACAGCGGCGCCAGAACGGCCGAGGCCGCAATCCACATGAACAAGCCGCCAAGCCAGGCCACCTGCGCGCGCCACAGATGTACGGAATCCGGCAGCCGTCCGGGACGGTCGAAAATGTCAGCGCCCGTCGTCGTCAACGCGCTGACCATGTCGAAATAGGCGTTGAGATAGCTGGTATTGCGCAACGCATCCTGCAAGGGGATGGCCAGGAACAACGGCAGGAAAACAAAGGTCGCCAGCAAGGTCATCAACTGCCCGGGCATCCCATATCGCGGCACCCGATTGGCCAGCGACAGGCCGATGAAGGTGACTATCATCAGCCCGACGATCCCGGCGTAAAAGAAGCTCTGCGCGGTGGAGTGATCCTTGCTCAGCGCGGCGTGGATGGCGGGCACCCACATGGCAAGGGCAAAGATCGCCCAGATCAGCAGCAGCAGAGGCAGCCGCAGAACGCCGCGGACCTGAGAACGGGGACGTCGCCGTGCCATCCTAGAAGTAATCGATCGAGACCTGCATCAGGCGCTCGACCTCCCGCACATCCGCAGCCATGGCAAACAGGGCGATGGTATCGCCCGCCTCGATCTTCAGCTCGCCGCTGGGGCGCAGAAGCTCGCCGTTCTTGCTGACACCGCCCACCAGAACGCCTTCGGGAAAATCAATATCGCGGATCGCCTGACCCGCCATCGGCGAAGTCGAGAGCACCTCTGTCTCGATCACTTCCGCCTCTGCGTCGCCGATCGAATAGACCTGACGGATTCGCCCATAGCGGATATGGCGCAGGATCGAGCTCACGGTGGAGGCGCGCGGGTTGATATGGGCGTCAATGCCCAGATGCGGCAATAGCGGCAGCAGGGTCGGATCGTTGATCAGCGCGATGGCAAAGGGGCAGCCTTCGGATTTGGCCCGCACCGCCGCCAGCAGGTTGGTCTTGTCATCATCGGTCACCGCCAGCATCGCATCGGCCTTGTCGACACCGGCCTCAATCATCAGGTTGCGCTCCAGCCCGTCACCGTTGAGCACGATGGTACGCTCCAGCTCCTCGGCGGCCTTCTCGGCGTTCTTGCGGTTCTTTTCGATCATCTTGACGCGCGTGCGCCCGGCCCGGCCTTCCAGCGCCTTGGCCACTTCCAGTCCGACATTGCCGCCGCCGACGATCACCACACGATCCTGGCGTTTCTCTGTCTTGCCAAACACTTCCATCGTTCTGCTCACGTCATCCGCGTGGCAAAACACATAGGCCGCATCCCCGACAAAGAGCTGATCGCCCGGCTCTGGCGCAAAGAGCGTCCCGTCGCGGCGAATACCGACAACGATGGCGCGCAGGGTGGAAAACAACTCGGTCAGCTGGCGCAGCGGCGTGTTCACCACGGGGCAGTCTTCGTCCAGATGAATACCGAGGAGCTGCGCCCGCCCGTCCATAAAGACTTCGGTGTCAAAGGCCGCAGGCGCGCGCAGGCGCTGCATCGCGGCCGCCGCCACTTCGCGCTCGGGGCTGATCACCACGTCGATCGGCAGGTGGTCGCGCCGGTAAAGGTCGGAATAGATCGCGTGCAGATAGCTCTTGGCACGCAGCCGGGCAACCTTGCGCTGGATCGAGAACACGGAATGCGCCACCTGGCAGGTGACCATGTTCACCTCGTCCGAATGGGTGGCCGCGATGATCATATCCGCGTCGCGCGCGCCGGCGCGTTCCAGCACATCCGGGTAGGAGGCAAAGCCGGCAATACCTTGAACATCCAGCGTATCTGTCGCGCGCCGCACCAGGTCCGGGTTGCTGTCCACAACCGTGACATCGTTGTGTTCCCCCGACAGATGCCGCGCGATTTGCCAGCCGACCTGCCCGGCGCCACAGATGATAACTTTCATAGATCCGATCTCCGGGCGCTAAAAATGCACCTTTGCATGACAGATGGCGCTGACAGGGTCAATTTAATTCACCCTCGTCGCAACACAGCGGCGCAGACGCAGGTTCAGGCTGGTGTTTCTTCCTCATCCTCGACCCGCGCAACCCGCGTGCCAGCCTTGTTGGAGGTCACAACCCCGAGCGATTTCAGCTTGCGATGCAAGGCGGAGCGCTCCATCCCGACAAAGGACGCGGTGCGGCTGATATTGCCGCCAAAGCGATTGATCTGGGTCAGCAGATATTCGCGCTCAAACGCCTCGCGTGCTTCGCGCAGCGGCAGGGTCGCCAAGGCACCGGAAAGCACCACACGCCCTTCGGCTTCGACCTTCTCATCCTCACGTGGCAAGTCCTTGGCCTGAATGGGGTCAGAGTTTTCCCCAAGAATCAGAACACGTTCCACCATGTTCTTCAGCTGGCGCACATTGCCCGGCCACAGCATGGTCTGCATCAGGGCCACCGCATCTTCGCTCAGTTCGCGCCGTGGCAGACCTTGCGAGCGGTTGAATTCGTCGATGAAATGCTCCGCCAGCTGCGGAATATCCTCGCGCCGTTCCGAGAGCGACGGCACACAGATCGGCACGACGTTGAGGCGATGATAGAGCTCCTGGCGAAAGCTGCCCTCGGCAATCGCTTGATCCAGATCGCGATTGGTTGCAGAGATCACCCGCAGATCCACCTTGATCTTTTCGCTGCCGCCCACCCGGATGAACTGCTGATCCACCAACACCCGCAGGATCTTTGACTGGGTGCCCAGTGGCATATCCGCCACCTCGTCAAAGAAAATAACGCCGCCGTCGGCCTGTTCCAGCAGTCCCGGCTCCACGCCATGCTCGCTGCTCTCATGGCCGAACAGCACATGTTCCATCCGGTCGGGCTCGATGCTGGCGCAATTCACGGTGATGAAGGGCGCGGCGGATCTGTTTGAATTCGTGTGAATATAGCGCGCCGCCACTTCCTTGCCACTGCCCGCCGGGCCGGTCAGCATAACCCGACCGTTGGATTTGGTCACCTTGTCCAGCTGGCCGATCAATGTCTTGAACGCTGGCGAGCTGCCAATCATATCGGCAGCCCCCACATCCTTGCGGCGCAGGTCGGTGTTTTCCCGCCGCAAACGCGAGGTTTCCATCGCGCGACGGATCACCACCATGAGCTGATCAATGTTAAAGGGCTTTTCGATGAAATCATACGCCCCCTGCTTGATCGCGGCGACGGCGATTTCGATATTGCCATGGCCGGAAATAATGACCACCGGCACCTCGGGATAGTCGCGCTTGACCGTTTTCAGGATGTCGATCCCGTCCATCTGACTGTCTTTCAACCAGATATCCAGGATCAGCAAGGCAGGAGGCGCGTCCTCCAGAGCGGCCATACACCCCTCCGAGTTGGCCGCCTTTCGCGTGCCATACCCCTCGTCTTCCAGAATGTCCGAGATCAGCTCCCGGATGTCACGCTCATCGTCAACAATCAGAATATCACTCATGTCTGCCCTGCTACTACGGTTTGTCTGGTGGTGGTCTGCGGCGAGAGCGCCGGAAGATGGATCACCGCCATTGCTCCATGATGGCTTGCCCCGTCAAACAGCGGCGCATCTTCCAGCGCCAGGGTGCCACCATGTTCTTCGATAATTTTCTTGACGATGGGCAGGCCAAGGCCGGTGCCCTCGTTGCGCGTCGTGACATAGGGTTCAAACAGCCGCGCGCGATCCACCGGCAGGCCAATGCCATTGTCGGCAATGGTAATCTGATAGCCCCGTTCGTCAGCGCTGAGCTGAACCCGGATTTCTGGCGCATATCCCTCTGGCGCGCCTTTTTTGGTAAAGCTTTCCGTGGCTTCGCCAGCGTTCTTGATCAGGTTGGTCAGCGCCTGACCAATCATCGTGGCGTCCACATCCACCATTAACGGCTCACTCGGCAGATCTGACCTGAGCTTCATCTCTGGCTGGCCGGCCTGTTGCAACAGCACCGCATCCTGCACCAGCTTGGTCAGGTTCTCTTGCCGCCGCACCGGCTCCGGCATGCGGGCGAATTTGGAAAACTCATCAACGATACGCCGCAAGTCATTGGTTTGGCGCACAATCACATCGGTCATGGATTGCAGCTGGTCACTGTTTTCCTCGCCAAGCTTGGGGGCAAATTTGCGTTTGATCCGCTCCGCGCTGAGCTGGATCGGCGTCAGCGGGTTCTTGATCTCATGCGCGATCCGCCGCGCAACATCACCCCAGGCCGCCATCCGCTGCGCGCTGACCAGATCCGTCACATCATCAAACGCGACCACATAGCCCTCCAGCCGGCCATTCTCGCCCTGGCGCTGCGACATCCGCACCAGCAGGTTTTCCAACCGCCCCTGGCGGGCCACCTTGACCTCGCCCTGCGCCGTGCCCTGCTTGGTTTCAATCAGCTCCTCGTAGAGCGGCCCGAATTCCGGCACCGCGACCGACAGCGCCAGGGATTGCTGATCTTCCTGCCAGTCCAGGAGCCGCATTGCGGATTTGTTTACAAAGGTAACGCAGCCCTTGGCATCCAGCCCGACAACCCCGGAGGTGACCGAGCTCAACACGGAGTCAAACAAGCGGCGGCGCTGTTCGATCTGGCGCGTGTTTTTCAGCAATGTCTCTCGCTGAGCCTGAAGTTGTTGCGTCATCTGGTTGAAATACCGACTCAATTGGGCGATCTCGTCATCGCCTTTCTCCTCGGTCACCTGCACACCAAGGTTGCCTGCGCCGACCCGCTGGGCCGCGATCGTCAAACGCCCAACCGGGCGCGACAAGCGTTCCGCGAACCACATGCCCAACCACATGGCAGCCAGGATCAGGATCACCGCGAACCCCAGATAGAGCAGGCCAAATTCAAACAGGACCCGCCCACGTTCGCTTTCCAGTTGCTGGTACAGATGCGCCGTCTCCTGGGTATCGTCAAGCAGGTTCAGAAGCTCGCCGTCCACATCCCGGCTGACATAGAGATAGCGATCCACAAAGGCATTCAGCCGGACCAGCGCGCGGAATTCGCTGTTGTCCCAATCCTGTATGATCCGCAGCCCATCTGCCTCGGCGGCGTCGATGTCGCTGCGCGCGGGCATTTCAAAATCAAACTCATAAGAGCGCTCGCCCCGGGTCAGGATGGCGCCGGTGCCGTCGATCACATAGGCTTCTTTCAACCCACGCTGAATTTGCAGCTGTCCCTGCGAGAGAACCTGCCGCAACTGACCGTCACTCATGAAGAAATTCTTAGATCGGCTTTGATCCAGAAAGCGTGCCAGCGCCAGCGCGTCTTCCTCCAGATCTCCACGTTGCTGACGTTGATAGGCTTCGGCAGCTTTGACCGAATTGCCAATGGCGTCGCGGACCCGCTCGGAGAACCAGCCCTCCAGCCCCACGTTCACCGTCAGAACTGCAAAGACAGCGACCGTCACCGTCGGCACCAGCGCCAAAAACGCAAAGGCGCCGATCAAACGCAAGTGCAAGCGCGACCCGGCGGATTTTTCCCGGCGGGCCGCGATCAGACGCCCAATCTGGCTCAGCACCAATGCGGTGATCGCCAGCACATAGACAAGATCCGCCAACAGGATCAGCCGCAACGACGGCGAGCTTGCGCCCTGCCCAAAGGGTCCAATCACCAAAAATGTGACCAGCGCCATCGCTGGCCCCAAAATCACCAGCCCAAGAGCGGTAATATTGCGCGCTTTGCGCGACTTTCGCCAGCGATCCAAGGCGGCAAGCCAAAGATACGCCGAGCGGATATGTGACATCTGCGCCACCGCCTGCCCCCAGCTGATGTTGAGCGTTTTCCGCCCACCACATGATTTCGTGATCCTCCATACACCTTCTGGCGCAAAGGTCACGTGTCTGTGGCGATATTACATCAGTTTGCGGCGCCGTGTCACCTCAATATCGAGATCGGTAATCTTCTTGCGCAGCGTATTCCGGTTTATCCCCAGAAGATCGGCGCATTTCGCCTGATTTCCGCCCGTAGCAGCCAGCGCAATCTCGATCAGCGGTGTCTCCACTTCTTTCAGCAAGCGCCCATAGAGGCCCGGCGGCGGCAGCATATCCCCATGCAGGTCAAAGTATCGCTGAAGGTGGCGCGCCACCGCATCCGAGAGTTTCTCGTTGCTGGCACCGCCCCCCATGACCGGCTCGACACCCGTCGTCTGCGGCCCCAGTGCGGCGGCGACATCCGTCTTGCCGATTTCTTCACTTCGCGCCGTAAGCGACAGACGTTTAATGATATTTTCAAGTTGGCGCACATTCCCGGGCCAGGCGTAATGGCGCAGCACCTCGCGTGCGTCCTCGCTCAGCACCCGACGCCCCGCGCCCTCGCTTTCGGCGCGCAGCAGGAAATGCTCGCTCAACAAGGCAATGTCTTCAACCCGCTCGCGCAGCGCCGGCACCGCGAGCTCTGTGCCGCAAATCCGATAATAGAGATCCTGACGCAGGCTGCCCGCCTCCATCTGACCAGCAAGATCTTGCTGACTCGTGGTGGCAATAAACCGCGGCGCGTGATCGCCGGGCGCATCCATCATCCGCACCAGCCGCGCCTGGGCCTCATCCGGCAGATCCGCGATCTCGTCGATCAGCAGCGTGCCGCCCTTCACCTGCCCAAGCAGACGCGCCGGACCTTCCAGCTCGATCAGGTCAGAGGATTCGGCCACCACAAAGGGCAAGGTCCGCCGGTCGGAGAAGTCGTGAATCGCGCGCGCAATCAGTGACTTGCCAGTGCCGCTTTCGCCGGTGATCAGCAGCGGCATATCCGTGTTCATCACCCGCGCGATCAGGCGATAGAGCGATTGCATCAGCTCTGTGCGCCCCACCAAGGGCAGCTCGTCCGGGCGCTCTTCGGTTTGCGTCACCTGGCCGCTCGATTGTGCGGTGCGTTTTTCCGACAGCGCCTTGGCCGTGCGTTTCATCAACTCCGGCAGATCAAAGGGTTTGGGCAGGTAATCATAGGCTTCGGCCTCGGCCGCCTTGATCGCCGTCATGATCGTATTCTGCGCCGAGATCACGATCACCGGAAGGCCAGGACGATCTTGGGCGATCTTTGGCAGCATCTCCAACCCATTGCCATCGGGCATCATGACGTCAGAGATCACCACATCCCCTTTGCCCTCACCAACCCAGCGCATCAGCGTGGTCAGCGACGAGGTCGCATGCACCTTGCAGCCCGCGCGGGTCAAGGCCTGGGTAAGGACCGTTCGGATTGTACGATCATCATCTGCTACAAGAACCGTGCCATCCATGTCATTGTGCTCCTTGGATTATTCTTGCTCACGCGGGACACGCGAGAGAGAGAGTCTGAATACGGTTTGACCGGGCTCCGAGCGAACCGAGATCCAGCCGTCATGATCCGCGATGATCTTGCTCACCAGCGCCAAACCAAGGCCGGTGCCGTTTTCGCGGCCCGAGACAAACGGTTCAAAGATATCTTCGCGGATATTGTCTGGCAGGCCCGGCCCATCATCGGAAATCTCGATCTGAAGCGGCAGAAGCTTACCTTGCCCATCGCTGCGCCGCAGCCGGAACGAATGTTCGTAGAAGGTCCGAATGGTGATGGTTCCCCCTTTGGAACCCGCAGCTTCGGAGGCGTTCTTCAACAGGTTCAGCACCACCTGCAAGAGCTGATCCGGGTCGCCCCAGGCCAGCGGCAAGGAGGGGTCGTATTGCTCCAGGATCTTCATCTGCGCGCCAAACCCCAACAAAGCCGAGCGCCGCGCGCGGTCCAGCACATCATGCAGGTTCACGGGCCGAAAATCCGGCTCCGACAGGTTTCCAAATTGCTCGACCTGCTCCAGCAGCTTTACGATGCGACGGCTCTCACCCACGATAAGGTCCGTAAGTTCAAGGTCATCTGCGCTGAGGTTCATGCTCAGGAGCTGTGCCGCGCCGGTGATCCCAGCCAGGGGATTCTTGATCTCATGTGCCAGCATTTCAGCCATGCCAATGGCGGATTGCGCCGCGGATTTGGCCGAGTGGTTCTTGGTCAGCCGCCCGGCCAGCTCGCGCGGGGAGAGCATCAGCATCATATGGCCGGGGTGCCCTTGCAGCGGCGCGATCTGCACCGCGCATTGCAGTGGCGCCCGGTGGCGCGCCCCCACATCCACGTCGTTGACAAACAGCGGTGTGCTCTGGCTGCGAGCCTTCTCAAAGGCCGCTTCGATCTCCGCCTCGATGACAACTGTGCGCCAAATGGATTTTCCAATCAAAGACTTGCGCGACGAGTTTATGAAGCCCTCGGCAGCGGAGTTGACATCGGCGATACGATTTTCCGCATCCACAAGGAAGGCCGGCACCGGCAAGGAGGACCAGATCGCACAGTCCAGCGTGTGCGGGATCGTAGAGGGGCTCATGCCGCGCTCTCCTGTTCCTGTGCCATCAAGGCTTGCGGCAGAAGCCGCAGCACCTCGGCGCCACTTGGTGCGGTCAGAACCTCGCGCCGCAGCGCCATCGGCGTGGCGACCTCATCCATATACCAGCCCAGATGCTTGCGCGCCACGCGCAGCCCCAGCTGCGCTCCGTAAAAGCTCAACATTGCCTCATAATGCCTTGAAACCATGTCCACAAACTTTTGCCCCTTTGGGATATCCGGCGCGTCCAGCTGCCAGAGTTCATGCGCCACCTGCGCCAGGAGCCAGGGTTTTCCCTGTGCGCCCCGGCCGATCATCACCCCATCCGCGCCAGAGGCCCGCAGCGCCGCATTTGCATCCTGCGCATTCAGAATGTCCCCATTTGCCAGCAGCGGCACCGAGATTGCCGCGCGCACATTGGAGATCGCGCCCCAATCGGCCTTGCCTTTATAGAACTGACAGCGGGTGCGGCCGTGGATCGTCACCATCTGCACCCCGGCGTCCTGCGCCCGGCGGGCCACATCGGCGGCGTTGAGGCTGTTGTCATCCCAGCCAAGGCGGGTCTTCAGCGTCACCGGCACATCGACCGCGGCCACCACCGCCTCGATCAGCGACAGCGCATGATCAGGCGTTTTCAACAGCGCCGAGCCGGAAAACCCGCTGGTGACCTTCTTGGCCGGGCAGCCCATATTGATGTCGATCATCCGCGCGCCCTGATCGGCGACCTGACGCGCCGCCTCGGCCATCCAATAGGCCTCACGCCCGGCGATCTGCACCACGGTATTTTCCACATCCGCGCTCAACTCGGCGCGCTCGCGCACCCCCGGCTTGGCCTGAACCATCTCCTGGCTCGCGACCATTTCGCTCACCACAAGGCCCGCGCCAAACGAACGCACCAGATCGCGGAACGGGCGATCCGTAATGCCCGCCATCGGGGCCAGTGCCACTGGCGGGTCGAGGTCTATGGGTCCGACTGAGAAGGACAATTGATTAATCCTTGTGCATGTGAGTGTTTATTAGCTCGAAAACTCCCTATGCTCCATTCCAACACGTCATTCTAGCCGCTCTGCCGGATGCGTTTGCATAATTTTTAAGCACACAAAGACGGGACATTGCCTGTTTCCCCATCTCGCCGTAAATACGCGACAGATCTCCCCTGACAGGACTTGCGCCGCGCCATGACCACCGCCGTATTGATTGT
>NZ_JAATOX010000009.1 GCF_011806385.1 Phaeobacter sp. HF9A | reverse complement strand
ATGCTTTCCTCGATGGTGGCGTTGATATTGGCCTTGGAGAAGCCCTCGGAGGCAGACGCAAAAATCGCGATCTCATCCGCGCGCGCAACCAAAGCATCCTCGTAGCCGTGCATATTGGGCGTCAGCGCGGCGTAGCGCACGCCCCTGGCGCGGGTGATGCCGGCCAGAACCTCGGCGCCGCCGGCCATCTGCGGCACCCATTTGGGCGACACAAAGCTCGCCACCTCGATTCGCGAGAACCCGGCGCGGCTGAGGCAATCCACCAGCGCCACCTTGTCCGCCACGGCAATGTCGCGCGTTTCATTTTGCAGCCCGTCGCGCGGGCCCACCTCGAAGATTTCGACGCGGTCGTTCATGGATCTCGCTCCTCCTCGTTTCAACGGCTGACCCGGTTTGGGCCCTCAGACCTCCTCCAGCCGGACCAGCGCAGCTCCAGACTCCACCTGATCGCCCGCCTGCGCAAGGATTTCCGCAATCACCCCGTCGCGCGCCGCCAATAAAGAGTGTTCCATTTTCATGGCTTCCAGGATCGCCAGCCGGTCGCCCTCTTTCACCGCCTGACCTGGCTCGGCAAAGACCGCCTTCACCAGACCCGGCATGGGGGCCTCCACCACGTTCATGTCGCCCCCGGCAGCCGAGGCGCGATCCAGCGGGTCGATGACCTCGAACTGATGGCCATAGCCATCAAACACGGTGATGGTCTGGCCCGACTGCGCAACCGGTGGCAGGCGGTCGCCGCCGAGCACCCAGTGGCCCGCAATCTTGCAGACGGAGATGAGATGATCGGGATGCCCCGCAAACTCCCAGGTCTGATACTCCGGCCCGTCCACCTCGACCGTGGCCTCGACCAGCTCGCCCTGATAGCTGAGCTGGACCGAGCGCCGCAGCTTCGACCAGAGGCTGAAGCCAGCCTCCCAATCCAGATCCATCAGCCCCAGCGCCTGCATCCCTGCGGCGGCCTTGTGCTCCAGTTTGACCTCGGGCGCCTGTACCAGCTGATCCAGATCCCGCGCAATGAGGCCGGTGTCCACATCCCCTGCGGCAAAACCGTCATGCCCGGCCAGCGCACCGAGGAAGGCGAGGTTTGTCACCGTGCCGGCCACCTGCGTTTGCGCCAGCGCCTGCGACAGGCGCGAGAGCGCCACCGCGCGGGTCGGGCCATGCACGATCACCTTGGCGATCATCGGATCATACCAGGGGCTGATGGTATCGCCCGCGCGCACGCCACTGTCGCCGCGGCAGCTGTCGGGGAATGTCAGATGTGTGAGCGTGCCGGTTGCGGGCAGGAATCCCTTTGGCACGTCCTCGGCATATAGCCGCGCCTCAAAGGCGTGGCCGGTGATGCTCAGCTCGTGCTGTTGTTTCGGCAAGGGCTCCCCTGCCGCCACGCGCAGCTGCCATTCCACCAGATCAACGCCGGTGATCATCTCGGTGACCGGGTGCTCCACCTGCAAGCGGGTGTTCATCTCCATGAACCAGAAGCCATCGCTGCGCAGCCCGTCCGAGCCATCAACGATGAATTCCACCGTGCCTGCGCCCTTGTAGCCGATCGCCTCTGCCGCGCGCACAGCCGCCTGCCCCATGGCCGCGCGCATCTCTTCGGTCATGCCGGGGGCTGGTGCCTCCTCGATCACCTTTTGATGGCGCCGCTGGAGCGAGCAGTCGCGCTCAAACAGATGCACCGCCTGATTGCCGTCGCCAAAGACCTGCACCTCGATATGGCGCGGTTGCTGGATGTATTTTTCGATCAAGACATCCGGGTTGCCAAAAGCGGTGGTGGCTTCGCTCTGCGCGCTTTTCAGCGCCTCGGCAAAACCGGTGGGATTCTCGACCAGCCGCATGCCCTTGCCGCCGCCGCCCGCGACCGCCTTGATCAGCACCGGATAGCCGATCACCTCGGCCTCGCGCGCAAGATGTTCGGGGTCCTGGTTCTTGCCGTGATAGCCCGGCACGACGGGCACGCCCGCCTCCTCCATCAGCGCCTTGGCGGCGTCTTTCAGCCCCATCTTGCGGATCGCATCCGCCGACGGGCCGATGAACACAAGACCCGCCGCCTCGACCGCATCGACGAACTCGGGGTTTTCCGACAGGAAGCCATAGCCGGGATGGATCGCTTGCGCGCCATTGTGCAGGGCCGCGGCGATGATCTCCTCGCCCAGCAAGTAGCTGTCGGCGGGGGACGGTCCACTGCCGATGTGAAAGGACTCGTCGGCCATGGCCACATGTTTCGCCGCGCGGTCCGCATCCGAGTAGACGGCCACGGTTTTCACGCCCATGGCGCGGGCGGTTTCCATCACACGGCAGGCAATTTCGCCCCGGTTGGCTATCAGGATCTTGTTGAACATCTTGCGGTGCTCCTGTGTCGGGAGGTGACTGCCGGGGGCTCTGCCCCGCCGCCCATTGGGCTTGAACCAATGGCGCACCATGCGCAGCCCCCCGGGATATTTGAGGTTAGAAGAGGTTACATCCGAAACACGCCAAAGCGCGTGTCTTCGATCGGGGCATTCAGGACGGCGCTGAGCGAGAGCGCCAAAACATCGCGGCTCTTGCGCGGATCAATGATGCCATCATCCCAAAGCCGGGCGGAGGCATAGAGCGGATGGCTTTGCTCTGCGAACATGTCGATGGTGGGCTGCTTGAACTGCGCCTCTTCCTCGGCGGACCATGTGCCGCCCTGGCGTTCGATGGCGTCGCGTTTGACCGTGGCCAGAACGCCCGCCGCCTGCTCGCCGCCCATCACCGAGATCCGCGAATTGGGCCAGGTCCACAGGAAGCGGGGCGAATAGGCGCGCCCGGCCATGCCGTAGTTGCCCGCACCAAAGGAGCCGCCCACCAGCATGGTGATTTTCGGCACATTGGTGGAGGCCACCGCCGTCACCATCTTGGCGCCATGGCGGGCGATGCCTTCGTTCTCGTATTTCCGCCCTACCATGAAGCCGGTGATATTCTGCAAGAACACCAGCGGGATCTTGCGCTGGGAGCAGAGTTCGACGAAATGCGCGCCTTTCTGGGCGGCTTCGGAAAACAGCACGCCATTGTTGGCGATAATCCCCACCGGGCAGCCTTTGACATGGGCAAAGCCGGTGACCAGCGTCTCGCCAAAGCGGGGTTTGAACTCGTCAAAGCGCGAACCATCCACCAGCCGTGCGATCACCTCGCGGATGTCATAGGGGGTGCGCAGATCGCCCGGCACCACGCCGAGGATTTCCTCGGGATCATAGGCGGGCTCTTCCGGGCTCTGCCAGTTCACGCCCTGCGGTCTTGTGCGGTTGAGGTGGCTCACCGCGCGCCGCGCGAGCGCCAGCGCGTGGGCGTCATCCTCGGCGAGGTAATCCGCCACGCCCGAGAGGCGCGTGTGCACATCGCCGCCGCCCAGATCCTCGGCCGTGACGACCTCGCCCGTTGCCGCCTTTACCAGCGGCGGGCCGGCGAGGAAGATGGTGCCCTGTTCCTTGACGATAATGGTGACATCCGACATCGCCGGCACATAGGCCCCACCCGCCGTGCAGGAGCCCATGACCACGGCGATCTGTGGAATGCCCTTGGCCGACATCCGCGCCTGATTGTAAAAGATCCGACCAAAGTGATCGCGGTCGGGAAAGACCTCATCCTGCTGCGGCAGGTTGGCGCCGCCCGAGTCCACAAGATAGACGCAGGGCAGATTGTTTTCCTCGGCGATCTCCTGCGCGCGCAGGTGTTTCTTCACCGTCATCGGAAAATAGGTGCCGCCCTTCACGGTGGCATCATTGCAGACCACCATGACCTCCTGGCCGTGGACGCGTCCGATCCCCGCAATGAGTCCCGCCGCCGGGGCCGCGCCCTCATACATGCCATGGGCTGCGGTTGCGCCGATCTCCAGGAAGGGCGAGCCGGGATCGAGCAGGTTGGCCACCCGGCGGCGCGGCAGCATTTTGCCCCGGCTCTCGTGCCGGGCGCGGGATTTCTCGCCCCCGCCCAGACGCGCGGCTTCGGCGGCCTCATCGACCGCGCGCAGGGCATCCAGATGCGCCCTGGTGTTTTGCTTGAAATCCTCCGAGGAGGGCAATGCCTTGGATTGGAGTTTCATCGGATTAGTCCTCCACTTCCGCCGCCGCGCGGCGTTTCAATTCTTTGCGGATCACCTTGCCCGTCACCGTCATTGGCAGCGCCTCAAGGAATGCGATCTCGCGGGGGTAGGAATAGCTGGCAAGGCGCTGTTTGACATAGGTCTGCAAGTCCTGAGCGGTGGCCGAGGCCCCCGGTTTCAGCACCACATAGGCCTTGACGATCTCGGTGCGCAGGCTGTCAGGCTTGCCCACCACACCCACGGTGGCCACGCTCGGATGGGTCAGCAGGCAATCCTCGATCTCCGAGGGGCCGATGCGATAGCCCGCCGAGGTGATCACGTCATCCTCACGGCCCACGAACCGCAGATAGTCGCCCTCCCAGATGCCCCGGTCGCCGGTCAGCATCCAGTCGCCCAGAAACTTCTCGCCCGTCGCCTCGGGGCGGTTCCAATAGCGCAGCATCATCGCGGCGGATCCACGCCGCACCGCCACATCGCCCTCATCCTGCGTCGGCTGGCCAGCGGCGTCGATCACCGCGACCTCGTGCCCCGGCACCGGCTTGCCGATGCAGCCCGGCCGCACGGGGAAGTCCGCGGCGCAGGAGGAGACGGTCATATTGCACTCGGTCTGGCCATAGAACTCGTTGATTGTGAGCCCCATGCTCCGCTGGCCCCAAGCGAGCATCTCCGCGCCCAGGGGCTCTCCGCCAGAGGCAACAGTGCGCAGACCGTGGAGCCCCTGCCCCGCCGCCTTCAGCATGCGCAGGGCGGTGGGGGGAAAGAACACATTGCGCACCTCGCCCAATGCGATCACCTCGGCGCAGGCCTCGGGGGTGAATTTATCCAGC
Source organism: Phaeobacter sp. HF9A (assembly GCF_011806385.1). GTDB lineage: Bacteria > Pseudomonadota > Alphaproteobacteria > Rhodobacterales > Rhodobacteraceae > Epibacterium. The sequence continues at coordinate 58,984 of NZ_JAATOX010000009.1, read as the reverse complement.
CGCGCCGCCACCACCGGCACGCCCAGCGCAAGGCCCGGCATGGCAACATCAAACAGCCCGCCGATCCAGGCCCAATCCGCCGGCGTCCAGAGGCAATCGCCGGGCTGGCCCAGATGGTCATGGCTGATCGAAACCCCCGGCAGATGGCCGGTCAGAACCCGGTGGCCATGCAACGCGCCCTTGGGTTTTCCCGTGGTGCCAGAGGTATAGATGATGATCGTGGGATCCTCGGGGCCGGTGTCGGCAAAGGCAACGGGATCACCCGCCGTGCCGATTTCGGCGGCGATCAGCGGCTGTGCCAGATCCCCCAATTGCGCCGCACCCTCGGCATCCGTCAGCACATAGGCCGCGCCAGAATCCTGAACCCGGCTGGCCAGCGCGTCATGTTGGAACAGTTTGAACAACGGCACCGAGATCGCGCCGATCTTCCAGATCGCCAGATGCGCCGCCGCACACCAGGGCGATTGGCTCAGCAACACGCCCACGCGATCACCACGCCCGACCCGCTTCAGCAAGGCCCGCGCCAGCCCATCCACCATGCAGGCCAGCTCGCCATGGCTCACATCGCGGCGGCTGCCGTGGGTGAGGTCGATAATCGCAAGATCCTCGGCGCCGTGATCCATCACCTGCGCCGCCATATTGAGCCGCTGCGGCGCGTTCCAGGCGCCGCCCTCGGTCAGCCCCGGAGCGCGCGCCGTTTTGATGTGTTTTTCACTCATCTTTCACCCTGCATGAAACGCATAGCTGACATGCGATTTTCACCTGACTTTTCAATGAGAAAGCAGGCTGATTCTTGATCTGGATCAGAGCAGGCACCGGGGGTTTCCGACATTCTGTGCCCAGACCTACACAAGACTGGATAACTGCCATGAAAACCCTGGTTTCTGCCCTCGCACTGAGCGCTTCTCTGACTGCCCTTGCCGTCCCGGCCATGGCTCAATCGCAAGGCGATTGGACCCTCGGCGTCGGCGTGATCAACGTGAGCCCGAAATCGGACAACGGCCTGCTCGCGGGGCAGCCGACCTCCATCGGCGACAACACCCAGCTGTCGCTGACCGGTGAGTACTTCATCCGCGACAACCTCGGCATCGAGCTGCTGGCCGCCACGCCGTTCAAACACGACATCACCATCGCAGGCGTTGGCTCGGCCACCACGAAACACCTGCCGCCCACCCTGTCGCTGGTCTATCACATCCCGACCCAAGGCAAGATCACGCCCTTTATCGGTGCCGGTCTGAACTATACCACCTTCTTTGACGAGCAGACCGCGCTTGGCACGCTGAAACTGGAAGACAGCTTTGGCCTCGCCGCCACAATTGGTGCGGATTGGCAGATCTCCGAGCGCGGCGCGCTGCGTGTGAATGTGCGCTATATGGACATCGACACCGACGCCACCCTTGGCGGCGCCCCCATCGGCACCGCCGAGATTGATCCGATCACTGTGGGCGTCTCTTACGTGCACCGTTTCTAATCTTTCAATTCAACCGCCCGGACAGGACCATTCCAGCCTGGGCGGTTCTCACCTCCCCAAAAGCGCCGCCACCTGCGGCGCTTTTTTTTCGTGCGCCCGCTCTCGCAAGCGGGGCGCGACACTATCCCATGTGGCTCATCAACTCCCGCCCGATCAGCATCCGCCGGATTTCGGAGGTGCCAGCGCCGATTTCCATCAGCTTGGCATCGCGGAAGATCCGCCCGATCGGGTTGTCATTGAGGTAGCCCGCGCCGCCAAAGGCCTGCACCGCCTGATGCGCCTGCGTCATCGCCACCTCGGAGGCATAGAGGCAGCAAGCCGCCGCATCCTGACGGGTCACCGTGCCCTTGTCGCAGGCCTTGGCGACCTCATAGACATAGGCCCGGGCGGTGTTCATCGCGGTATACATATCGGCGATCTTGGCCTGCATCAGCTGGAAATTCCCGATCGGCTGTCCGAACTGCTTGCGCTCCGCCAGATAGGGCATCATCTCGTCCATACAGGCGGCCATGATGCCGGTGCCAATGCCTGCCAGCACCACCCGTTCATAGTCGAGCCCCGACATAAGAACGCGCACGCCCTTGCCCTCCTCGCCGAGGATATTCTCAAACGGCACTTCGCAGTCGTCAAAGATCAGCTCGGCAGTGTTGGACCCACGCATGCCCAGCTTGTCGAAATGCCTGGAGGTCGAGAACCCTTTGAACTCTTTCTCGATCAGAAAGGCGGTGATCCCCTTTGATCCCGCCTCCGGGTCGGTCTTGGCATAGACCACCAGAGTATCGGCATCAGGCCCATTGGTGATCCAGTATTTGTTGCCATTGAGCACATAGCGGTCATTGCGCTTTTCCGCGCGCAGGGACATGGAGACCACATCCGACCCCGCGCCCGCCTCGGACATGGCCAGCGCGCCGACATGTTCGCCCGAAACCAGACGCGGCAGGTATTTTGCCTTTTGCTCGGCGGAGCCGTTCAGCTTGATCTGGTTGACGCAGAGGTTGGAATGCGCCCCGTAAGACAGCGACACCGAGGCCGAGGCCCGCGCGATTTCCTCCACCGCGACGGTATGCGCGAGGTAGGACATGCCCGCCCCGCCATAGTCCTCGTCCACCGTGATCCCCAAAAGGCCCAGCTCGCCCATTTCCTGCCAGAGCGCAGCAGGGAATTCATTGTCCCGGTCGATATCCTGCGCCATCGGCTTCACCCGATCCTGCGCCCAGCGGTGCACCATATCGCGCAGCGCGTTCACATCCTCCCCGAGATCAAATGTCATGCTTGCATTGAACATCCGCGCATCTCCTCCTGCACCACCCAATCGCATTATTTGAACACTTGTTCATTTATGGACAGATCCACCACCGCGCGTCAAGCCCCTGCGCGTTGCACCACAAGGCAAGCTCTCCCGCCCGTCCCGCCAGCATGAGACATGCAGACGGTCCCGTTGGGCCCGGCAAGGCCGCGCCAAAGGCGCGGCCTTGCCCACCGCGATTTGCAAAGCAAAGCGCAAAACCTGCGTCGCGCCCCATCGGGGTGCGACACCGCTAGGTCAGGAGTAGGTCAGGAAATCTCGGCAAGACACGAGGTTCTGCCCCTCAAGCAGCGCCCTGCCAGACGGCGCTGACTTCGGCGCGGATAATGCAGGCGATCAGCGCGCAATCCTCCAGGCTGAAGGTCAAGGGAACCCGCATATCAATGATCCCTGCAAGAATTCGGTCGCTCTCAGGCAGGTGTTGCTCCGGCGCGTAGCGCCAGCTGTCATAGCGCGAGGTAAAGGCCACAGGCTCCGCCCCGCCGAACCATTTGAGCTCCACCCCGCGTGCCGCGCAGCGCGCCAGCACCGCCTGCACCGCCTCCGGCGCCCAATCCAGCAACAGAAACTGGATCGAGGAGCCCACGTAGCGCTCCGCCTCCGGGCGCGCCACCAGTGTCAGGCCGGGGGTGTCGCGCAGCCCTTCCTCCAGCACATGATAGCGCTCATTCCAGCGCGCCACCTGCGCGTCGAGATCGCGCAATTGCGGCCGCAGGATCGCCGCCCGCAGATTGTCCATACGGCCGGAAATATTCGGCGTTTCGTATTTGACCCGCTCAAACACCTCGGGCGCGGGCGCGGCGAGATGGCGGGAATAGAGCATATAAGACCCCGACAACATGATCGCCCGCGCCGCCACCTCGGCGTCGTCGGTGATCAGCAGCCCGCCCTCGCCGGAGTTCATGTGCTTATAGGTCTGACAGGAGTAGCAGCCGATCCGCCCATGCCGCCCCGAGGCCACCCCGTTCCAGGCCGCCCCCATGGTATGGGCGCAATCCTCGATCACGGTGACACCCGCCGCATCGCAGAGCCGCATCAGCCGATCCATATCACAGAGATGGCCGCGCATATGGCTGAGCATCAGAACCTTCGCCTGTGCCAGCTTGGCCTCCAGATCCTCCAGGTCAATGGTCAGCGCCTCGGTGACGCCCACAAACACCGGCTCCGCCCCGACCGAGGCAATCGCCCCCGGCACCGGCGCCAGGGTAAAGGCATTGGTCAGCACCTTGTCACCCGGCCCGACCCCGACGGCGCGCAGGGCGGTGGCCAGCGCATAGCCGCCCGAGGCCACCGCGAGGCAATATTTCGCCCCCACCCAGGCGGCAAATTCCTGCTCCAGAAGCGCGGTTTCGCCCGCCTCGTCGCCCGCGAGGTTATAGCGGTGGAGACGCCCGTGCCGCATCACCTCGACGGCGGCGGCGATGGCCTCTTCCGGGATCGGGTCCTGCTGGGTGAAATTGCCGGTAAATCGCTCTGTCATAAGCAAAGTCATGCTCCCCCCATTCCCGGAGGTCAAGGGGCACGACGGCCAAGATCCGGCGGAAATTCCCCGCAGCCCCTGCCCTCACGACCTGCTAACCTCGCGGCCATTGTGACAATAAAGGACAGTGACATGTGTTCCCTTCTCAAATCCCTGACCCTCGGGCTTGGTCTCATGCTCGGCAGCCAGGCGCTGGCGCAGGATATCTCGCATCTGGAGGCCGAACCGCAGACCCCCAGCGGCAAGTTTCTCACCGCGACCGAGGTGAAACCGATCCTTGGCGCCACCCAATCCAGCTGGGTGGCGGTGCGTGAATTCCAGGGGCAGGACCTCCTCTATGTGACCCATCTGTGGTCCTGGCGCTGCGGTCTGGCGCAGATGGAGCTGTCGCTCAACGATGGGCCCTATGAGATCTGGCCGATGCCGGACTGCCACGCGCAGGATGCCGCCCCCGGGGCGATCCTGGACGGCGACGGCGACCCTTATCGCCGGTTTGAGCTCGGCTCGGTCCAGTCCATCGGGGTGCGGCTGGTCTATGATGACCTCTCCACCGCCGAGGTGCATTTTGACCGCGCGGCGGTGTTGATGCCCTAAGGCCTGCGCAGGATCAGCGCGCCGGGTTGGTTCCGATCAGCCCGGCCACGATCCCCGGCAGATCCGCATAATCATGCAGCAAGGCCTCCGGGTTCAGCGCGGCCATATCGTCCCCGGCGGGGCCAAAGGTCACCAGAACCGAGGGCACCCCGGCGTTGGCCGAGGTAGTGCGGTCGGTATCGCTGTCGCCGATCAAAACGCATTTTTCCGGCGCACCGCCTGCACGGCGCGCGGCCTCGAACAGCGGCGCCGGGTCGGGTTTGCGCACCGCCAGCGTGTCCGCCCCCACCAAAGAGGCAAAGGCATCCCGCACCCCGAGCCGCTGCATCAGGAGCTCCGCCAGCCCCTCGGGCTTGTTGGTGCAGATGCCAACGCCGTAGCCTGCGGTTTTGAGCGCCTCGACCGCCTCCATCGCGCCGGGATACATGCGGGTATGGGTATCCAGCCCCTCGCGATAGGCGGCCAGCAGAACCGGATAATATTCCTCGACCGTGCTATCCTTGAATTGCCCGGCGCGGGTCAGCCCCTCGGTCAGCATGCGCTTGCCACCGCGCAGGGCGATCTTGGCATCCTCCGGGTGGGTCAGCATATCGCCCAGCCCCATCACCCGAAAACAATGGTTCGCCGCCGCCAGCAGATCGACCGAGGTATCGGCCAGCGTGCCGTCGAGGTCAAAAATCACCGTGCGCATGAAAAATCCCCCTTCGGCGCAATTTCGCCGCCTCATGTTGCAAGTCGCAATCGAAGTTTATGGGGACGCATCTTGCGCCCCGCCTGTTAGCGGATAAAACGGAGACAACAAAAACTCAAAGGGAAAACACCCCATGAGCACCGCTCTTGTCATCCTTGCCGCAGGCAAAGGCACCCGGATGAACTCTGACCTGCCCAAGGTTCTGCATCCGATCGCCCAGGCCTCCATGCTGGAGCATGCCATGGCAGCCGGCCGCGCGCTGGATCCCGAACGCACCGTTGTGGTCGCCGGGCATGAGGCCGAACAGGTGCGCGCCGCAGTGGCCGAGATCGACCCGGAGGCCGAGGTGGTGCTGCAAACAGAGCAGCTCGGCACTGGTCACGCGGTGCGTCAGGCGCAAGCGGCGCTGGAGGGGTTTGCGGGCGATATCGTGGTGCTTTATGGCGATACGCCTTTTGTGTCGCCGGACACGCTGGAGCAGATGATCGCCGCCCGCGCCCGCGCCGATCTGGTCATCCTCGGCTTTGAGGCGGCAGATCCCGCGCGCTATGGCCGTCTGGTGATGCAGGGCGAGAGCCTGGAAAAGATCGTCGAATACAAGGACGCCACCGAGGCCGAGCGCGCGATTACCTTCTGCAACTCCGGCCTGATGGTTTGCGGCGCGGAGGTGATGTTTCGCCTGCTGGACAAGGTCGGCAATGACAATGCCTCGGGCGAATATTACCTGACCGATCTGGTGGAGCTGGCCCGCATCGAGGCGCTGACGGTGACCGCCGTCGCCTGCGCCGAGAGCGAGACCCTCGGGGTGAACTCGCGCGCCGACCTGGCCATGGCCGATGCGGTGTTTCAGGCCCGCGCCCGGGCCGAGCTGCTGGAGCTGGGCGTTACCCTGATGGCGCCGGAGACGGTCTATCTGGCCTTTGACACGTATATCGGCCGCGACACGGTGATCGAGCCCAATGTGGTCTTTGGCCCCGGCGTCACCGTCGAAAGCGGCGCGCTGATCCGGGCGTTTTCGCATCTTGAGGGCTGCCATGTGTCGCGCGGCGCCAAGGTCGGCCCCTATGCCCGCCTGCGCCCCGGCGCGGAACTCGCCGAAGACACCCATATCGGCAACTTCGTCGAGATCAAGAACGCAGAGATCGCGGCGGGCGCCAAGGTCAACCACCTGAGCTATATCGGCGATGCCTCGGTCGGCGAGGCCACGAATATCGGCGCAGGCACCATCACCTGCAACTATGATGGGGTGATGAAACACCGGACCGAAATCGGCGCCCGCGCCTTTATCGGTTCCAACACCTGTCTGGTGGCCCCGGTGACGATCGGCGACGAGGCCCTGACCGCCACCGGCGCGGTGATCACCAAGAATGTCGCCGCGGGTGATCTTGCGATCGCGCGGGCCGAGCAAACAAACAAACCGGGATACGCGCGCAAGCTGATGGACATGCTGCGCGCGAAAAAGGCCCGGATGAGCAAAGGATAACCCCATGTGCGGTATCGTTGGAGTTCTGGGCAGCCATGAGGTCTCCCCCATTCTGGTGGAGGCGCTGAAACGACTGGAATATCGCGGCTATGACAGCGCCGGGATTGCCACCGTGAATGACGGCCAGTTGGATCGCCGCCGCGCGGGGGGCAAGCTGGTGAATCTTTCCGACGCGCTGGTGCATGAGCCGCTGCGGGGCAAGTCCGGCATTGGTCACACCCGTTGGGCCACCCATGGCGCGCCCACGGTCACCAATGCGCATCCGCATCAGGCCGGACGGGTCGCGGTGGTGCACAATGGCATCATCGAGAACTTCAAGGAGCTGCGCAGCGAACTGGCGGAGCATGGGATTTCCTTCACCACCGAAACCGACACGGAAACGGTCGCCCTGCTCTGCGAATACCATATGCGCGACGGCGCCTCCCCCGTTGAGGCCGCCCGCAAGACCGTGGCGCGGCTGGAGGGCGCCTTTGCACTGGCCTTCCTGTTTGACGGCGAAGAGGATCTGATGATCGCCGCCCGCAAGGGCTCTCCGCTGGCCATCGGCCACGGCGAGGGCGAGATGTTCGTGGGCTCCGATGCGATTGCGCTGGCGCCGATGACCGACCAGATCACCTATCTGGAAGAGGGTGATTTTGCCGTTCTGACCCGGACCAGCCTTGAGATCACCGACGCCAGGGGCAACCGCGCCAATCGCGAAAAACGCCAGATCCGGCTGGAAAACACCCGCGTTGACAAGGATGGCCATAAACACTTCATGGCAAAGGAGATCGCCGAACAGCCCGTCGCGGTGGACAAGGCGCTGAAAGCCTATATGGACAGCGCCGGCGCCATCACCCTGCCCGAGGGGCTGGATTTCAGCAAGATCGAGCGGCTCTCCTTTGTGGCCTGCGGCACCGCCTATTATGCCTGTATGGTGGCGAAATACTGGTTTGAAACCATCGCCCGCCTGCCGGTCGAGGTCGATGTGGCCTCTGAATTCCGCTACCGCGAACCGCCGGTCAGCCCCGGCACGCTGGCGCTGTTTGTGAGCCAGTCGGGCGAGACCGCCGATACGCTGGCAGCGCTGCGCTATATGCAGGGCAAGGCCGATGTGATCGCCGGGCTTGTCAATGTCCCCGAAAGCTCCATCGCGCGGGAAAGCGACGTGGTGCTGCCGATCCACGCAGGGCCGGAAATCTCTGTCGCCTCGACCAAGGCGTTCACCTGCCAGTTGACCGTGCTGCTCCTGATGGCGCTGAAGGCCGCCGAGGCCCGGGGCCTGCCGCTTCCCGCCGGCATGCCCGACGGGCTGCGCGCCCTGCCCGGGCTGATCCACCAATCGCTGGCCTCCGAGGCGCAGATCGCCCGCGCGGCCCGTGACCTGGCCACCGCCCGCGACATCATCTTTCTGGGCCGGGGGCAGCTCTATCCGCTGGCGCTGGAAGGCGCGCTGAAGCTCAAGGAGCTGAGCTATATCCACGCCGAGGGCTATGCGAGCGGCGAGCTCAAACACGGCCCCATCGCGCTGATTGATGACAAGGTGCCGGTGATCGTGATGGCGCCGCGCGATGCGCTGTTTGAAAAGACCATCTCCAACATGCAGGAGGTCATGGCGCGCGGTGGCCGTGTGCTGCTGGTGACCGATGCCGAGGGCGCGACCGAAGCCGCGGAGGGCACCGCCGAGGTCATCATCATGCCGCAGGTCCCCGATGCGCTGGCGCCGATCCTCTATGCCATTCCCGCCCAGCAGATCGCCTATTTCACCGCGATCGCCAAAGGCACCGATGTGGACCAGCCTCGCAATCTCGCGAAATCGGTCACGGTGGAGTAACCCATGGCCAAGCAATTCGACGCCTTTGACGAGAGCCACCGCAGCTTTGTTGCCCAGCAGCCCATGTTCTTTGTCGGCACGGCGGCGGCGGAGGGGCGCGTCAATGTCTCGCCCAAGGGCATGGACAGCCTGCGCATCCTGTCGCCCAACCGGCTGATCTGGCTGAACCTTACCGGGTCGGGCAATGAAACCGCCGGGCATTTGCAGCGGGTGAACCGGATGACGGTGATGTGGTGCTCTTTTTCCACGCGCCCGCTGATCCTGCGCGCCTATGGCACCGCCCGCACCCTGCATCCGCGCGATGCCGATTGGGCGGCGCTCAAGGCCGAGTTCCCCGACCACCCCGGCGCGCGGCAAATCTATGACATGCAGGTCGATCTGGTGCAGACCTCCTGCGGCTATGCCGTGCCCTTTCTGGAATTCAAGGAAGAGCGCCCGGTGCTGCGCAAATGGGCCGAGGATCGCGGCGAGGAGGGCGTTGCAGACTATTGGGATACACGCAACCGCAGCACCATCGACGGGTTTGACACCGGGATCATGGAGCCATGACCCCGGAAGACGCACTTGCCGCGCTGCGCAGCAATGTCGAGCCCGGCCGCGCCGAACAGATGGCCGCCTACCACAAACAAAACCGCGAGGTGCTGGGCGTCGGCAACGAGGTGCTGAACAGCCTCTCGCGCGACTGGCGTCAGGCGCTTGATTTGCCGGAGCGTGTTGAGTTGGCGGCGGTGCTCTGGGCCAGCGATATCTTTGAGGCCCGCATCCTGGCGGCAAAACTGCTGACCCAGGCCCGTATCAAGGCGGATCAGCCGGTCTGGGATCTGCTGCAAAGCTGGCTGCCCGATTTTGACAGCTGGGCGATCGCGGATCATGCGGCCTCGGCCATCGCCAAACGCCTGCAAGCGGCGCCTGAGCGGCTCGATGTGGTTGAGGGCTGGACCAGCTCCGATAATCTGTGGACCCGCCGCGCAGCGCTGGTCGCCACCCTGCCCTGGGCCAAGCTGGCCAATCCCAAACCTGCCGAGCTGCAAGCCCGCGAGCGTGGGCTGGGCTGGGCGGCCAGCTATGTGGCGGATCGCAATTGGTTCATTCAAAAGGCCATCGGCTGGTGGCTGCGCGATCTCAGCAAACATGATGCGGCGCGCAGCCGTGCGTTTCTCGACCAGCATGGCGCGGATATGAAGGGCTTCGCCCGCAAGGAAGCCGCGAAATACCTGAAATGACGTGACCGTCGGCTCAGACCGGGCCGACGCGGATCTCGACCAGTTCCGTCAGCGGCAGACCCAGCGCGCGCATGCCGCCGATCGACAGGCGGCTGCCCTGCCCCGCATCGCCCGAGATCGGCTCCAGCGTGACCACCACGGATTTGCCATTTGGCGCGGTCAGACGCGCATTGCGGCGCGAGGACACCAGCGGCGTTTCCATCCACAGGCCATCGCGACCCGGATCGCCCAGCCCAACCACGGTTGTCTTCTGCCCGGAAAACGATTGCGCCGAGGGCACCACAGGCTCCGGCGCCGTTGCTACGACCCGCGCGGGGCTGGCCGGTTGGGCAGGCCTTGCCGGCGCCACCGGAGCCGCCGTCACCGGTGCGGGCGCCACGATGGGCGCGCCTGATGTCGGTGCGTCCTGCACGCCCGGCGAGGTCAGAACCGTCCGCGCGTCATTTTCGCGGCTTGCCAACGCGGCTTCCGCTTCGCGCTGCTTGGCCCGCTCGGCGGCCGCGGCCTCGGCCCGTTGCTGCTGCGCCTGACGCAGCGCATCCACATCCACGCCCCTGCCGTTGCCCTCCAGCACCTGAGAGTTCAGATGCACGCCCCCGATCGGGTTGCAGGCGGCAAGCGCGGTTGCCGCAAGGGCAACAAAGGGAATAGTTTTCAAGGCACATCGAGTCATGGCGCGACCCTAGCCGCCTGATCTGCGAGACGCCAGTCTGAATGCGCCCTCGGCGGCCAGCAACCGCCGACCCGCAGTCGCAGCATGGGAAATTACGCCGCCCAAAAGGCCCCAGGCCCGCCGCTGTCGCAAGCCTATTGTCCTCGGCGGCCTGTCGCCTTACCTATGGGGCATGACAGCACCACTTATTGATCCCTTCGCGCGCGCGATCACCTACCTGAGGGTCTCGGTCACCGACCGCTGCGATTTCCGCTGCGTTTATTGCATGTCCGAGAACATGACCTTCCTGCCCAAGAAAGAGCTTCTGACGCTGGAAGAGCTGGACCGCATGTGCTCCACCTTCATCGGGCTTGGGGTGGAGAAACTGCGCATCACCGGGGGCGAGCCCCTGGTACGCCGCGACATCATGACGTTTTTCCGCGCCATGACCCGGCATCTGGACAGTGGCGCGCTCAAGGAGCTGACGCTGACCACCAATGGCTCGCAGCTGGAAAAACACGCCCAGGCGCTGTTTGATGCCGGTGTGCGGCGGGTCAATGTTTCGCTGGATACGCTGGACGAGGCAAAATTCGCCAAGGTTACCCGCTGGGGCCGCCTGCCGCAGGTGCTGCGCGGCATTGATGCGGCGCAAAAGGCCGGGCTGCGGGTCAAGATCAACGCGGTGGCCCTGAAGGGCTTCAACGAGGATGAGCTTTTCAGCATCACCCAATGGTGCGCCGCGCGCGGGATCGACCTCACCTGGATCGAGGTGATGCCGATGGGCGATATCGGCAATGAAAGCCGCATTGGTCAGTATTGGTCGCTCAAGGACGTGCGCAGCGCCTATGAGGAGGGCTATCAGGTCACCGATCTGGCCGAGCGCACCGGCGGCCCCGCCCGCTATGTGCGGCTGGAGGAAACCGGCCAGCAGATCGGTTTTATCACGCCGCTCAGCCATAATTTCTGCGAAAGCTGCAACCGGGTGCGGCTGACCTGCACCGGCGAGCTGTACATGTGCCTCGGCCAGGAAGACATGGCCGACCTGCGTGCGCCCCTGCGCGCCCACCCCGACTCAAACGCCCCGCTGGAAGAGGCAATCCGCGCCGCCATCAACCTCAAACCCAAGGGCCATGACTTTGATTATTCACGTCAAACCGTGGATGGTCAGATGCCGCGCCACATGAGCCATACCGGTGGGTAAGGCCTGACGCGATGACGCAGCAACCGCAGGCGCGCCCGACCCTGCTCTATCAGCTCTATCGTGGAGCCAGCGGCCTGCTGGCCGGTGTCGCCCTACGCTCGGTTGCGAAAAAACTGCGCAAACACGGGGTGGCGGAGGCACGCATACGCGAACGCCTGGGCCGGGCCAGCCTGCCCCGCCCCAAGGGGCGGCTTGTGTGGTTTCATGCCGCCTCGGTCGGCGAGAGCCTTTCGGTGCTGACGCTCATCCGCCGTCTGGCGAAGCCGCGCCGGAGCTGGAATTCCTGATCACTTCCGGCACGCCGACCTCGGCGGATCTGATTGCCAAACGGCTGCCACCGCGCAGCCGCCACCAGTTCCCGCCACTCGACAGCCCCGCCGCCGTGGATCGTTTTCTGGACCATTGGCGCCCCGATCTGGGCATCTTTGTCGAAAGCGAGCTTTGGCCGAATATGCTGGTCCGCGCCCGTCGCGCAGGCGTGCCGCTGGTGCTGCTGAACGCGCGGCTTTCGCCCAAATCGGTGCAGAGCTGGATCAAACGCCATCACACCGCGCGTTTCCTGCTGGACCAATTCGCCTTGATGCTGACCCAGAACGCCCAGACCGCCGATAACCTGCGCGCCATGGGGGCCGATCCCCAACGGGTGCAGTCCGGCAGCAACCTCAAGGCGCTGTCCGACCCGCTGCCGGTTGACGCCGAGAGCCTTGTTCAGGTGCGCCGCGCGGTTGGCGACCGGCCCGTCTGGGTGGCCTCCTCCACCCATGCGGGCGAAGAGGAAACCGTGCTGGCGGCGCATAAGGCATTGCTGGCGGATCACCCGCACCTGTTGCTGCTGCTGGCCCCGCGCCACCCGGATCGGGGCGACGCGGTGGAGGCATTGATCGCCGAGGCGGGCCTTTCCGCAGCGCGGCGCAGCCGGGCCGCCCTGCCCGAGCCGACCACCCAGGTCTATCTGGCGGATACACTGGGCGAGGTCGGCATCTGGTATGCGCTCTGTTCGCGCGTCTTTCTTGGCGGATCCCTGGCCGAGATCGGCGGCCACAACCCGTTTGAAGTGATGCAGGCGGGCGGCGCGGTGCTGACCGGCCCCGGCGCCTATAACTTTGCCGAATCCTTTGCCGAGCTGATCGAAATCGGCGCCGCCAAGGAAATCACCAGCGCCGAGACGCTGGCGGCGGCGGTGGGCACTTGGCTCAGTGATCCACATGCCCTAGACACGGCCTGCACGCAGGCGCGCGGCTTTATCGCGCGCCAGTCGGATCAGATGGATAAAACCGTGGCGGCCTTGCTCGGCCTGCTGCCGCAGGACAGATAAGGGGCGCAGATGAGCCAGATCGACCTCAGCAAGATCGACGTGATCGCCCCGAATTTCAAGAAACGCTACTCCGGCGTGACCTCCACGGTGATCCGGCTGGTGCCGATCCAGGCGCGCGAGATCGCCATCTGTGCCGCTGCCCCGGACCTGCCCGCCGAGGTGCCGCAGGTCAAACCCGCCGCGCTCTGGACCATGTCGCGCAAGGGGCCCTCTGGTGCGCGCGTCTGGCATGCGCGGCGCAACAATGAAATGGTGGCCGGGCTGGCGATGAAATACCTGCTGGGCAAGCGGCTGAAACTTCTGTTCACCTCCGCCGCGCAACGCCGCCACACCGGCTTTACCCGCTGGCTGATCCGGCGCATGGACGCGGCGATCGCCACCTCCGCCAAATCCGCCAGCTATCTGGAGCGCGACGCGACCGTGATCCGCCACGGCGTAAATTGCGATCTGTTTCAACCCGTTAATGACCGCGCCGCACTGCGCGCCGAGCTGGATCTGCCAACCGACGGGCTGCTTGTGGGCTGCTTTGGCCGCATCCGGCACCAGAAGGGCAACGACCTTTATATCAAGGCGATGATTGCGGCCTGTCAGGCCAACCCCAGGCTGCGCGGGCTGATGATGGGGCGGGCCACCGCCGACAACACCGACTTCCTGCAAGGGCTGAAAGACGAGGTCGCCGCCGCTGGCCTGAGCGAGCGTATCCTGTTCCGCGACGAGGTGCCGGTGGAGGATGTGCCGCGCCATTTCCAGGCGCTGGATCTTTATGTGGCGCCGCAACGCTGGGAGGGCTTCGGCCTCACCCCGCTTGAGGCCATGTCCTGCGGTGCCCCCGCCGTCGCCACAAGGGTCGGCGCATTCGAGGAGCTGGTGGTGCCGGGCGAGACTGGCACCCTCTGTGATATCGAAGAGCTGGACAAGATCACCGCCGATATCATTGCGCTCACCGCAGATGAGGCGGGGCTTCACCAGATGTCCCGCGCTGCCCGCAGCCATGTGGAACAGAACTTCCGCCTGGAAGGCGAGGCCGCCGCGATCATTGCGATCTATAAAAAGCTGCTGCGCAGCTGAATGCGCCAATTTTGGCCCATTCATTTTTCCAATCAAAAACAACACCCTAGACAGAAACATCAGGCTGAACAGTCACATCCCGCCCTGACCGATCGGTCATTTTTGGCCGATGCGCGTGCAGCATTTCTAATCGTGCCTATCTCTTTGTTATCGCAAACATCAGAGCGAAAAGGAGATACCGATGTTTCGCAAGACCAAAGTCATCGCCCTTGCAACCGCAGCTCTTCTCGGCGTGACCGGCGCATCTTACGCCGCCACCTCCGCCCCCCAGGAGACCGAGATCCTCGTGCAACCGGCCCGCATGCTGCATCTTGCCAGTGGGGTTTGCGAACAGGCCAAGCTGGATATGATCGACTGGGCCGCCCATAGCGATGGCTACGGCGCCTATGCCTTGCCGGTGTTTGCCTCCTCGGAGCACGTCAGCTGTGACCAGCCCGCCGCGGTTCTGAACAACGGCGCAGCCTCGGGTTTTTTCAACCAGAAAGCCGCCGATCATGAGGCCGTGACCCTTTGCGAGGCCAACCTGCCCGCGGGTGCCGGCAGCTGCGCGGTGGTCGGACGCAGTTTTGACGCGTAATCGCCGCTGATCACCACAGACGCCGCGAAATAGAAAAGGGGACGACAGTGCGCCGTCCCCTTTCGCATGTTCAGAAATGAGCGTGAGCCCGATCAGGCCGCAGGCATGCGCTGTTCGACGATCTCCGCCCACCAGCTGCACCCGGCCGGGATCGCATCATCGGTGAAGTTGTATTTCGGATGGTGCACGGCAGCGGTATCGCCATTGCCGACAAGGATATAGGCGCCTGGGCGCTCTTCCAGCATAAAGGCGAAATCCTCGCCGCCCATGACCAGCGGTGCCTCGTCGCATTGGCCCGAGATATCGCGCGCCACTTTGGCAGCAAATTCGGTCTGCTCCTCGTGGTTCACCATCACCGGATAGCCCCGATGGTAGGTCACATCGACCGCGCCGCCAAAGGTCGTGGCGATGCCGGAACAGATCTCCTTGATCCGCTTTTCGGCAAGGTCGCGCATCTCGGTCGCCATGGTGCGCACGGTGCCCTTGATCTGCACGCGCTCGGGGATCACGTTGAACGCCTTGGAGGAGGTCTCGAAGGCGGTCACGGAGACCACGATCTGATGCACCGGATCCGCGTTGCGGGACGCGATGGTTTGCAGCGCCAGCACCGCCTGCGCTGCCATCACGGTGCTGTCCACGGTTTCATGCGGTTTCGCCGCGTGGCCGCCCTTGCCGGTGAAGGTTATGTCGAACTGGTCGGTCGCGGCAAAGAAGGCGCCGGAGCGGATGGAGAAGCTGCCCACCGGGCGGCCCGGCCAATTGTGCATGCCGTAAACTTCCTGGATGCCCCAACGGTCCATCATGCCATCGTCGCACATTTCCTTGCCGCCGCCGCCGCCTTCTTCGGCGGGCTGGAAGATCACCACAACGGTGCCGTCGAAATTGCGCGTCTCGGAGAGGTATTTCGCCGCCCCCAGCAGCATGGCGGTATGCCCGTCATGGCCGCAGGCATGCATGGCGTTGGCGGTCTTGGAGGCGTATTCCAGCCCGGTTTCCTCGTGGATCGGCAGCGCGTCCATATCGGCGCGCAGCCCGATCACCTTGCCGGAGCTGTTGGATTTGCCCTTGATGACGCCAACCACGCCGGTGCGGCCAATGCCCGTAACCACCTCGTCGCAGCCAAAGCCCTTGAGCTTCTCCGCCACCAGCGCCGAGGTGCGGTGGGTTTCAAACAGGATTTCGGGGTTTTCATGGATGTCACGTCGCCATTCGGTAATTTCCGACTGCATTTCTGCAAAACGATTCTTGACGGGCATTTGGGGTCTCCTTGGTGGGTCTAGAAATCCCGAACGGACCCACGCGGGTCCGCAGGGAGGGGTCTGAAGATCAGACCTGATTACAGGTCCATCGGCATCCGGCGCTCGCAGAGTTCAACGAACCAGCTACAGCCATAGGGAATGGCACTGTCGTCGAATTGATAGGCCGGGTGATGGCATATCGCCGTGTCGCCATTGCCGAGAAAGACATAGGCGCCGGGGCGGGATTCAAGCATATAGGCGAAATCCTCGGACGGCAGGATCGGCGGCGCCTCGGGATCCACATGATCGCAAACCGCTCGCGCGGCCTCGACCGCATGGGCGACTTCGGTGGCGGTGTTGACCGTGACCGGATAGCCAGCGGTCCAGGTGACCTTGGCCGTGGCACCAAAGGCAGAGGCGGTATCCTCGGCGACGCGGCGCACGCGCTCCTCCGCGAGTTTACGATTTTCGGTATCCAGCGTGCGCACGGTGCCTTTGAGCAGGGCGCGGTGGGCGATCACATTTGATGCGGTGCTATCGGTTTCAAAGGTGCCGACGGTCAGCACCACCCGGTGGATCGGGTCGATATTGCGCGACACGATGGAATGCAGCGAGACCACGATCTGCGAGGCCACAAGCGTGGTGTCGATGGTCTCATGCGGCGTGGCAGCATGACCGCCCTTGCCGGTCACCTCGATTTCGAACTCATCCGACGAGGCCATAAACCCGCCAACGCGGGTAGAGATATGACCCACCGGCAGCCCCGGCGTGTTGTGCAGCCCATAGACCTCTTGCACGCCCCAGCGATCCATCACGCCATCATCAACCATGGCCTTGGCCCCGGCCCCGCCTTCTTCGGCGGGCTGGAACAACAGCACCACGGTGCCATCGAAATTGCGGGTCTCGGCCAGGTATTTCGCCGCGCCCAGCAGCATGGCGGTGTGACCATCATGGCCGCAGGCGTGCATCTTGCCGGGAGTGGTGGAGGCATAGTCCAGCCCGGTTTCCTCATGGATCGGCAGCGCATCCATATCGGCGCGCAACGCGATCACGCGGCCCGACGCTGTGCTGCGCCCCTTGATCACCCCGACCACGCCGGTCCGGCCGATGCCGGGCACCACCTCGTCGCAGCCAAAGCCGGTGAGGCGCTCTTCCACCAGCCCGGCGGTGCGATGCACATCATACATCAGCTCCGGGTGTTGGTGGAAATCATGCCGCCACGCGGTGATTTCAGGGAGAAGATCAGCAAAACGGTTTCTGACGGGCATAGAGAAATTCCTTCACCTGTTAGCGAAATCAGTGCCGCAAGCCACAGCAGAAGACAAGGGAAACTGCACAGTTGAAACAATTCGCAGCGGCGAACCGCCTGCGAATTGATCCGACGTTCACTTGTAACGTAGCGTCACTCTCTCCCGCGGCCAGGCCTCAGGCGGCAAGCCGTTCCAGCAGATCGCGCATAAGCTGATGGCCCGCCTCAAACTGCGCGACGGTGATGAACTCATCCGCCTGATGCGCCTGGGCAATATCGCCGGGCCCGCAGACCACGGCGGAATAGCCGGCGGTCTGGAAATGCCCTGCCTCGGTGCCATAGCTGACCACATGGCTGCCATTGTCGCCGGTCAGGCTGCGCACCAAGGCCTCTGCCGCGCCGCCCTCTTCGGGCACCAATGCGGGCACGCTGAAGGTTTTTCTGATCTCGATCCGCGCCTCGGGGTGGACCGCTTGCATTTCTGCCTCAACGCGGCGCACCTCGGCCTCATAGGCGGCTTCCCAGTCGGTCAGCGCCTCGCCGGGCACCACCCGGAAGTCCATCCAGAAGTTGCAATCGCCCGCCGTGATATTATGCGCCGTGCCGCCCGACACCATGCCCACATGCACGGTTGTCCAGGGCGGCGTGAACAGGGCCGCCATATCCCCCGGCGTCTTGGCGCGGTTCTCGCTGTTGCGCTGGTTGGCCCAGTCAATCAGCCGCGCCGCCTGCATCACCGCGCTAACCCCGGTGTGCATCAGCGAGGAATGCACCTCGTGGCCCACAACATGTGTCGCCAGCGCCGAGCCGCCCTTATGCCCCGTCACCGCCTTCAGCATCGAGGGCTCGCCCACGATAACCGATTCCGCCTGCGGCAGGTGTTTCTGCATCTCCAAAATCAGCGGCGGCGCCCCGGTGCAGCCGATTTCCTCGTCAAAGGTATAGGCAAGCTGCAAGGGCCGCTTGAGACTCGCGTAGTGCCCCTCGACCAGCGCCCAAAGCGCCAGCGCGTCAAAGCCCTTCATATCGACGCAGCCCCGGCCAAAATACTTGCCGTCGCGCTCGACCACCACATAGGGATCCGAGGACCAGTCCTGCCCGTCGACCGGCACCACATCCGTATGGCCCGAGAGCACCACACCGCCCTCGACATTGGGGCCGACCTGCGCAAAAAGCCCAGCTTTTTCTGGCTGATCGGGATCAACCCAGATGTGATGTTCAATGCCGTGGCTGGCCAGATACCCGGCCACCCAGTCAATCAGCGGCAGGTTGGTGGATCGGCTCACGGTGGGAAAGGAAACCAGCTTGGTCATGAGCTCCAGCGGGGTCAGACGTTCCACCATGGCTCAATACCCGGAATCAGTGGTCAGAACAAAATGGCCCGGCTCCACCTCCAGATACTGCGAGGGCTCCGGCTTGTAGCTGGTGTCATGGATCGGCGAGGGGATCGGTTTGAAGTTCAGATCCTTCTCGCTCTTGCGCTTGTTGGGATCGGCAATCGGCACCGCTTTCATCAGCGCCTGGGTATAGGCATGGGCCGGGTTTTCAAACACCCGGGCGCGCGGGCCGATTTCGACCAGACGGCCCAGATACATCACCCCGACCTGGTGGCTGACACGTTCCACCACGGCCATATCGTGGCTGATGAACAGGAACGACAGCCCCAGATCGGCCTGCAATTCCATCATCAGGTTCAACACCTGCGCCTGCACCGACACATCCAGCGCCGAGACCGCCTCGTCCGCGACGATCAGTTTCGGGTTCAGCGCCAGCGCGCGCGCGATGGCGATCCGCTGGCGCTGGCCGCCCGACATCTCGTGCGGGAAGCGGCGCATGAAGCTGCGCGGCAGATGCACCCGGTCAAACAGCGCCGCGACACGGTCCTGAATTTCCGAGCCCGAGGCGATCTTGTAGTTCCGCATCGGCTCCGCGACCTGTTCCATCAGCTGCATCTGCGGATTGAGCGAGGCAAAGGGATCCTGAAAGATCATCTGCATATCCAGCCGCGCCTTGTGCAGGTCGTGCTGATTGAGCCCCAGAACATCGCGGCCCTCAAATTCCACCTTGCCCGAATTCGGCTCCACCAGCCGCAGGATCGAGCGGCCACAGGTGGATTTGCCACAGCCGGATTCCCCCACCAGGCTGAGCGTCTGGCCCTTGAACACCTTGAAGGAGACATCCTCCACCGCATGTACCTGCGCCACCGTGCGGCGCAGCAGCCCGCCCTTGACCGGGAAGCGGGTGACCAAGTTCTCAACGTTGAGCAGCACCTCGTCACTGCCTGTGATCGGTTTGATCTCGGCCTGTTCGACGCCCATCAGCTTCATCGGCTCGGGATAGTCCTTGCCGCGCATTTCGCCCAGTTTCGGCACCGCCGCCAGCAGGGCCTTGGTGTAATCATGTTTCGGCGCTTCAAAGATCTCGTGGACGGTGCCCTCCTCGACCTTATTGCCGCGATACATCACCACCACGCGGTCGGCCATCTGCGCCACCACCGCCATGTCATGGGTGATGAACATCACCGCGGTGCCGGTTTCGCGTTTCAGCCGGTCCATCAGCGCGAGAATTTCTGCCTGGATGGTCACATCCAGCGCCGTGGTCGGCTCGTCCGCGATCAGCAGGCGCGGCTCGCAAGCCATTGCCATGGCGATCACCACCCGCTGGCGCATACCGCCGGACAACTCATGCGGGTATTGCGACATGCGCCGCTCCGCTTCTGGAATGCGCACCTCGCGCAAAATCTCGATTGCTCGGGCTTCTGCCTGTTTTTTGGTCATTCCCTTGTGGATTCGCAAACCTTCGGTCAGCTGGCGGCCCACGGTGAACACCGGATTGAGCGCGGTCATCGGTTCCTGAAAAATCATTCCGATCTGATTGCCGCGAATCTGGCGCATCAAATCGCCCTCGGCTTTGGCCAGATCGACCGGCTTGTGATCACCGCGATCAAACAGCAACTCGCCCGCGGCGATGGTACCGCCGCCATATTCCACGAGGCGCATCAAAGACAGGGACGAGACAGATTTACCCGATCCGGACTCGCCCACAATGCACAATGTTTCACCGGACCTTACGTCAAACGAAACATCTTCAACACCGACCACCGGCCCGTCCTTGGTTTGAAATTCCACCCGAAGGCCATGAATCTGAGCGATGGGCTGGTCCAGCATCCGCGTATCCTGTCTATCTAGATCTGTTATGACGGCATCCCGAAGACGCCCGTTTGCCCGCGATCTAAGCCCAACCGTGCGGCAGGGTCAAACCCACGCGTCGCAATTACGTCACGCACCCCTTGCATTTTCTGAAAACTCTGCTTCGATGCCCCTAGTGAGCGCTAAAGGCGACAGGGGATCGGGAAACAAGGTTCGGCAAAACCGCACCGTGTCACGCGAGGCATATGCTTCGCCACGAAATCCGTCTAACGTCAAAAGTGTAAACAATCCAATGCCGTGACCGCGGCGTTGCGCTGAACGTCTAATCCAGCGCAATTTCACAACAAAAACACGATGTCGGAACCGACAAGGAGAGTGTAATGAAATTGAAATCCCTACTGCTAGGGGCCGTGGCAAGCGCCGCATTCGCCCCGGCTGCCTTTGCCGAGCGTGGCTCGGACGGCCAGGTCAACATCATTTATTGGCAGGCCCCGTCCATCATGACCCCGTTCCTGTCGGGCGGCACCAAGGACAGCGAAGCCGCGTCCCTCGTCATCGAGCCGTTGGCCCGCTTTAACCCGGCTGGCGAGATGGTTCCGTATCTGGTCGAGGAAATCCCGACCGTCGGCAACGGTGGCGTCAGCGAAGACCTGACCCAGATCACCTGGAAGCTGAAGCCCGGCATCAAATGGTCCGACGGCACCGCGCTGACCTCTGCCGACGTCAAATTCACCTATGACTACTGCACCCACCCCGAGGGCGGCTGCGCGCAGGTTACCAAATTCGAAGGCGTGACCAGCGTTGAAACCCCCGACGAGCAAACCGTCGTGGTGACCTTTGACAAGGCAACCCCCTACCCCTACGGCCCGTTCGTCGGCAGCGAAAGCCCGATCATTCAGGCCGCGCAATTCGCCGACTGCCTCGGTGCCAAGGCGCCTGAGTGTACAGAGGCGAACTTCAACCCGATCGGCACCGGCCCGTTTGTTGTGGATGAGTTCAAGCCCAACGACGTGATCACCCTCTCGGCCAACCCGAACTACCGCGACCCGGCGAAACCCGCCTTCGCGAAGGTTCTGCTGAAAGGTGGCGGCGACGCGACCGCAGCCGGCCGTGCCGTGATGGAGACCGGCGAATTTGACTACGCCTGGAACCTGCAACTGGCGCCCGACGTCATCGCGCAGATGGAAGCAGGCGGTAAAGGCAAGGCCGTTGCCGGCTTTGGCCCGCTGCTTGAGCGGATCATGCTCAACAATACCAACCCCTCGCCCGACCTCAGCCCGGAAGAGCGGTCGGTGATCCGTCCGCACCCCTTCTTGTCTGACCCGGCGGTCTACAAGGCGCTCTCCATGGCGATCGACCGCGAGCTGCTGGTCGAAATCGGCTATGGCAAGGCGGGCAAGCCCTCCTGCTCCTGGGTTCCGGCTCCCGAAGCCTATGGCATCAACCCCGAAGGCTGTAACGTGCAGGACATCGAAGGCGCCAACGCCATGCTCGATGCGGCCGGTATCGTTGACACCGATGGCGACGGCATCCGCGAAAAAGACGGTGTGCCGCTGAAGATCCTCTATCAGACCTCGACCAACGCCGTGCGTCAGGACTTCCAGGCGCTGATCAAACAGTGGTGGAGCCAGATCGGTGTTGAAACCGAGCTGCGCAATGTCAACGGCTCCGTGTTCTTTGGTGGCGACCCGGGCTCCCCGGATACCTTCCAGAAGTTCTATGCCGACGTTGAAATGTACGCCAACACCTTCAACGGCACCGACCCGCAGTCCTACTTTGGCAACGGTCTGTGCGACAAAGCCCCGTCTCCGGCATCCCAGTGGCAGGGTGAGAACATCTCCCGCTTCTGCGATGAAGAGTTCGACGCGCTGCATGCAGAGCTGAGCCAGACCGCGGATGCCGCAAAACGCATCGAAATCGGTCAGAAGCTCAACACCATCGTGTATGAAAAAGGTGGTATGATCCCGCTTGTTCACCGTGGCCGCCTGTCCGGCGTCTCCAACACCCTGGGCGGTGTTGACCTGAACGTCTGGGACAGCGAGCTGTGGAACGCAGCGGACTGGTATCGTATCAAGTAAACGCCAGACTTACCCCAAAGGGCCCCGGGCTTTGCGCCGGGGCCTGATGGTTTTTGGCCCCCCAATCCGCAGCTCTGGCATTGTTGTCCCGGTTCACATGACCTATGAGACCCGAACAACGCGCTGGCTGCCCGCATCGGGCAGTTCCCGCGGAGCTTTCAACACCCAAATCGCAAAGGCGCCCGGCTGATGCTGAATTTTACCATCCGACGGCTGATCCTCGCAGTGCCGACGCTGCTGTTTATCAGTCTCGTGATCTTCCTGTTGCTGGAGCTCGCCCCCGGCGACCCCATGGCGCAGGTTCCCCTGACCGTCCCCCCCGAAGTCAAAGAGAAGATGCGCGAGGCCCTCGGGCTTGGCGAGCCAGCCCCTATCCGGTTCTGGAAATGGCTGGTGCAGTTCTTCTGGATCGAACCGCAGGTTCTGATCGACCATATTTTCGGCACATCTTTCTCCGCCGGTGATCTTCGCGTGATCTCCTGGCAGACCCGCTCGCCGGTGATGGATATCGTCGTGCAGCGCATGCCGCAGACCCTCTGGGTTGTGGGCACCGCTTATATCGTTGCCATCCTGATCGCACTGCCGATCGGCATCTATTCCGCCTATCGCCAATATAGCTGGTTCGACCAGCTCGGCACCTTTGTGTCGATGGTCGGCTTTTCCGTGCCGCCGTTCTTTTCTGGCGTGCTGGTGATCGTGATCTTCTCGGTGCAGCTGGGCTGGTTCCCGTCGATCTATGACACCACACTGGTGGTCGACAGCTGGGAGAGCTTTGTAAAGCAGCTTCAGCAAATGATCATGCCGGTGATGGTGCTGGCGCTGCAAATCACCGCGCAGCTCAGCCGGTTCATGCGCGCCTCGATGCTCGACAACCTCAATCAGGACTATGTTCGCACCGCCCGCGCCAAGGGCCTCGGCGAATATGTCGTGGTCATGGTGCATGTGCTGCGCAACTCGATGATCCCCGTGGTCACCGTGATCGCGCTGGGGATTCCGTCGATCTTTGGCGGCGCCATCATCACCGAACAAGTGTTCAAGGTGAATGGCATCGGCCAGTTGTTGATCGGCGCCATCCAGGCCAATGACCTGCCCATGGTGCAGAGCCTGACCTTTATCTTTGCCGTGCTTATCGTGCTGTTCAACCTGATTGCCGATGTGCTCTACGGCATTCTCGACCCGAGGATTCGCTATGACTGACGCTGCAAAAGACAAAGCCATGCAGCATTCCAGCGTGCAGGACGAGCTCTCAACCCCGCCGCGCAGCCAAGTGCGCGACATCTGGGATCAGTTCAAATCGCACCGGGGCGCGCTGTTTGGCGGCTGCCTGTTCCTGATTATCGTGCTTGGCGTTGTGGTTGGACCCTTCGTTTACTGGAACGATGCCAAATTCCTGCCCACCGGGCGCGATTTCATCAAGCTGCGCGATATGCGCCCGATCTACCATGCGCTCTGGGATTCTGGTGCCAAGGTCAGCTGGGTCTATCCGCTGGGTACCGACAACCTCGGTCGTGACACGCTGGCGCGGCTGATGTTCGGCGGCCGGGTCTCTCTGGCCGTGGGGATGGCGGCGATGGTGCTGGCGCTGTTCCTCGGCAGCCTGATCGGCGTCCTGGCGGGCTATTTCAAAAAGCTCGACGGGCTGCTGATGCGTCTGACGGATCTGTTCCTGGCGCTGCCGCTCCTGCCGATGATCCTGGTTGCGGCGGTGCTGTTTCGCGAGGCGCTCTCCAAAGCGATCGGCCCCGAGGGCGGTGTGTTCGTGCTCATCGTCTGCCTGATCGGGATCACCTCCTGGATGCCGACCGCGCGGATCGTGCGCGGCGATGTGCTGGCGATCAAGGAGCGTGAATTCGTTCTGGCGGCGCGCTCCATCGGCACCAAGCCGGGCAGCATCATCACCCGCCACATCCTGCCCAACGTGCTGTCGCCGATCATGGTCTCGGCCACATTGGGGATCGCCACCGCGATCATCACGGAATCGGCGCTCTCCTTCCTCGGCTTTGGCTTTCCGCCGGACTTTCCCACCTGGGGCCGTCTGCTGAATGACGCCGTGGACCGGATGACCCTGTTCCCCGAACGCGTGGTCTGGCCCGGGATCATGATCTCGCTGACGGTGCTGTCGGTGAACTACCTCGGCGACGGCTTGCGCGATGCGCTGGACCCGCGCATCCGGGGCCGCTGAGGCAGAAGAGAACATGGAAAAGGCCGCCCAATGAGGCGGCCTTTTTTGTTCCGGCAAAAGACGCGGGTCAGTCTAGTGCAGGCTATTCCGAATGCGTCGCACCGCCAGGAAAACCGCGCCGATCACCAGCGGGGTAATCATCGCCGTCAGCATGCCCTTGCTCAGATCCAGCATCTTGCCCAGCGGATAGAGCGCATAGCTCGCCAGTGATACCGCGTAGTAGCTGATCGCCACCACCGAGAGCCCCTCCACCGTGTGCTGCAACCTCAGCTGCAAATCAGCGCGCCGATCCATGCTCTCCAGCAGGGCCTGGTTCTGGGCTGAACGCTCCACATCGACCCGGGTTCGCAGCAGCTCCCCTGCCCGCCGCGCCCGGTCGGCAAGCACCGCCAGACGTTTCTCGGTGGAATGGACCGTGCGCATCGCAGGCTCAAACCGGCGCAGCATGAATTCCGCCATGGTCTGGGATCCCTCAAAGCGCTCCTCGCGCAGAAGGCCGATACGCTGGTTTACCAGCGCCTCATAGGCGCCGGTCGCCCCGAAGCGAAACGCCGATTGCGCCGCCATGGCTTCCAGCTCTGCCGAGATGGTCAGAAGCTGACCCAGCGTTTGCTCCGCCGGAAGGTCGCCGCCCGTCATCTCCACCATCATTTCGCTCAGCGAGACATCCAGCGCTCCGATCGCCGGCGTGAGCCCCCGCGCCCGGGAAAAGCCCAGCATGGACATCGCGCGGTAGGTTTCGATTTCGCACAGCCGCTGCACCACCCGGCCGACGCGCTGCGCGCCGATGATCGGGTTGACAAACAGCGCCACCCGCATGTGCCCCGCCGGATCAATGCGGAAATCACAGGCCGCCACGGCGCTGTCATCCAGCACCTGCGACAGCGCCAGGCTCTCGGAGACGAACCAGTCGTTGGCCAGGGCTTTGATCTCCTCCACCCCAGGGCGCGGCACCACCCGGATCATCGCCGAGGTAATGCGTTGCCCCGGCGCCCGCGCCAGCCAGTCCTCGGGGAAGATGTTGAAATCCTGCGGATCAAAGGCGCGGGCACTGACCCCCTCGCCATGCAGCGTGTAAGAGACGAACTCGGTATGCTGCTCCCATTTGAGCGTATAGCGGCCAAGCTGCGCGGTGTGATGGGTCGCCCCCGGTTGCGGATGCACCGCGCCGTAGCGGTCCAGCAGATCCACCAGATGTTGCAGATCGGCGCGCCGATCCCGATGCACCGCCTCGCGCGGCTGTTTGACGGCCAGGTAAATCACCGTCGCCGGAGAGGCAATCGTGGGAAACGGGCGCGCGTGCAGCTCGTTCACCAGGTGATAGCGCAGAGGGTGATCATCAATGGGCGGCACGACTCAGTCTCCGAAGAACAATGGGAATACCCTATCGTCGGCCTGAGGCATTTGAAAGATTTTCTTTTAAAACAATATGTTAGATGAATGCAACGGTATACATTGTGTCAGGAGCGAACCGATGAGCGCCCCAGACACGGTGCTAAGTCTCGCAATTTAAGTAAAAAATCCGTGACGCCTTGTCGTGCCGGTCTCTCTTGCGGAGCGGTTGGAGGGGGCCCTGCCCCCGGCCCCTTGGGCCACCCCCCAAGGTATTTTGGGCAAGATGAAATGAAAAAGGGCGCCCCATTGGAGCGCCCTTTTGGTGTTTTTCGTTGCGACAGGTCAGTCGATCAGGTTGAGCAGCGTGCCAAGGGATTGTTTGGCGTCGCCGTAGAACATCCGGGTGTTTTCCTTGTAAAACAGCGGATTTTCGATGCCCGAATAGCCGGTGCCCTGACCACGCTTGGACACAAAGACCTGTTTCGCCTTCCAGCATTCCAGCACCGGCATGCCAGCGATGGGGCTGTTGGGGTCTTCCTGCGCGGCGGGGTTCACGATGTCATTGGAGCCGATCACGATGGCGATATCCGTTTCCGGGAAGTCCTCGTTGATCTCGTCCATCTCCATCACGATGTCATAGGGCACTTTTGCTTCGGCCAGGAGCACGTTCATATGCCCCGGCAGACGACCCGCGACCGGGTGGATGGCAAAGCGCACCTCCTTACCCTTGGCGCGCAGACGGCGGGTGAGTTCGGCAACGTTGGATTGCGCCTGTGCCACCGCCATGCCGTAGCCGGGAATGATGATGACGCTGTCGGCCTCGTCCAGGGCTGCGGCCACACCATCGGCGTCGATCGCGACTTGCTCGCCCTCGACCTCCATCGCCGGGCCCGCGGTGCCGCCAAAGCCGCCCAGGATCACCGAGACGAAGGACCGGTTCATCGCCTTGCACATGATGTAGCTGAGGATCGCACCGGAGGAGCCCACCAGCGCGCCGACCACGATGAGGAGGTCATTGCCGAGGCTGAAGCCGATCGCCGCCGCCGCCCAGCCGGAGTAGCTGTTGAGCATGGAGACCACCACCGGCATATCGGCGCCGCCGATGCCCATGATCAGGTGGTAGCCGATGAACAGCGCCGCCAGCGTCATCAGGAACAGCGGAAAGAAGCCGCCCGAATTGACGTACCAGATCAGGCAGATCAGCGAGAGCCCCGCCGCGCCCGCGTTCAGCATATGGCCGCCGGGCAGTTTTTCCGCCTTGGAGCTCACCTTGCCCGCCAGCTTGCCATAGGCGATCACGGACCCGGTGAAGGTCACCGCCCCGATGAAGATGCCCAGAAACAGCTCCACCGCGAGGATGTTGAGCTCCACGCCAGTCTTATGCGCGATCAGCTCCGCGAAGGTGCCGTGGATGGGTTCTGCCTGCGCCTGTGCCCTGGCCACCCAGTTCATGGTGAAATGGGCGTTGAAGCCCACAAAAACCGCCGCGAGACCGACCAGCGAGTGCATCGCTGCCACCAGCTGCGGCATTTCGGTCATCTCGACCTTGTTGGCGACATACCAGCCGATGATGCCACCGCCCGCAATCAGCAGGAGCGACAAGAGCCACAGGCCGGAGCCGGGGCCGATCAGCGTGGCAAAGACCGCCAGCGCCATGCCGACAATGCCGTACCACACCGCGCGTTTGGCGCTTTCCTGTCCCGAAAGCCCGCCCAGCGAGAGGATAAAGAGAACCGCCGCGACCACATAGGCCGCCGTCGTAAATCCGAAGTCCATCTGTCCCTACTCCTTTAGGATTTCTGGAACATGGCGAGCATGCGCCGTGTCACGAGGAAACCGCCGAAGATATTGATCCCCGCCATGAACACCGACAGCGCCGCCAGCAGGATCACCAGGAACGAGCCGGAGCCGATCTGCATCAGCGCGCCCAGGATGATGATCGAGGAGATCGCATTGGTGACCGCCATCAGCGGCGTGTGCAGGCTGTGGCTGACGTTCCAGATCACCTGGAAGCCGATAAAGACCGAGAGCACAAAGACGATGAAATGCTGCATGAAGCTCGCCGGGGCCACCAGCCCCACGGCCAGCAACAATAGCCCGCCGACCGTCAGCAGGGTCACCTGCGTCTTGGTCTGCTGCTTGAAGGCGGCCACTTCCGCGGCGCGTTTTTCCTCTGCTGTCAGCTCCTTGGCGGGTTCGGGTTTCTTCTGCGCCGCGATCGCCTGCACCTTAGGCGGTGGCGGCGGGAAGGTGATTTCGCCCGCATGGGTCACGGTGGCGCCACGAATGACGTCATCCTCCATGTTGTGCACCACCTGGCCGTCTTTTTCCGGCGTCAGGTCGGTCATCATATGGCGGATATTGGTGGCATAGAGCGTCGAGGACTGCGCCGCCATCCGGCTGGGGAAATCGGTATAGCCGATGATGATCACACCGTTTTCTGTGACGATCCTCTCATCCGCGACGGTCAGCTTGCAGTTGCCGCCCTTCTCCGCCGCCAGATCGACAATCACCGAACCCGGCTTCATCGCCGCGACCATGTCCTCGGTCCAGAGCTCGGGGGCTTCGCGGTTGGGAATCAGCGCGGTGGTGATGACGATATCCACCTCGGGCGCCAGTTCGCGGAACTTAGCCAGCTGCGCTTCGCGGAACTCCGGGCTGGAGACAGAGGCATAGCCGCCGGTCGCGGCGCCATCCTGCTGCTCTTCCTCGAAATCGAGATAGACGAACTCGGCGCCCATGCTCTCGACCTGTTCGGCCACTTCGGGACGCACGTCAAAGGCATAGGTCACCGCACCAAGGCTGGTCGAGGTGCCGATCGCCGCAAGACCGGCTACACCGGCGCCAACCACCAGAACCTTGGCCGGGGGCACCTTGCCCGCCGCCGTGATCTGACCGGTGAAAAAACGGCCAAAGTTGTTGCCCGCCTCGATCACCGCGCGATAGCCGGCGATATTGGCCATGGAGCTGAGCGCGTCCATCTTTTGCGCCCGGCTGATGCGCGGCACCATTTCCATGGCGACCACCGTGGCGCCCTTGGATTTGGCCAGCTCCAGCCCCTCTTCATTCCCGCCGGGGTTGAAGAAGGTGATCAGCGTCTTGTCATTGGTCAGGCGCTTCAGTTCCGCCTCCGAGGGCTGGCGCACCTTGGCAATGATATCCGCCGCCTTCCAAAGGCTCGCGGCGGTCTTGATGATCTCGACACCGGCCTCCTCATAGGCCGCATCCGAGAACCCGGCCTTTTCACCGGCTCCGGTCTCGATACAGCACTCATACCCCAGTTTCTGAAGATCCCGAGCCGAGGCCGGCGTCATCGCAACGCGTGCCTCTCCCGGTGCTATCTCTTTTGGTGTCCCTATTTTCACCCGTCGTCCCCCTGTCTGCATCGGCTTTTCTGACCGTGCGCGCACGTTTCACAAATACTACACATACGTTGCGCAATAATATTACGCAAGCAATTTTGCTGCATCGCGGCAAGGACTGTTGCGGTGGCACAAAACGCGGCGCACCCCCTGCCCGTTCCTCGCGCGCAATCGCGCGACAAATCAGCAGAAGTTTCAGGGAATGAAAAGCGCCCCTGATGATTTTTTTGTCAAATGCGACAAATCAGCTAATGAATTCGCCATGATTGGGCGCGCGCGGGTCCATTTGGCCCGGCACCTGCGCGCCCCCTGCTCTGCCTCTCAGGCGCTGAGTTGCAGTGCGGTTGCGCGCTCCCCGGCGGCCCAGGCTCTTGCCGCGGCGCCGAGGGCCTCAAACAGCGGCCGCGACACCGGATCCTGGTCGGCGCAATACTCGGGATGCCATTGCACCGAGAGCGTAAAGCCGGGCGCGTCCTTTACATAGATCGCCTCCGGGGTGCCGTCCGCGGCCTGTCCATCAATCACAATCCGGCTGCCCGGCGACTTGATGCCCTGACCATGCAGCGTGTTGGTCATCACCTCGGTGGCGCCCAGCAGCTGGTGGAAGACGCCGCCTTCGGTCAGGGTCACCGGATGGCGCAGCGCGAATTTTTCCTCGATGGTGCCATCCGGCGGCATGCGGTGATTCATCCGCCCCGGCAGATCGCGGATCTCGGGGTAGAGCGTGCCACCCATCGCCACATTGACCTCCTGAAAGCCGCGACAGATGCCCATGAAGGGCTGGCCGCGCTCAACGCAGGCGCGAACCAATGGCAGGGTGATTGCATCCCGCGCCCGGTCAAAATCGCCATGGGCCTCGGTGGGGTCTTCGCCATATTCCTCCGGGTGCACATTGGGCCGCCCGCCGGTCAGCAGGAAGCCGTCGAAACACTCCAGCAGCTCTTCGACGGTGACAAACCGCGGATCGGTCGGGATCAGCAGCGGCAAACAGCCAGACACGCGCGATACGGCATCAGAATTCATCGTCCCACCTGCATGGGTCGGGTAGTCATCATTGATCAGGTAGGAATTGCCGATAATACCGATTTTGGGGCGCACGATCTGGATCTCCGGTCTCTGCGATAGATGTCGAATGACAATACAGCAGACTAAAGCCGCGACGACTGTGCGCGCAATTCAAAGCGGTGGCGCAGGTGCCTGTGCGTTGACGCACAGGGGGTCTGCGAAAAAATCAGGCAAACGGAGCCGCGTTCCAAGCCTTATCGGTGAAAAATTGGCCGGGACATTTACCCCGGCCAAATGGTCTTGTCGCTCACTCAACAGCGGGGCGCATCACCCCTGGGCTTTCAGCTCCAGGCGGCGGGCATGCAGCACCGGCTCGGTATAGCCCGAGGGCTGCACCCGGCCCTTGAAGACCAGATCGCAGGCCGCCTGAAAGGCGACACCGTCAAAGCCCGGCGCCATCGGGCGATAGGCGGGATCACCGGCGTTCTGGCCATCCACCACAGCCGCCATTTTCTGCATCGCGGCCATGACCTGCTCTTCCGAGACCACACCATGATGCAGCCAATTGGCCAGCGCCTGGCTGGAGATGCGGCAGGTGGCGCGGTCTTCCATCAGACCGACATTATTGATGTCCGGCACCTTGGAGCAGCCCACGCCCTGATCGACCCAGCGCACCACATAGCCAAGGATGCCCTGTGCGTTGTTTTCAATCTCATTGGCGATCTCCGCCTCCGAGAGGTTCTGCCCCTCCATCACCGGAATGCTCAGCAGATCGTCAAGCGTCCCGCGCGCGCCACCGGCCTTGAGCTCGTCCTGACGAGCCAGCACGTCGATCTTGTGATAGTGTGTGGCGTGCAGGGTCGCGGCGGTGGGCGACGGCACCCAGGCGCAGGTCGCGCCGGATTGCGGATGGCCAATCTTGGCCGCCAGCATCTCGCCCATACGGTCGGGCATGGCCCACATGCCCTTGCCGATCTGCGCGCGCCCCTTCAGCCCGCAGGCAAGCCCGATATCGACGTTGCGATCCTCATAAGACGCGATCCAGGCGGTGCCCTTCATCTCGCCCTTGGGCAGCATCGGCCCCGCTTCCATCGAGGTGTGGATCTCGTCGCCGGTGCGGTCCAGGAAGCCGGTGTTGATAAAGGCAACGCGGGATTTTGCGGCGCGGATACATTCCTTGAGGTTAACCGATGTGCGGCGTTCCTCGTCCATGATGCCGATCTTGACGGTGTTGCGCGGCAGGCCCAGCGCGTCTTCCACATGGTCAAAGATTTTCACCGCAAAGGCGACCTCTTCCGGCCCGTGCATCTTCGGCTTCACCACATAGACCGAGCCATGCAGCGAGTTGCCGCCTTCGGATTTGAGGTCATGCATGGCGATCAGAACGGTGATCATCGCATCCAGCAGCCCCTCGCCCGCCTCGGCCCGCGCTGTCCAGAATGGCCGGGTTGGTCATCAGATGGCCGACGTTGCGCACCAGGAGCAGGGACCGCCCCTTGAGCACCGCCGCCTCGCCATTCGCTGCGGTATAGGCGATGTCGTCGTTCAAAACGCGGGTAAAGCTTGTGCCACCCTTGCTGACCTCCTCGGCCAGATCGCGTTTCATCAGGCCCAGCCAGTTGGAATAGGCGGTAACCTTGTCTTCGGCGTCCACACAGGCGACGGAATCTTCGCAATCCATGATCGTCGACAGCGCGCTTTCCAGCGTGATGTCATTGATCCCTGCGGCGTCATCCTTGCCGATGTTGCCGGCCGCGTCGATCTCAAGGATCGCGTGCAGCCCGTTGTTTTTCAAAACAATACGTGTCGGAGTAGCAGTGTCGCCGACATAGCCCGCAAACTGGCTGGCGTCTTTCAGCGCCGGCACCAGGGCGCCATCCTCAACCCGCAGGCCGGAAATATCGGACCAGGAGCCGCTCGCCAGCGGGAAGGTCTCATCGAGGAAGCCACGCCCCCAGGCGATCACCCGCGCGCCGCGCGCCGCGTCATAGCCCTTGCCCTCGGGCAGGTCGCCCATGGCGTCTGTGCCATAAAGCGCATCATAAAGGCTGCCCCAGCGGGCATTCGCCGCGTTCAGCGCAAAGCGGGCGTTGGTGATCGGCACCACCAGCTGCGGTCCCGGCAGATGCGCGATCTCGGGGTCGACATTGGCGGTCTCCACCTCGAAATCATCGCCCTCGGGCACCAGATAGCCGATCTCCTGCAAGAACGCCTTATAGGCCGCCGCGTCATGGCTCTGGCCGCGCCGTTCCAGATGCCAGGCGTCGATCTGCCCCTGGATCGTTTCGCGTTTGGCCAGAAGCGCGCGGTTCTCATCGCCCATGCCCTCGACCAGACCGGCAAGCCCGGTCCAAAACGCATCGGCACTGACGCCAGTGCCCGGCAGCGCCGCATCCTCGATAAAGGCCGCCAAGGGGGCAGCCACCTGAAGCCCGTTCCGTTCGATCCGACTCATATTCTGCTCCTCCTGGCGGTGCACGATTGCATGCCGTCTGATACGGCAAAAGTTTCCGATCGGCAACAAATCGAGCCCTTTGGCCGCGCGTGTTTTCCAGTACAGGATTTTCAATTTTTTCCAAAAGATGCGCCTGCGCGGCCCGCCCGCGCCAGAAGGATGCTTGTCCCGCCGCCTGCGCTTGCATACCTCTAGGGGAAAGCGCCCCGCGCCCGCCCCGACAGCAGAAGGATCCCCCGATGAAAGATGCCGCCCCCGCCACCCAGCCCGAGACCTTCTATCTGAAGGACTACACGCCCTTTGGCTTTGATGTGGAAAGCGTGGAGCTGACCTTTCGCCTCGCGCCGGAAACCACCCGCGTGCTGTCCAGGATCCGCTTTGCCGCGAAACCCGATGTCGCCGCGCCCCGGTTTTTTTTGCATGGCGAGGCGCTCTCGCTGATCTCGGCCCGCATTGATGGCACGGAGGTCACGCCGGAGCTCACCGATCACGGCCTCACCTGCGCCGTTCCCGACCAGCCCTTCACCTGGGAGGCGGAGGTTGAAATCAACCCCAAGGCGAACACCGCGCTGGAGGGGCTTTATATGTCCAACGGCATGTATTGCACCCAATGCGAGGCCGAAGGCTTTCGCAAGATCACCTATTACCCCGACCGCCCCGACGTCATGAGCACCTTCAGCGTGCGCATTGAGGGGACTGAAAAGGTGCTGCTCTCCAATGGCAACCCGGTGGCCTCCGGCGCGGGCTTTGCCGAATGGCACGACCCCTGGCCGAAACCGGCCTATCTGTTTGCACTGGTCGCGGGCGATCTGGTGAACCATCCCGACAGCTTCACCACCATGTCCGGCAAGGCGGTGGAGTTGAACATCTGGGTGCGCCCCGGCGACGAAAACAAATGCGCCTTTGGCATGGAGGCGCTGAAGAAGTCGATGAAATGGGACGAGGACACCTATGGCCGTGAATACGACCTCGATGTGTTCAATATCGTCGCCGTGGACGACTTCAACATGGGCGCGATGGAGAACAAGGGCTTGAACATTTTCAACTCTTCTTGCGTCCTCGCCAGCCCTGAGACCTCAACTGATTTAAATTTTGAGAGAATTGAGGCAATTATTGCCCATGAGTATTTTCACAACTGGACCGGCAACCGGATCACCTGCCGCGACTGGTTCCAGCTCTGCCTGAAAGAGGGGCTGACAGTGTTCCGCGATGCCCAGTTCACCGCCGATATGCGCTCTGCGCCGGTGAAACGGATCGACGACGCGATTGATCTGCGCGCGCGCCAGTTCCCCGAGGACAACGGCCCCCTTGCCCATCCGGTGCGCCCCGAGGCGTTTCAGGAGATCAACAACTTCTATACCGCCACCGTCTATGAAAAGGGCGCCGAGGTGATCGGCATGCTCAAACGCCTTGTGGGCGACGCGGCGTATTACCAGGCACTGGATCTCTACTTTGAGCGCCACGACGGTCAGGCCTGCACCATCGAGGACTGGATCAAGGTCTTTGAGGACTCCACCGGCCGCGATCTGGCGCAGTTCAAAAACTGGTACAGCCAGGCCGGAACGCCTCGCCTCTCGGTTGAGGAAAGCTATGCAGAGGGCACCTACACGCTGACCTTCCGCCAGAGCACCCCACCGACACCCGGCCAGCCGGAAAAAGACCCCAAGGTGATCCCCATCGCCGTCGGTCTGCTCAACCCCAATGGCGACGAGGTGCTGCCCACAAAGGTGCTGGAAATGACAAAGGCCGAGCAGAGCTTCTCCTTTGACGGGCTCAATGCCCGGCCGATCCCCTCGATCCTGCGCGACTTCTCGGCGCCGGTGATCCTGGAGCGCGAAAGCAGCGCCGCCGAGCGCGCCTTTCTGTTGGCCCATGACACCGATCCCTTCAACCGCTGGGAGGCAGGCCGCGAGCTGGCCAAGGCCGCGCGCATCGCCATGGTGACCGAAGGCGCCAGCCCCGGTGCAGATTACCTGGCGGCGCTGAGCACCCTGCTGCGCGACGACACATTGGACCCCGCCTTCCGCGCCCTGGTGCTGGCCCCGCCGAGCGAAAGCGAGATCGCCCAGGCGCTGTTTGATCAGGGGATCACCCCCGACCCGGATGCGATTTTCGACGCGGCGGAGACCTTTTCCCAGACCCTGGCACAAAGCCTCGCCGACAGCCTGCCGCGCCTCTTTGCCGCCACCCAGGTCGATGGCCCCTTCCGCCCCGATGCAAGGGACGCGGGCCTGCGCGCACTGAACGGGCGTATCCTCGGGCTTCTGACCCGGCTTGACGGCGGCGAGGCCGCAGCAAGGCAATTCGCAAACGCCGACAATATGACGGTGCAAAACAGCGCGCTGGCCTGTCTCCTGAAGGCCGGAAAGGGCGAGGCCCAGAGCCGCGCGTTTTTTGAGCAATGGCAGGGAGACCGGCTGGTGATGGACAAGTGGTTCGCGCTGCAAGTGGCCACCGCCCGGCCCGAACGCGCCGCCAGCGTGGCGCGGGAATTGACCGGCCATGCGCTCTTTACCATCAAGAACCCCAACCGCTTCCGCGCGGTGATGGGGGCGCTCTCGATGAACCACGCCGGTTTTCATCAGGCCGATGGCGCGGGCTATGATCTGCTCGCGGAACAGCTGATCGCCCTTGATCCGCTGAACCCGCAGACCACCGCCCGCATGTGCACCGCCTTCCAGACCTGGAAACGCTATGACGCATCCCGCCAGGGCCTGATCCGCGCCGCCTTGCAGCGGATCAAATCGGTCGAGGGGCTCAGCCGCGACACCAATGAGATGGTCAGCCGCATTCTCGATGCCTGAACTCACCGCATCAGTTCCGCGCGCATTCCGCTTTGACCGGGATGCGCGCTCGCTCAAGGCGTTGCTGTTTGTGGCGCTTTGGCTGTTGGTGCTGCTGGCGCTCTTGGCGCTGTTTCAGGCGCGGCTCTGGATTGTCGCACTGCTTGCCCTGCCGCTGCTGCCCGCACTATGGGAGCTCTGGCGCAATCCCGCGGCCTGGCTCGAAATGGATGACACCGCCCTGCGCTGGCGTTCCGCGCGCAGCGAGGCCGATATCGCGCTGCGCGAAATCGACCATGTGGTGCTGCTGACCCGCTGGGATTTTTCAATCCGCGCCACGGTGCACACCAAACCCGGCACCCATCACCGGCTGCCACCGGAAGTCACCCCCAACCACCGGGCCTTTGAACAGGCGCTGGAAACCCGCGCCATCCCCGTGAAAAGACAGCATTTTAACGTTCTCTGATTGGCATCAATCAGCGGCGATCTGCCGGTTTCGCGAGCGTTTCGGCAAAATGCCGCGCTCTTGCCGGTTTTTGCGCCGCGCGGGCCGCAATTGGCCTGTCAAACTCCCCGGCCCCGCCCCAAATCTTGCCGACACTCAGATCTTATCAAGACTGCGCCACAAGACCTGGGACAACGCGATGCCTCTTTCCGCCCTGCCGGCAACACATGGTTTGAAAAAGGCGTTGCGCCTGGTCACAGCCCGCATGCCTGCGCTGCTGTCCCCGCGCGGGCTGCACCTGCCGCAGCGCGTCAAGGCGGCGCGCCCCGCAATGGATGTGCAGCTGGATCAGGTGCTGTCGATCCCGGTGCCAGACCGCAACGCCGAAAACGAGGCCGAAGACGCCGCCATTGCCGAGGGGCAATTCCTGGCCAGACAAGACCGATGGCGCGAGGTCGAAGCCCGTATCCGCGCCGCAGACGGCGCGCAAGCGGCAACCCCCGAGGGCATGCCGATCGCCGATCTTATCGCCTATGGCGCGCGCGCTGATGTTGTGAACGCCGTGGAACATGCGCTGAGCGAAGGGCTGCCGCTGACGGATCGCATCACCCTCGACGGGATTATGGCGCTGGAGCGTATCCGGCTGGACCTCGGGCGCGGGGTGGAGATCTCGACGCTGGTGGCGCTGGCGCATCTGGATATCGCCTGGGCCTGCCGCCGCACCGCTGACGCGCAGCCGCGCCAGCAAGCGCCATTGCAGGCGCGGGCGGCGGCGCATCAAAAGCGGGCCGAGGTGCTCCTTGCCCCGCTGGCCGAGGCCGCCGCCCAGCGCCCCTTTGTCACCGCAGCGCGCTGCGCGCTCTATTGCGCGCAGGAACCCGCGACACCGCGCCGGATCGCCGATGATTACTGCGCTTTGATCCGACTGGATCCGCTCAACCCGCGCCACATGCGCGCGCTTGGCAGCCATCTGGTGGAACAGGGCAAGCACGGGTTGAGCGCACTGGATCTGGAGGCCCGCCGGGTCGCCGCGCTGGTTGAGCCCCAATGGGGTGCGGCGGGCTATACCTGGGTCTATTTCGACGCCCTCGCCCGCAGCGATGCCGCCTGCCTGACGGTGGATGTGCAGTTCTTCCTCGATGGGATTGCCGATATCGTGGAGCGCAGGCCGAGCCAGGATCGGGTGAACCTGTTGTCCGCCTATTGCAGCGTGGCGCTGAAACCCGCCGACGCGGCGATGCCAGACGCGCGTCAGGTGCGCGCCGAGGTGGCCGAGGCGGCCAATTGGCTGATCCGCAACCACCTGCGCGAGCTCAATCCGATGATATGGGCCCATGCCGCCGCCGGATTTGACAATGACGCCCCGGTGCGCTCGCTCCGACATTTCGCCGAACGGGGCCGCTCGCAAGCGCTGCGCGCGATTGCCGATCTGTTTCGCGAGGAAATCGACGCGGGGTGCCGCGTGGTCTTCACCCCCGAAGGCCCCGAGGTGATGGCAGGGTAAAGGGGGCGCTGCCCCCTCGCCCCCTTTCGGGGTCTCACCCCCGGGATATTTTGGTTAGAAGAAGGGACAGGCGCCTGAGCCCTAAGCCCTGCGCCTGACCCAGATCATTTTTTCTTGAACGCATCCATGAGAGCCGCGCCCAGCGCGCCAGTGTCATTGCCGGCTTTGCTCTTTGGTGCGGCGGACATCTTGCCGCGCTGGGGCTGTGGTCCCCGTCCCCGGGGACCGGCGCCGGCCTGGCTGTCGCGGGCCCTGCGGTCCTCCTTGGCGGAGGCGCCGCCATCCTTTTTCATCGTCAGGCCAATGCGTTTGCGCGCCACGTCCACCTCGACCACGGTGACCTTGACCACCTGGCCGGTCTTCACCACCTCATGCGGGTCTTTCACGAATTTGTCGGCCAATTGGCTGACATGGACCAGCCCGTCCTGATGCACCCCGATATCGACAAAGGCGCCAAAGGCGGCGACATTGGTGACCGTGCCTTCCAGCACCATGCCGGGCTTCAGATCGGTGATCTGCTCCACCCCATCGGTGAAGCTGGCGGTGACAAAGCTCGGACGCGGGTCGCGGCCCGGTTTTTCCAGCTCGGCAAAGATATCGCGCACAGTGGGCAGGCCGACCTCGCCCTCGACGAAGTGTTCGGCGCGCAGGGATTTCAGCGCCGCGCCATCGCCCATGATCTGGCGGATGTCGCGGCCACAGGCGGCCACGATCTTGCGCGCCACGGCGTAGCTTTCGGGGTGAACGGCGGAGGCGTCCAGCGGTTCTGTGCCGCCCTGGATGCGCAGGAACCCGGCGCATTGCTCAAAGGCCTTGGGACCGAGGCGCGCCACCTTCAGCAGCTCCTTGCGGCTTGCAAAGGCGCCGTTGACGTCGCGATGCGACACAATGGCTTCCGCCAGGCCCGGCCCGAGGCCCGAGACATGCGCCAGCAAGGGGGCCGAGGCCATATTGAGGTCCACGCCCACCGCGTTCACCACATCCTCGATCACCGCCTCCAGCGATTTCGAGAGTTTGTGCTGATCCACATCGTGCTGATACTGGCCGACGCCGATGCTTTTGGGTTCGATCTTGACCAGCTCGGCCAGCGGATCTTGCAGGCGCCGCGCGATGGAGACCGCTCCGCGCAGGCTGACGTCCAGATCGGGGAATTCCCGCGCCGCCAGTTCGGAGGCGGAATAGACCGAGGCCCCCGCCTCGGAGACCACCACCTTGGTGGGCGCCTTGACCTTGGCGGGCAGGTTCTTGATGACCTCGGCCACCATACGTTCGGTCTCGCGGCTGGCGGTGCCATTGCCGATCGCGATCAGCTCGACCCCATGTTCGGCGATCAGCTTCAGGATCGAGACCTGCGCGCCCCGCAGGTCATTCTTTGGCTGAAACGGGTAGAGGGTCTCGGTGGCCACCAATTTCCCGGTCGCGTCAACCACTGCCGCCTTAACGCCGGTGCGAATGCCCGGATCCAGCCCGAGCGTCGGTCGCGCACCGGCCGGCGCTGCAAAGAGCAGATCCTTGAGGTTGCGGGCAAAGACCTGGATGGCCTCCTCCTGCGCGCGGGCCCTAAGGTCGCCCATCAGCTCCAGCATCATCGAAAGCGACAGCTTCCCCCGCCAGCACCAGCCCGCCACCTTGCGCAGCCATTTGTCGCCCGCGCCATTGCCGCGCACCTCCAGAACGGCGGCGACCATCTCTTCGGCGCGGCTCGCCCCCTCCTCCCCCGGAGGCGCGATATCCAGCGTCAGCACCCCCTCGTTGGAGCCCCGCAACATCGCCAGCGCCCGATGCGAGGGCACGTTTTTCCAGGTCTCGGAATGTTCGAAATAGTCGGAAAACTTCGCCCCTGCCTGTTCCTGCCCCGGGACCACCTTGGCCGTCAGCACCGCCTCGGCCTGAAGATAGCCGCGCAGACGCCCCAGAAGTTCGGCGTTTTCCGTCAAACGTTCGGTCAGGATGTCGCGCGCACCATTCAGCGCGTCTTTGATCTCGGTCACCGCGTCAGAAAGATAGCCCGCCGCCAGCGCCTCCGGATCCGCTGCGCGATCCGCGAGAATCGCCTCCAGCAGCGGCTCCAGCCCGTTTTCCCGCGCGATCATCGCCTTTGTGCGGCGCTTGGGCTTATAGGGCAGATAGATGTCTTCCAGCTCGGCCTTGGTTTCTGCCCTGGTGATCGCCGCCGCCAGATCATCGGTCAGCTTGTCCTGCGATTTGATCGACTCAAGGATCGCCGCCCGGCGTTTTTCCATCTCGCGCAGGTAGTCCAACCGCTCGTTCAGGGTGCGCAGTTGGGTATCATCCAGCCCGCCGGTGGCTTCTTTCCGGTAGCGCGCGATGAAGGGCACCGTCGCCCCCTCATCCAGCAGCGCAACGGCTGAATTCACCTGCTGGACCGAAGATCCGATTTCGTCAGAGATTTTTCGAGCAATTCGAAGGGTCGTGTCCAAGACGTGCTGCTCCTGTTGTTGCCGCGGCTCCCCCCTCTGGAAGCCGGAGCACTGTCTTAGCGACAGCGAAGCTCGAGGCCAAGCAAAGAACACGCGCACCCTTCACCTGTCGGCGCCATTATCCTTTTCTTAAGCCCTGCGCCTTTACAAACAAACGCCACTAGACCCGTTAAATTGTACTCAGTCGCGGCAAATGCCTCCTAAACCGGTTGGTTCATCGCCGCAAACTGGAGGTTTCCCAAGTGTCGATCAAAAATCTAAAGTGGGCCATCGCTCTGGCTGCTTCTTTCCTTCTCTCAACCATGGACAATGCGCGCGCGGAGGCGATCAAAGCCTATACTGCGGTTCTTCCGCCGTTCACGCTCGGATCCGATCAGGACATGCCTGGTATTTCTCACGAATTGCTGGAAGAGATGTCCAAACGGTCGGGCGTCGCGATCGATATCGAGTATCTGCCGTGGAAACGCGCGCAGGCCGTGGCACAGACGACGCCCAATGCGCTGCTGTTCACCACATCACGCACCGCGTCGCGCGAAACGACCTATACCTGGATCGCCGAGATGATCGTCGCCAATGAAGTCTTTGCAACCACCTCTGGCGCCGTGAACTCCGTCGACGACGCCCGCAGCCTGAAACGCATTGCGACGCTGGGGGGCACCCCGCGGGAAAAATACCTGCTGGAGCTTGGCTTCGCGGATTTGCAGTCCACAACCGACACCGCCACAGCCGCACGGCTGCTCACCGGCGGTCGCGTGGATGCCTGGTATACCTTCAACCAGCGTGTGCTCCACGCGGTGAAGGAAGCCGGCATCGACCCCAATACGATCATTATCGGCGCCCCGGTGCGCAGCTCCCATATGTGGTTGGCCGCAAATGCGGAATTTGATGCCGCCGTGGCCGACAAGCTGGCGCAGGCGCTGGCGGAGATGCGCAGTGACGGCACCTATGACGTGATCGTCAACAAATACGTGAACTGAGGTCCCGTTCTCCCGTTTTGCAGGCGGCGCCGGAAAGCGTGCCGCCTGTTTCCGCGTTTTGCGCCGGATCAGCCGCACCACAGGCATTGCCCCT
This sequence comes from Phaeobacter sp. HF9A, assembly GCF_011806385.1. Classification (GTDB taxonomy): domain Bacteria; phylum Pseudomonadota; class Alphaproteobacteria; order Rhodobacterales; family Rhodobacteraceae; genus Epibacterium. Next base: position 17,813 of record NZ_JAATOX010000009.1, on the reverse strand, counting down.
TGCCCCTCAGCGCGCGCGCGCCTAGAACGCTTGCCAAACAAGGACAATCGGATACGGCGGAAAACCATGCTCGACCTGACATATGAACTCCCCAAGCCCAAGGTAATCGCGGGCGCCAAGCATGACTGGGAATTGGTCATCGGCATGGAGGTACATGCCCAGGTCAGCTCCAAGGCAAAGCTGTTTTCCGGCGCATCGACCCAATTCGGCGCTGAGCCGAACTCCAACGTCGCCTTCGTGGATGCGGCCATGCCCGGCATGCTGCCGGTGATCAACGACTATTGCGTCGAACAGGCGGTGCGCACCGGGCTGGGCCTCAAGGCTGATATCAACCTCTGGTCCGCCTTTGACCGCAAGAACTATTTCTATCCCGACCTGCCGCAGGGCTATCAGATCTCGCAGCTCTATCACCCCATCGTCGGCGAGGGCGAGGTGCTGGTGGAACTCGGCGACGGCACCGCGCGTCTGGTGCGCATCGAACGTATCCACATGGAGCAGGACGCCGGCAAATCCATCCACGACATGGACCCGAGCATGTCCTTTGTCGATCTCAACCGTACCGGCGTCTGCCTGATGGAGATCGTCTCGCGCCCCGATATCCGTGGCCCCGAAGAGGCCGCCGCCTATATCGCCAAGCTGCGCCAGATCATGCGCTACCTGGGCACCTGCGACGGCAACATGCAAAACGGCAACCTGCGCGCTGATGTGAACGTCTCCATCTGCCGCGCCGGTCAGTACGAGAAATATCAGGAAACGCAGGATTTCTCCCATCTCGGCACCCGCTGCGAGATCAAGAACATGAACTCCATGCGCTTTATCCAGCAGGCCATCGAGGTCGAGGCCCGTCGCCAGATCGCCATTGTTGAGAGCGGCGGCGAGGTCGAGCAGGAAACCCGGCTCTATGATCCCGACAAGGGCGAAACCCGTTCCATGCGCTCCAAGGAAGAGGCGCATGATTACCGCTACTTCCCCGATCCTGACCTGCTGCCGCTGGAGATCGAACAGGACTGGGTGGATGATATCAAATCCAAGCTGCCCGAGCTGCCGGACGAGAAAAAAGCCCGCTTCATCAAAGATTTCGGCCTCACCGACTATGATGCCTCCGTGCTGACCGCAGATCTGGAGAGCGCCAATTACTTTGACGAGGTGGCCAAGGGCCGCAACGGCAAGCTGGCGGCGAACTGGGTCATCAACGAGCTCTTCGGTCGCCTCAAGAAGGACGATCGCGACATCACCGACAGCCCGGTCACCCCGGCGCAGCTCGGCGGTGTGATCGACCTCATTGCCTCTGATGCCATCTCCGGCAAGATCGCCAAGGATCTCTTTGAGATCGTCTATACCGAAGGCGGCGACCCAGCGGAAATCGTCGAAGCCCGCGGCATGAAGCAGGTGACAGACACCGGCGCCATCGAGGCCGCGCTCGATGAGATCATCGCCGCCAACCCGGCGCAGGTGGAAAAGGCGAAACAGAACCCGAAACTCGCGGGCTGGTTCGTCGGTCAGGTGATGAAAGCCACCGGCGGCAAGGCCAACCCCAAAGCGGTCAACGAGCTGGTCGCCAAGAAACTGGGCTGACGGGACAGCACAACGATTACAAAAGGCGCTCTATCCGGGGCGCCTTTTTTTTGTTTCCGTCTCGCCCGGTCGCCAGACCGGGCCGCGCCCGACCTCCCCCCTGGGAGGGCGCTTCGCACCCACCCGAGGTCGGGCGCGGCCCTAACTTCTAAACATCAACGGGCGGCTTTTCCCATTCTTTGGATGGCTGAGTTAGGGGACTGGACTTTGGCTTGATGTCTTTTATCTGGCGGAGGAGTGCTGGGACGCCTTCGTCGATGACCCAATCCATGCCGCGCACCCCCAATTGGCCCACCGCTCCGGTTACGCCTGCTCCCATCAACACAACGAACCCAGCGGCCAACGGATATTGTTTGATTTTAGCCCAGACCGCACGCAGCCGCCCTGTCGCCTCTTCCAAAACCTCCGCATCCGGGACCGGAGGCTTCAACGCGGCCTCAACCGCCTCCAACTCCTCCAGAACCTCTCGCAACTGCGCCCGATACTGAACGACGCGCGAGGGCGGCAGATCATCGGGAAGGTTGTCGCGGTGCTGTCCAAGGGTTTCAGCGTTGAAAATCTCATGCTCCAACGCGCGCTTGATCTGGGCGAAGTCCCGTTGCAACGCCTGTTTTTGGGAAATGAGGTCAATCACCCCTGCCACATGTTCCGCGCCCTTGTCCCAATCCGCAGGATCAATCAGGGCGACGTCATACATCAATTGCCAATGGCTCTGCCAATCTCCGGTCAGCGGGCGACCAGCAAGCGCGGCCTCATACCAGCGGATCCAGAAGCCATAGCCGGGTCGGGCTTGCATCCATGTCCGCCCAGTGGTCCAGGCGGTTGCAATCTCGCTTGGTGGATGCTCGGACCATAGTCGTTGTTCAAACGTATCAACCCTAGCAAAACAATCCAATTGTGTTTCGCGCCACAAAATATTGTATGTTCCCAATGCGCCTACAGCGCTCGCAACGTTCGCGGCAAGATAGTGCCAATTCTCCGGCTCGGCAGCCGCGTTAACAGCACATTGAGCGATATAGGCTGCTTCGTATGCGTGCGCTCCAATCATTCCGTGGTCAGCAACTGCTCCAATGCCAGCAGCAGCTTGTTCAAAAACCTTCTCTCCCACGAAACCAATATGGCAAAAGGCTTGAGCAAATAAAATAGAGCGAACTATCGGGAAGGGTGAAACTTGGTGCACTCTGGCCCAATCAGTCTCCAGTTCTGCTACCCAAAAGGGAAATGCTTTCAACGCTGCACGCGTCGAGATGGCGACGGAAGCTTGAGCTCGGCACGCCTTTGGCAATTCCTCCAGCCACGCCTCAAAACTCTCGCGATCTACAATCTCTTCAACCCGCACCATTGCCTGCCCAAATCCGCACCATCCAATGCGACCACACTGCCCCGGCGCGCGCCACACGGCAAGGGCGCTTGACCTCCCCGCGCTGCTCCGCAATCTTGCCATCAACAGCAGGAGCTTATTGATGACAACGCCTTTCACGGATGCCCTAGAAACCCGCCTCACCCGCTACGCCGCCATCGACAGCCAGAGCGATGAAAACTCGCCGACCTCGCCCAGCACCACATGCCAGCTCGACATGCTGAACCTGTTGCGCGACGAGCTGACCGCGATGGGCGCGCAGGATGTCACCCTCACCGACTATGGCGTTGTTCTGGCGACCATTCCCGGCACCACGGAGGCTCCCACCGTGGGCTTCCTCGCCCATGTGGACACCGCGCCGCAGTTCAACGCCACCGGCGTCAAGCCGCGCGTGATCAAGGGCTACAACGGCGGCGATATCACCTTTCCCGACGATCCCGAACTGGTGCTCTCGCCCAAAGATCACCCCTATCTGTCCACCAAGATCGGCCATGACCTGATCACCGCCTCCGGCACCACCCTTCTGGGCGCCGATGACAAGGCGGGCGTTGCGATCCTGATGACCATGGCCGAGCATCTCCTGCAAAACCCCGATGCCCCCCGCCCGCCGTTGCGGCTCGCCTTCACCCCGGACGAGGAAATCGGGCGCGGCGTGCAGCCCCAGCTGCAACAGGATCTCAAGGCCGATTTCGCCTATACGCTGGATGGCGGCGAGCTGGGCGAAATCGAATACGAGAGCTTCTCTGCTGATCGTGGCATCGTGAAGATCTCCGGCGTGTCGATCCACCCGGGCCTTGCCAAGGAGAAGATGGTCAACGCCATTCACCTGGCCGCCAAGATCATCCAGACCCTGCCGCAGGCCACCATGACGCCGGAAACCACCGACGACCGCGAAGGCTTCATCCACGCCACCGATATGATCGGCGGCTCCTCCGAGATGGAGATCCGCTTCATCCTGCGCGATTTCGAGATGGAGGGGCTGGAAGCCAAGGGCGCGCTTCTGCGCAGCGTCTGCGACACCGTGGCCGCAACGGAGCCGCGCGCCGTGATCACCTGCGAGATCAGCCACCAGTATCGCAACATGCGCTATTGGCTGGAAAAGGACATGACCCCGGTGGAGCTGGCCAATGACGCCTGCCGTGATCTCGGGATCGAGCCGCTCTCGGTGCCGATCCGGGGTGGCACCGATGGCTCCCGGCTGACCGAATTCGGCACGCCGACGCCGAATCTCTTCACCGGCATGCAGTGCATTCACGGCCCGTTGGAGTGGATCTCGGTGCAGGACATGGCGCTTGCCACGCAGATGTGCCTGAACCTGACGGCCCGCGCGGCTGGGCAAATCCCCGCCACCGCCAGCGAGGACTGAGGGCGATCCGCTCTTTCTCAGCGCGGCACAACATTGTATGAGGGCCGCCTAGGATCACACAGGACGCAGTGATGCAAAGCTACGAATATAAAGTTGTGCCCGCCCCCAACCGAGGCAAGAAGGCGCGCGGCGTGAAAACGCCCGAAGCGCGCTTTGCCAATGGCATCGAGGCGGTGCTGAACGAGATGGCCGCCCAGGGCTGGGAATTCCAGCGCGCCGAGATGCTGCCCTCCGAGGAACGCTCCGGCCTCACGGGCACCAAGACCAGCTGGCGCAACCTTCTGGTGTTTCGCCGCCCCCTTGCCAACGCTGGCCACACAGAGCCAACCCCTGCCGCCGCGGCCGCGCCAGACGCGGCCACAAGCGCAACCGTCGAAGCCGCGGCCCCGGTGCAGGCAAAACCGGAAACGCCCAGCATCGCAGCGCGGCACGCGCCGGAACCGGCACCGCTGACCGCCACCGCAGGCGACCCCGAAGCGCCGCCGGATGCCATACAGGTCCCCGGCGCCGGGGCCCGCCGCATGGTCTCTGACGACGGGGTCGAGGAGCTGAGCCCGGTCTCCGGCGTCACCGCCGCGCTCAAGGCACGCGCCAGCCGCGGCAAGAGCGACGACTAGATCAGGCCGAACGCAGGGCCAGCGCGGCCCTGCGAAAGCGCCTAGGCGCCGATATCCAGCGCCAGCGCGTGAATGCGTGGCACGATATCGCCCAGCGCCTTGTGCACCGCCCGATGTTGCGCCACCCGCGACAGCCCGTCAAAGGCGTCGGCCCGGATCCTCACGTTGAAATGGCTCTCGCCCCGGCCATCGTGCCCGGCATGGCCGCGATGGCTGTCACTGTCGTCCACCACCTGCAAGTCTCTCGGCGCAAAGGCCGCCTGCAAGGCCCTCTCGATCTCGTCTCTTACGCTCATATCTACGTCGCTCCGCCTGTTGTCCGCTCGTTGTCCATAAAACTGCGCCCGCCCCCCTTTTATCTCTCGACCGTTAGACTAAACTGCTGCCTCCGAGTCGAACAGATGCGTCTAGAAGGTGCTCCCCCATGACCAAGTCCGATCCCTTTGGTTTCGATATGTCCGTCCGCTCCGCGAAGAAGAAAAATCCGCGTGGGCGGCGCAGCGTCTCCGGGGCCTCAGAGACCTCCGTGCGCGTCTGCGATCACGAGGGTTGCAACGAGCCCGGTAAATTCCGCGCCCCCAAGGCACCGGATGTTCTGGATGATTTCTTCTGGTTTTGCCAGGAGCATGTGCGCGAATACAACCAAAAGTGGAACTTCTTTGAAGGCACCACCGAGGCCGAACTGAACGCGCAGGCCTCCAAGGACAAGGTCTGGGAACGCCAGACCAAACCGATGACCGACCCCGAGGCCCGCGCCTGGGCGCGTCTGGGCATCGAGGATCCGCATCAGGTGCTGGGCCAGAACGCCACCCGCAACCCGGGCAAGAGCGGCCAGCAGTCCGGCCGTCGCCTGCCGCCCACCGAGCGCCGCGCGCTGGAGATCCTGGAGGCCCGCGACGACTGGACCAAGGCCGAGATTCGCAAAGCCTACAAAAAGCTCATCAAGGTGCTGCACCCGGATATGAATGGCGGCGACCGCAGCCAGGAAGAACAGCTGCAAGAGGTCATGTGGGCCTGGGATCAAGTCAAGGACAGCCGCAGCTTCAAGTAAGCGCACCCGCGCCAGATCTCGCCGCCCAACCCTATGGTTCGGGCGGCTTTTTCTTGCCCGCCAGCCCGCTGCCGCGTCTCGGCCCCCAGGGAACCGCCGCGCGCGGACCTGCGGGCCTGGCGCAAGAGTGCTGCGCCTGACTTGAAAAAATCATCACAATCTGCCATGCTTGATCATGACCGGGTATTATTATTACTCCACCCGGCCGTTGTTTTCTCTGCGCGCGTCGTCCGGTTTCCGGGTCTGTTTCGCAACGACTTTCGCGCATCACATGTTTTTATTCATCGTCTAGGGATCACTCCAGTGGCAGTACTGAAGCAGGGGTCGAAGGGCAAAGACGTCGAGCGCCTTCAGGCCGATCTGAACAAAGCAAATGCAAAACCCAAACTGGCCGTCGATGGTATTTTCGGCCCGCTGACCGAAGCTGCCGTGCGGGACTTCCAGAAACGCCACCCGCCACTCAAGGTGGACGGGCTGGCCGGGCCAAACACCCTCGCCGCGCTCAAGGCGGCCCTCAGCGGCCCCGCAAAACCCGCCAAGATGGATTACACCCGCAAGACCAAGCGCATGGATTTTGAGCTCACCGGCGCCAACCAGAAGATCTGGGTGCGGCAATATTGGCATTACATCTTCAAGACCAAGGGCGCGGTGAAGAAATGGACTTCCAAGGAACAGAAGGATTTCCACAAGGAAACCGAAAAGATCATTCGCAAGGCCTGGGGCGGAAAATTCGTGCTGGCGGTCTCCGGCACCTCGGACTTCGCCAAATATTTCAAGGATAAGACCTTCACCGTTTTCTTTGACGTCGATCCCCGCAAGAAGGGCAAGCACTGGACGGTTTTCGCCCTCAAGATCCCCAAGGGCGGCTCAAATACCTCCAAGGTGAACTGGAGCAAGCAGGAAATCACCCTGGACACCGAAGACCTGCAACCCGAGGACAAGGGCGCCGGTGGCGGGGTCAAGATGGATGTGGCGGCGCATGAATTCGGCCATGCCATCGGCCAGCCCGATGAATACAAGGCCTCCAATGCCTTTCACGCGCATAAGAAATCCATCATGAACCTCGGCAATCAGGTCAAGAAACGCCACGCAAAACACCTCGTGGACGAATTGAACAAGATGATCCCGGACACGACATTTTCAGTAAAGAGCGTGAAGTGAGCCGGATCGCCCCCTCCCTCTTGGCCGCTGTGCTGGCGGCTGCATTCGCCTCTGCGGCCACAGGGTGCGCCCCGGGGAACTCAAAAGGAGACACCACTATGGAAAGCAGCAGCCAGGGTTCGGAGTTGCTTGGCAAATCCTTTGCTGACGTGCGCCAGAAATTGGGCGCACCGACAGCCGAAGACCAGTTCAGCCTCGGCCCGGTGGTGCCGGAATTCCGGGTCGAGCTGACCAATCTGTTTGACGATGCCCGCAGGCAGGACGATCCGCCGGACATTCGCGAGGCCACCTGGGCGCTCTCCTCCGAGGAAAACCTGACAGTGTGGTTCGCCCAGTCAAACGGCGCAGAGGACTGGAACGCGATCCATTCCATGTCCTGGGCACCGGGCGATCAATTCTGATCGTCTGACGCAACCGCCGGAACGGCCCCGCAGGCGGGCCGCTCTGCACCGGTGCAACCGCAACAGCCGTGTTCCTGTTACATTGACTTGCTAGGCGAAAACCGCGCCGGGTCCGGCCCGGCCGCGCAGATTTGTGCCATGCCTTTCAAAATAGGGATCCGACGCCGCCATGTACGACCTCATCCTGACCTTCCATGATATTGCCCTGATTGTCGCAGCCCTTGCCGCCCTTGCACTGGCCGGACATCTCAGCCTCAGCCTCAAGCGCCCCGATCTTGGTCTCTGGCCCGCCGCCGAGGGCTGGCGTCACCATCTGGCCTTTGGGCTGTTTCGCCTCTTCTGCGGCGCCACCGTGGTGTTTGCCGTCGCCGAGATCGGCGTCAACGGCTGGGGGCATCCGCTGCGCTATGTGGTGGGGCTGCCGGTGATGGTGGTGGCCTTCGGGATCACCCTCTGGGGCTACAAGTTCCTCGGGCTCGACAATACCTATTGCGAAAGCGACGGGCTGGTCACCAGTGGCATGTATGAATATTCCCGCAACCCGCAATATGTGACCTCCGTGCTGGCCACCGTCGGTCTGGGCATCACCACCGGGTCCTGGATCACCGTGGCGCTCGCAGGGGTGCTGTTTGCGCTCTATTTCCTGTTTGTGCTGAACGAGGAACGCTGGCTGCTCAAGGGCTATGGGCAGTCCTTTGCCGACTATATGCGCTCCACCCCGCGTTTCGTGGATGAACGCAGCCTGGAACGCCTGCGCTCCGCGCTTTAACCCCCGCGTCTGGATCCCTGTTCGGGCCGGCCTATTGGTCGGCCCCTTCGGCCGGGTCCGGATCCGCCAGCCCGCCACTACCGGCACCAAAGACCAGCTCCGAGATCACGCTGCGGTCCGGCGGGTTGCAAAGCAGCGGCGCGATCCCGACAAAGGCCAGCTCTTTAACCCCCATCAGGGTCAGCCGGTCGTTCACGGCAGGGTCAAACCCCAGCCCCCGCGCGGTATAGGACGCCAGCCCATGCGGCGCGAGGATAAGATAGCCAGCGATCCGCCCCGGATCCCCGGGAATGAGGATCCCCGCCTCCTGGCAGCGTTCGATGGCCGAAAACAGCGCGCCCAGCGTTTCGGAATTGAACCGTTTCCGGCTCCCGACATCACAGTCGGCATGGTGAAAGCTGTCAAACAACAACGAGAAGAACCCGGCATTCTCGCGCGCAAACCGCACATAGGCGGTGCAGAGCGCCTGCAATTGCTCCAGTGGCGTATCCGGGGCCTCGGCCTGTTCTGCCAGCTGATAGGTGCGCATCCGGTCGATTCCCTGGTCCATCAACCGATTGAGCAGCTCCGATTTATCCTTGAAATGCCGATAGACCGACGGATGTGTCACCCCGACGATACGGGCCAGCTCGCGCAGTGAAAAATGTGGCCCGTTGCGCTCCTCCATCAGATCCAACGCCGCCCGGGTCAACGCCTTGGCCAGGTCGTTGTGATGATAACTATTGGTTTTCATTTTTCTTTTTCGCGGCGGGAGCTGCCACCTCCTGTCTGGGCGCGCCCCGTCATGAGCCGCCTGATTGCCCCAGATCTATGCAATGTCGCAGCCTCAGGCAACCAGTCAGATCAACGCAGTTGCGCCCCGTGCTCTAAAAATTGTTGACCGCTCAAACGTTAGTGTGGATAGCTGTTACCAGCGGTAACATTAGAGTTCGACAGGAACCAGCACCCCGGTGCAGCTGCCGCATGTAGGGAGAAAGATCATGACCAATAACGATACCCGCCGGGGCCTGTCCCGTCGGACGGCTCTTCAATATGGTGCCGCGGCCGCCGCGAGCACGATGTTTGCCCCCAACCTTGTCCGCGCCGCCGGATCCACCATCAAGATCGGTTATATTGGATCCTTGTCCGGCATCCGCGCCGCCTTTGGCGAGACCGAGGACTGGACCCTTGCGCGCATCAAACAGCATCTCGCCAATGGGCTCAGCCACAATGGCAAGACCTATCAGGTCGAGCTGGTGATCCGTGACAACCAATCGGACGTAAACCGCTCTGCCACCGTGGCGCAGGAACTGGTGCTGCGGGAACGCTGCAATCTGATCCTGGTGCAGGACGGCGCCGGAGCGCTTGCAGTGGGCGAGCTGGCCGATGCCCGCCGGGTGCCGACGATTTCCACCATGGTGCCCTGGCAGGGCTGGATGTTCCCGCGCGGCGGCAATCCGGTCGAAGGCTTCCCCTATACGTTCCACTTCTTCTCCGGCACCGACACGGTTCTGGCGAATTTCGTGCAGATGTTTGACATGCTCGACACCAATAAGACGGTCGGCACGCTCTATCTGGACAACCCCGGCGGGCAAGGCTTGATGCATCCCGAGATGGGTCTGCCGGGCGCGCTGAAGGCTGGCGGCTATCGTGAAGTTACCGCCGGTAAGTTCCAGGAAGCGACCAATGATTTCTCCAGCGCCATCGCCCAGTTCCGCGATGCAGATACCGATATCCTGTCGGGGTTCATGTATCCCAACCACTTCATCCCGTTCTGGAACCAGGTGGCGCAGGCGGGGCTGTCCCCCAAGGCCGGCGCCATTGCGGCGGCCTTCCTGTTCCCCGGCCCGCTTGCCGCGCTCGGGGCCAGCGCCAACGGGCTGAGCACCGAGGTCTGGTGGACCCCGCGCTTTCCCTTTGGCTCTTCGATCACCGGTCAATCCGCCGCGCAGCTCGCCGCCGACTGGGAGAGCGAAACCGGCCGGCAATGGACCCAGCCGCTGGGCTATGGCCATGCGCTGTGGGAGGTCGGTCTGGCGGCGATCGCCAATTGCGCCGATCCCTTGGACCCCGACTCCCTGCGCGATGGCATCGCCAGCCTGAACACCGAAACCGTGATCGGCCCGGTGAACTTCGCCCAGAGCCCGATCAAGAGCGTGGCGACGACGGGCATCGTCGGTGGCCAATGGCGCGCCCTCGGCGGCGCCTACCCGCTGGAGCTGCAAGTGGTGCATAACGCCGGCATGCCAGCTGTACCGCTGGACGGCGAAATGATCCCGATGGGTGCCGCCTGATGGGCGCGACTGAACCGGTCTTGCTGCGGGTTCAGGGCGCGACCAAGACATTCGGATCCATCCAGGCCGTCGACATGGTCGATCTGGAGCTGCGCATCGGCGAGAGCGTCGGATTGATCGGCCCCAATGGCGCGGGCAAGAGCACATTCTTGTCGCTCTTGTCCGGGGATCAGCAGGTCAGCGCCGGGCGGGTGAGCTTTGAGGGGCGCGATATTTCTCGCGTCCCGGCCCATGCGCGGGTGGTGGCAGGCATCGCGCGCGCCGCGCAGATCCCGCAGACCTTTGGCCGCCTCAGCCTGCGCGAAAACGTGCTGCTGCCATCGCTCTTTGGGGCCCGCCTGCCCCAGCGCGAAGCCGAGGACTGGTGCCGCGAGGTGCTCGCCATGGTGGGGCTGGACGCCCGCCCGGACGTGCCCGCCGGGGCGCTGGGGCTGCTGGACCGCAAGCGGCTGGAGCTGGCCAAGGCGGTCGCCGCCCGTCCGCGCCTGCTGCTGCTGGATGAAATCGCCGCCGGGCTGACCGAACCGGAGGTCGAAACCATCATGGCGCTGGTGCGCCGCCTGCAAGCGGGGCGCGCCATCGTCTGGGTGGAACATATCCCCGCCGCCCTGCGTGGCACCTGCGAACGACTGGTGGTGATGGACAAGGGCGCCAAGACCCATGACGGCCCATTTGCCGAGGTCTGGGCCGACCGCAGCCTTCAGGAAATCTATATGGGAGTGCCCGATGACGATATCTCTGCGCATTGACAGCCTCTCCGCCTGGCACGATCAGTTCCAGGCGCTGCGCGATGTGTCGCTGGCGCTGGAGCCGGGGCAGTCGCTGGCGCTTGTCGGCGCCAACGGGGCCGGGAAATCCACCCTCTTACGGCTGCTCTGTGGCCTGGTGCCCAATTGGCAGGGAGAGATCACCCTCGACGGCAAACCGCTGGCCCGGGGCAACCCGCGCGCCGCATCCTCCGCCGGTCTGGCGCTGGTGCCCGAGGGACGGCTGCTGTTTGACAGCCTCACCGTCGAAGAAAACCTGCTGGTCGGTCAGAGCGCGCGCAAGGGCCCCTGGGATCTTGCCACCGTCTATACGCTGTTTCCGGTGCTGGCAGAGCGACGCCTGCAACGCCCCTCCACCCTGTCGGGCGGACAACAGCAGATGCTCGCCATCGGTCGCGCTTTGAGCGCAAACCCCGACATTCTGCTCTGCGACGAAATTTCGCTCGGCCTGTCGCCGCTTGTGGTGGGCGAGGTCTATGCCGCGCTGGCGCAGGTGCGGGCGCAAGGCGTGTCGCTGGTGATCGTGGATCAGGACGTCAGCCGCGCCTGCGCCGCCGCCGATCAGGTGGTCTGCCTGCTGGAGGGGCGCGTGTCCCATCAAAGCGCCGCACAGGGCGTCACCGCGGCCGCGCTCAAGGCCGCCTATTTCGGAGTGGCAACAGAACAATGATGATGATCGAACTTCTGTTTCAGGGGCTCACCCTGGGTGGGCTCTACGGCATGATCGGCGTCGGGCTGGCGCTGAGCTTTGGCATCCTGCGGGTGGTCAACCTGGCCCAGGGCGAGCTGATCACCATCGGAGCCTTTCTGGCCGTCGGGATGATTTCACTGTTTCCCGCGCTGCCCTTGGCGCTGGTCTTGGCGGGCGCCTTTCTGGGCTGTGCCGCTCTCGGCGTCGCGATGCAGGCGCTGGCGGTGGAACGCGCCATGGCCTTTCGCGATCCGATGGTGGCGATGCTGGTGACCTTCGGTCTGGCGGTGATCCTGCGCAACGCGCTGGTGGAGAGCGTCGGCGCCAATCTGCGCGGTCTCGATATCGGTGGGCTGGGCCAGGCCCGGGTCACCTTTGGGGGGCTCTCTCTTGGCCTGCTGCCGCTGCTGACGCTGGGGATTGCGCTGCTGTCCTTTGGCGGGCTGGCGCTGTTGATCTTTCGCACCCGCTTTGGCCGCCAGGTGCGCGCGCTTTCGGACCGGCCCGAAATCGCCGAGCTGATGGGCATTCGTATCCGCCGCGTTCATGCGCAGGTGGCTGCCCTCTCGGCGGGGCTTGCGGCGCTGGCCGGGGTGCTCCTGGCGATGCGCGCCAGCGTCTCTCCCTTTTCCGGCGTGGCGCATCTGTTGATCGCCTTCGAGGTGGTGGTGCTGGGTGGCATCGGATCTATCCGCGGCGCGCTCGGGGCCGGGTTGTTGCTGGGCATGACCCAGGTGGTCAGCGCCCGTTTCGACGGCAATGCCGGGCTCCTTTACGTGCATCTCGTCTTTTTCGTCATCCTGGTGCTGCGCGCCATCTCGGGGAGGCTCTCATGATCCGTATCTCGGAACTGCTTGTGCTGGCAGCTGGGCTGATGGCTGCCATCCTCGGCGCCCTGTTCATAGACTCCGGTCTGCTGTTTTTGCTCTGTGAAGTGCTGGTGATCTTTCTGCTGGCGCAGATGTGGAACCTGCTTGCCGGCTTCTCCGGTCAGATGTCACTGGGTCATCAGGCCTTTGTCGGGCTCGGCGCCTATACGCTGTTTTACATCGCCAATCACACCGCGATCCCGCTGTGGCTGGTGCTGGCGCTGGTGCCCTGTCTGATCGGGCTGCTGGCGATCCCACTCGGGCTGGTGATGTTTCACCTCAAACAGGCCTATTTCGCCGTCGGCATGTGGGTCGTCGCCGAGATCCTGATGCAGCTCACCGCCAAGGCCCAGTGGCTGGGCGGCACCAGCGGCATGACCCTGCGCCCCGGCGGCACCATGCTGAGCGGCGAGCCGGAACGCCCCGCCTTTGCCATTGCCGCCTTTGGCGCAGTGGCGCTGGTGGTGGCGCTGCGTGTCTTCCTGCGGACCCGGCTGGGGCTGGCCACGCTGGCCCTGCGCGAAAACGAGGCCGCCGCCGCCAGTGCCGGGGTGGATGTCAAACGGCTGCATCTCATCCTGTTTTGCCTGACCGCAGCCGGCACCTCGGCGGCGGGGGGGCTGTATTACATCACCTCGCTGTACATCACGCCGCAGGACGCCTTCCAGATCAACTGGATGATCACCATGATGTTCGTCACCGTCATCGGCGGGCTCGGCACGCTGACCGGTCCGGCGCTTGGTACGATCATCCTGATCGGCGCCCGCGAGGCGATGACAGCGGCGGGCTATTCCGGTGGCCAATACTGGATCGTCATGGGGGCGGCTGCGGTGATCGTATTGCTGCTGGCGCCACGCGGCCTTTGGCCGGCGCTCGCCCCCCGCATCCGGGCCGCATTCACCACATCGACAAAGAGCAAGGCATAAACATGGACAGATCTGAGCCCCATTCCTGGACCGCTTCCGAGACCCTGACAGCACTGCGCGCTGGCGATATCAGCGCGGTGGAGCTGCTGGAACATCAACTGGCCCGCCAGGCCCGTCTGGACGGCGAGATCAACGCGGTGGTCGAGGTCAACCCCGAGGCCGCGCTGGAGGCCGCCCGCGCCGCCGATGCGCGCCGTGCCGCCGGCGCGGATGCCAGCTGCCCGCTCAATGGCCTGCCGATGACGATCAAGGATACCTATGAGGTCGAAGGTTTCCACGCCACCGCCGGCATTCCCGAACTGGCGCAATACCGCGCCCCGCGCGATGCCGCTGCGGTCGCCCTGCTGCGCAAGGCCGGGGCGGTGATCTATGGCAAGACCAATGTGCCCGTCGCCGCCTCCGACCACCAAAGCTACAACCCGATCTATGGGCTGACCCGCAACCCCTGGAACCCGCAGCGCACCGTGGGCGGCTCCTCCGGCGGCTCTGCGGCGGCGCTGGCGGCCGGGTTCACCGCGCTGGAACTGGGCAGCGATATCGGCGGCTCGATCCGCATCCCCTCGCATTATTGCGGCGTCTGGGGGCACAAGCCCAGCTATGGCATCGTGCCCGGCCAGGGTCATATTCCGCCGATGCCCGGCGCGCTGGCGCCCGCGCCGCTGGCGGTCTGTGGCCCGCTGGCGCGCTCCGCCGCGGATCTGGAACTGGCGCTGGATCTGCTCACCGCCGCACCGCAGGGCGCCTGGCAGCTCCAGCTGCCCGCGCCGCGCCACAAGAGCCTTTCGCAGTTCCGCGTGGCCGTTCTGACCGAGGGCTTCCCGGTCGATCCCGCCTATGCCGCCGCCCTTCAATCCTTTGGTCAGGCGCTGGCCCGTGAGGGCGCACAGGTGACCCAGCTCTCGGCCCCGCCCGCCCATATGGAGGGCAGCGCCGCGCTTTATATCGACATGCTCTTTGCGGTGATCGGCGGCGGCATGCCGGAGCCGGAGCTTCAGGCCTTTGACGCCGCCGCCGCCACCCATCCCGAGGGTAGCCTGGCGCGGCAGGTCGCGTCGGCAGTGCGCGCCAGCATGGCCGATTTCGCCGGTCTGGCCGAACGTCAGGCGCATCTGATCGCCGCTTGGGGAGACTGGTTCCGCGATTATGACGTGCTGCTCTGCCCGGTGGCCATGGGCACCGCCTTTGCGCATCAGATCGAGGATGGCCACGGCCCCGCCCCCCAGATGAACCGGGTGCTGGAGGTCGGCGGGCAGAGCCGCCCCTATATGGAAAACCTCTACTGGCCGGGGCTGGCGACGCTGGCGCATCTGCCCGCCACCGTGCGCCCGCTGCCGGAGCTGCTGAACGGTCTTCCCGCCGGGGTGCAGATCATCGGCCCCCTACAAGAAGACCGCACCCCATTGGCCTTTACCAAGCTTTGTGATGCCGCCTTTGGCGGTTTCCGGTCCCCGACCCTGCCCGACTGACCCCGGGCCAATAAAGTAAAATAACAAAATAAAAACAAAAAACTACCGCCCGCCTCGGGCGGTAGGCCGGCGGTGCTATGCCGCCCGTCCATGCGGACACCCAACAGAGATCCAACACAGACCCAACATGGAGGAGGGACACGATGAAACTCTCAACACCCCTGATGCTCGCCGCGCTGACCTGCGGCCTGACGGCCGGACAGGTTATGGCGCAGGACGGCCCGCCCCCGGGCGCGCCGCAACTGCCGCCGGGCGTGCTGGCGCAGATCAACCTCGGTCAGGCCGGATTGCTGGCCTCGTTCTATCGAAACGAGCAATGGGGCACCACCCAGGGCCGCATCGGCCTGTCCCGCAGCACCATCGCCGCCGCCACCGCCCCCTTTGGCCCCACCACCGGGTTCAAAGACGGCAGCACCGACACCGTTGCGATCCTCTCGGCGCTGAAAGGCCTGCCCGACGGCAAATCCTACCTCCGCTTCAGCGGCAACCTGGCCATGCCCAACGGACAGCCCAACCTGGTCGAACAAGATGCCACCAACCCCAGCGGTATGGTGCAATATATGACCTTTCCCAACCCGGACACGATGCTGAGCATCGGCGCCTTTGCCGAGCGTTTCGATGTGGAAACCGTCGGCTCCAGCACGGTGCTGCGCGATGGCTACGGGATCCGGGCCGATGTGCTGCATAAGTTCAGCCCCAGCTGGGGCATCGCCGCGCGGGCCGAATATTCCTGGGGCGAGAGCGACCTCAAGCTTCCCGCCATCGGCTATCAGCATGTGCAGGGCGATGATCGTTTCTATACCCAGATGGAGCTGGTCGGCACCTATGACAGCAGCCAGATCGCGGCGGTGCCCGAAGGCTGGCTCTTGCAGCCGGTGCTGGGTGCCAATTTCCAGCACAATTCCATCGAAGCCACCGTCGACAGCTTTGGCGCCACCTCCGCCGGCGTGAACGGCGACAGCGAAGAGTACGGCATGCTCTGGGCCAGCCTCGGGCTGCAACAAAAGGCCGCCCCCGGGCAATGGGCCTGGAATGCCTCGCTTGGCCTTGAGCATGAATACACCAACAGCCTGAATGCATTTGTGGACGAGCCCACCTATGTGGTCGGCTCGATCGGCGCGACCATGATGACCAAATCCGGCCATCAGTTCGTCCTGAGCTACACCCGCCATCAGGGCCTGAACGGCAACCGCTGGAACCAGACCTTGCTGGCCGGGTTCTACGCCTCCTTCTGAAGCACCTGGACGCAAGACATTACCCAGGCAAGACAGAACCAACGTATCGGGCGCTTTGCGGCGCCCGATCACGCTCTCGCTCGCCCGCCCAGCGGGATCCGGCGGCCCGCTGCCCGTTTTCCGGCAAAATGCCAGCATCGCCGCCGCACAACGTATCAACACGCGACTTTCCCTTGCCCTTCCCCGGAAGTTCAGGCACCAATCCCGCGATTACCGCTTGACGCGACCCGAGATTGACCGACGGGCCACCTGCCAGGTGCCACATCGCCCGCGCCCGAGACTGACAAGACAAGGACAACACCCATGACCGACGCCCTGCTGGATATGAACGCAAAACCGACCGAGACAATTTCGGTCCGCGACGTTTTTGGCATCGACACAGACATGACTGTGAAGGGCTTTGCCGAGGGCACCGACCGGGTTCCGGCGCTGGACCCGACCTATAAGTTCGACCCCGACACCACTTTGGCGATTCTCGCCGGCTTTGGCCACAATCGCCGCGTCATGATCCAGGGCTATCACGGCACCGGTAAATCCACCCACATCGAACAGGTCGCCGCGCGGCTGAACTGGCCCTCCGTGCGGGTGAACCTCGACAGCCACATCAGCCGGATTGACCTCATCGGCAAGGATGCGATCAAACTGCGCGACGGCAAACAGGTGACCGAGTTCCACGAAGGCATCCTGCCCTGGGCGCTGCGCAACCCGGTTGCGATCGTGTTTGACGAATATGATGCCGGTCGCGCCGATGTGATGTTCGTGATCCAGCGCGTGCTGGAACATGACGGCAAGCTGACGCTGCTGGACCAGAACGAAATCATCACCCCGAACCCGTTCTTCCGCCTCTTTGCCACCGCCAACACGGTTGGTCTCGGCGATACCACCGGGCTCTATCACGGCACCCAGCAGATCAACCAGGCCCAGATGGACCGCTGGTCGCTGGTGGCCACGCTGAACTACCTCAGCCATGACGCGGAAACCGCTATCGTCCTGTCCAAGGCGCCGCATTACAACACCGAAAAGGGGCGCAAGGATATCGCCCGCATGGTGACCGTCGCCGAGCTCACCCGCACCGCCTTCATGAACGGCGATCTCTCCACCGTGATGTCGCCCCGGACCGTGATCAACTGGGCCCAGAACGCCGAGATCTTCCGCGACATCGGCTATGCCTTCCGCCTCTCCTTCCTCAATAAATGTGACGAGCTGGAACGCCAGACCGTGGCCGAATTCTACCAGCGTTGCTTTGACGAGGAACTGCCGGAAAGCGCCGCAAACGTGAGCCTCGG
>NZ_JAATOX010000092.1 GCF_011806385.1 Phaeobacter sp. HF9A | reverse complement strand
TTTTATGGTGACGGCCACAACGCCCCCCACCCGGCCGGGGGCGAAAAGAAACGGGTGGGCGGCGGGGGGGTGAGAAACTGCACCCCCGCGCCCGCCGCGATCAGATCAGAACAGCGCCGCTCCCTTAGCCGGGGGGCGGCGCAATTTCGTTCAGCCGGGACAGCAGCGGCTCTGGTTCGGGGATCGACAGGCGGACCGGCAGGGTGATCACCTTGTGGCGAAAACTGCTCGGCAGGCGCACGGCGTCCTTTTCCGTGGTGACCAACTGCGCGCCACGCAGCCGCGCTTCTTGCTCCAGCCGGGTCAGCAGGGCGGGGGCCAGCGTCTGGTGATCGTCCAGCGCCTCTGTGCGGCAGAGATCGGCGCCAAGGCCGCGCAAGGTCGCAAAGAATTTCTCCGGCTGGCCGATGCCGGCAAAGGCCAGAACCTTGGTATTCTGCCAGGGCATGCCGGTCGGCAGCGGCAGCACCTGCCCGGTCACATGGGGCAGCGGGATCGCCGCCCCCCATTGCGCGCGGAACCGAGATTGCGCCGCCTCGCCACCGAGGGACAGCACCAGATCCGCCCGCGCCAGCCCGACGTCAACGGGTTCGCGCAGCGGCCCTGCGGGCAGGCAGCACCCGTTGCCAAAGCCCTGTGCCGCATCCACCACGATGATCGAAACATCCTTGGCGACCGAGGGGTTTTGAAACCCGTCATCCAGAACCACGACGCTGGCGCCCGCCTCTGCTGCCGCATGGACACCGGCGGCGCGATCCTTGGCCACCCAGACCTCGCCAAAGGCGGCCATCAACAGGGGCTCGTCGCCCACATCGGCGGCGCTATGCGTTGCGGGATCGACCTGCACCGGCCCAGCGAGCCGACCGCCATAGCCGCGCGACACCACATGCACCCGATGCCCGAGGGCGCTCAGCTGCTCCATCAGCCAGATCACCGTCGGGGTCTTGCCGGTGCCACCCGCGTTGAGGTTGCCAACGCAGATCACCGGCACCTTGGCGCGCATGGCCGTGCCCTTGCGCAGCCGGGACGCGGTGGCGCGCGCATAGAGCTGGCCCAGCGGCGCAAGCAGGCTGGCGCGCAGATCGAACTGATCCGGTGATTTGCTCCAGAACTCAGGCGGGCGCATGGTGGATTTCACTTTGGTCCAGCAGGTCCTGGATCTTGTCGAGGAGATGATCTGTCATGGCGGCACCTTCGGTCACCACCTGCCAGCCCGCAAGTGCCATTTCGGCGGCCTGATCCGGCGCCGAGAGGCGCAGGACCGCCTCCGCGAGCTCCTCTTCGCCCAAAATGCGCTGGGCGGCGCCAAGCGTGCTGAGGCGGTCATATGCCTGCGCATGCGAGACCACGCCGGGGCCATGCAGGATCGCAGAGCCTAGCGCCGCCGCATCCAGCGGGTTGCTGCCCTGCGCGCCCCGGATCAGGCTGTTGCCGAGAAAGCAAAGCGGGCACAGACGATACCAAAGGCCAAGATCCTCGGAGAGGCCCAGCACCACCTGAGTGTGATCCTCCGGTTCCTCGCCTGTGTCCCAATCGGCGACCACCAGCCCCTCGGAGGCAAGCAGCTTGCGGGCGGTCTCCAGTGTTTCCAGGTCATCGGTGGTGATGACCAGCAACAGCCGGTGCAGCAGCCGCAGGGCGGAGCGATGGGCGCGCAGGATCGGCTGTAGCTCGGTGCGGGTCAGATGCGCCGCCAGCCAGACCGGACGGGTGCTCATCTGCGCTTGCAGATGCGACAGATCATCGTCGTTGCAGCCGGGCGGGGTGCTGGATTGGAACAGCCTTCCACAGGGGTGGATGCGTTCGGGTGGCACACCCGCGCGTTTCAGGCGTTCAGACACTTCGGTGCCGGGCACCAGGATTTCGGCAAACCCATTGAGCAGCCGATGGCGCTGATCCGGCAACCAGCGCGAGGCCCGCCCGGGGAGTTCCTCGGCGTCGATATCGACCAGCAGGGAGGGCAGCTGCCGCTCTCGCAGCTGGCGCATCAGCATGCGGCGCAGGTTGCCGCCGGTCCAGATGCAGAGATCGGGGCGCCAATGATCCAGAAAGGCGCGGATCTCGGCGGGGTGTTCCAGCATCAAGGGGCCAAGCGCGATATCGCAGCCATCGGGCTGATAGGGCAGGCGCAGGTCTGCCTCCCAGGTCATCATCAGCGACACATCCGGGCGCAGGGTCTTGAGCCGGTTGCCCACATCACAAAGACCCAGCAGCCGCTCCTGTGTGGTGGCATGGGCCCAGATCAGCTCTCCCTCGGGGCGGGGGCCATGTGCGCTGTTGGTCATATGATCCATGGTGCGGCCGGGCATCAGCTCTGGCTTGGTTCCGCATGGGGATACACAAGCCGCGACAGCAGCTGTTGCTGCATTGCGCTGCCGCCCGCCACCACGCCGTCTTGCAGCGCATCGGCGCGGTTGAACCTCAGCCTGCCGCCCGCGCGGTTGCTGATCTGCCCGCCTGCCTCGGTCAACAGCAAGGCGCCGGCGGCGATGTCCCATTCCCAGGTCGGGCGCAGGGTCAGCATCGCGTCATAGGACCCATCCGCCACGCGCGCCATGCGATAGGCCAGAGAGGGGCGGTGACTGCGGGTGAAATCCGGCGCGGTGCCCGCGCGCCAATGGGCAGGCGACAGCGTCGGCTTGGCGCAGAGCACATGGGCCGTCGCGGCGTCATTGGCGCGGCTCACGGCGATGGGCGATCCATTGCAGGTCGCCCCGCCGCCCTTGCGCGCGGCAAACAGCAGATCGCGCTGCGGCAGATAGACCACGGCGGCCACCGGCTCGCCGTCCTCCACCACCGCCAGGGAGTGCGCCCAGGTACGCGAGCCTTCGGCAAAGCTGCGGGTGCCGTCGATCGGGTCGATGATAAACACCCGGCTGCGCGAGAGGCGGTCGCTGTTGTCTTCGCTCTCTTCGGACAGCCAGCCATAGTCGGGCCGCGCCGCTTGCAGGTGATCCTCCAGATAGCGGTTCACCGCCAGATCGGCCTCGGTGACGGGGCCGGCGCCATCGGGTTTATCCCATTTCCGGGCCTCGGTGCCGACAAATTGCTTTGCGATCCCGCCTGCGGTTTTCGCCGCTGCAACGAGAAGGGACAGATCACTCTCCGGCAAGGGTCATCCCTTCAACCAGCAAGGAGGGCACCACCCGCGACAGGTAGCCACGCGCGTCATTGGCGGGCACCAGGGTTTTCAGCATATCCAAGAGGTTGCCCGCGATCGTGACCTCGTTCACCGGATAGGAAATCTCGCCATTTTCGACCCAGAAGCCGGAGCAGCCACGGGAATAATCGCCCGTGTTGGGGTTGATGGTGGAGCCGATCATCGACGTCACCAAAAGGCCGGTGCCCATATCGCGGATCAGGTTAGCGCGGCTCTGTGCGCCCTGGGTCAGGGCGATGTTCCAGTTCGACGGCGAGGGCACGGAGCCGATGCCGCGCGCGGCGTTGCCGGTGCTTTCCAGCCCCAGTTTGCGGGCCGAAGCCAGATCCATGGTCCAGCCGGTCAGCATGCCATTCTCGATGATCGCACGCCGCCGGGTCGCCAGCCCCTCGCCGTCAAAGGGTCGCGAGCCCGATGCGCGGGGGCGGAACGGATCCTCGATCACCGAGAGGGCCTCTGGCAGGATCTGCTGGCCGAGGCTGTCCTTCAGCCAGGAGGAGCCCCGGGCGATCGCCGCGCCATTGGCCGCCGCCAGCACATGGCCGATTAGCGAGGAGGAAATCCGCTCGTCAAACAGCACCGGATAGGCACCGGTCTTGGGGCGGCGCGCGTTCAGCCGCTCAACCGCGCGGTGGCCTGCGGTCTGGCCGATCTCACTCGCGTCGCGCAGATCGGCTTGAAAGGTGCGGGAATCGCCATCGTGGTCGCGCTCCATGCCGTTCCCGGTGCCCGCGATCCCGACGCAGGAGATCGACCGGCTGGTGCGCGCATAGCCGCCGGAGAACCCGTTGCTGGCGGCAAGATGAATGCGGTGGCTGCCATATCCGGCTGCGGCGGATTGTACCTGGCTGATTCCGTTAACGGCAGCGCAGGCGGCCTCGGCGCGCAGCGCGTCCTGTTGCAGCACCTCGGGGGAGGGTTCCGCCGTGGGGTCGGCCATCTCCAGCGCCGCCAGATCCCAGTCCTGCGCAAGCTGCGCGGGCTCGGCCAGCCCCGCATAGGGGTCTTCCGGAGCTTCCCGCGCCATGGCGACCGCGCGCTCGGCCATGGTCGTCAGGGTCTCGGCCCGCGTGTCGGAGGAGGACACCTGCGCCTGACGCTTGCCGACAAAGACCCGCAGGCCGATATCCACCCCTTCGGAGCGTTCTGCATGTTCCAGTGTGCCGGCACGAACCTCGATCGACAGGGAACTGCCCTCGGCTGCCATGGCGTCGGCAGAATCGGCGCCAGCCTTGCGGGCGGCATCAAGAAGAGCGTGGCAGAGCGTTTCCGGTGATTGGGTCATGACTACCTTCAGGTCAAAGGGGGGCTGATCAAGAGCTAGCCAGACCGCCGCGCCACTGCAAGGCCCCTCGGTGATAAACTGGCGCAGAAATTCCGCCACCACCGGGGATATAAAAAGGGGCCGCCCCGCTATGGAGCAGCCCCATTCAGCATCAGTTTGACGCCTATTTTGCGTTATTTCAGGCGCTGGCCATTGGCGAGCACGTGACCTTCGTCGTTGACTTCGATCCGCGAGGTCAGCGTGTCGTCACCCGCAGCAACGGCAAACATGCCCATCATCATGCGCGCGCCCATCACGTCATCTTCGGACAGCAGGCCCATTGCGACCAGTTTGTCCATCAGGGCATTGCCGCCGACCAGTTTCAGGGTTGCCATGCCATTGGGGGCAGGCATGCCGTCAAAGGTTTCCAGATCGGTGTTGTCAAAGGTGAAGGCGCCTTCGCCGGTCAGTTCGGCACCCGCCGCAGAGAGCAGGATCTCGTTGATGTTGAGCGCGTTCAGTTCGCCTGGTGCTTCATCGCCGGCTTCAACCGCGGCCATTTGCTCTTCATCGACAAGATCAAAGAACAGCTTGCCCTTGCCGGTGAGGTCCACAACCAGGGTGGCCGGATCATGCGGCAGCTCGCCCGCCGGATCGACCAGACCCCAGAGCATTTCCGGCACGGCGAAATCACGCAGGGCAAAGCCCAGGGCGAAATCCTGCTCGTCTTCGGATTTGGTCAGCGGCATGGCGAAATTCATGCCCAGCTCTTCCATGCTCAAAGAGATCGGGAAGGGGATGTCGGAGCCTTCGACATTCACGGTCGCGCCGGTCTGGGTGACGTCATAGGCCAAGCCCTCGGGGCTGAGCGTCATGTCCAGGGTGCCGCCGGTGGAGGTGGTCTGGACCGCAAACGTATCAGAGCCGTCGTTGCCCGCGATGTTGCTGTTGCCACCCTTGAAGGTGATATTTCCGTTATAGGCCATGCCGGCCTTCAACATGGCGGCAACGTCGGTCGGGTCTTGGATATCGGGGATGCTTGCCTCGCCCGTCATGGCCAGCCCTTCAACCGCGCCACTGAAGGTCGCGCCGTCATTGCCGTCGGGCTCGTTGAAGGCAAAGCTATAGACCGTATTGGCGATGCTCAGGGTTTGCGCGTAATTGCGCAGATCACCGATTTGCATCACGGTTTCGCTGGTGAAGTCGTTCAAGGTCATCGTGAAGGCGGCGACCTCGGCAGGAACGGCCTCGCCGTCGATTTCCAGATCTTCGAGCGAGATGGTCGCGGTCTCGGCCTGGTAGTTATAGGTCATTTCTGAGGTGTCGCCGCTGACCACCATCGGCTCGCCGCCAGTGGTGTAGAGCAGGGTGCCTTTGACAGCGTCGCCATCGGCATCAATGTCAAACGCCATGGGGAATTCGCCGGGCATCACAACATTGACGGTGCCATCACCGTTTTCGACAAAATCAAGCGTACCCAGAGTGACCGACACGGTGTCGCCATCCATCGCAATTTGCATCGCGATGTCAGATACGGTCAGCGTGTTGCCGGACATGTTCTCAGAGGCGGTCACCTCATAGCCGGTGCTGGACATATAAGCCTTCCAGTCCGACCAGACATCCTGTGCGGTCAGATCGGCATGGGCTGCCTGTGCAAGAAACAAAACCGGGGCAAATACGCCCAGACCGCGAAGGGGAGAAACAGACATTGAGGAACCTTTCATTGCGTAGAATTGGGGTGAACTAATCCTCCGGCGTCTGGACGGTCAAGGAGCCAATGGCTGGACCGTTCCCCCTTAAGCAGTTTAACACAGATGCAGGTAAAGGTCGGGAGACAATTTATGAACGTGGCCGATAAAACTATTGTTATTTCCGGTGCCAGTCGCGGCATCGGAGCCAATGCTGCAAGGGTTTTTGCGGCAGCCGGGGCGAAGGTCGTGCTGCTGGCCCGCAGTGCTGGCGCCTTGACGGAGCTCGCCGCCGAGATCGGCGAAAACTCGCTTGCACTGCCCTGCGATGTTGCCGATTACGCGGCGGTGGAGGCGGCTTTTGCCACTGCGCGCGCGCATTTCGGCAGCCTGGACGTGTTGATTTGCAACGCCGGCATGATCGACCCCATCGCCCGGCTGTCCGAGGCGGCACCCGCTGCCTGGGCCGAGCTGATCAATGTGAATATCACCGGCGTTTTCAACATGATGCATGCGGGCCTGCCGCATCTGAAAGCGGCGGGCGGGGGATCGGTGCTGACCATCGGCTCCGGGGCCTCGCAACGCCCGCTTGAAGGCTGGAGCGCCTATTGCACCTCCAAGGCCGGGGCGGCGATGCTGACCCAGGCGCTGCATCTGGAAGAGGGCGAAAACGGCATCCGTGTTATGGGGCTGTCGCCGGGCACCGTCGCCACCCAGATGCAACGCGAGATCAAGGCCAGCGGCATCAACCCGGTGAGCGCGCTCGCCTGGGAAGATCACATTCCCGCGGAATGGCCCGCCCGGACCCTGCTCTGGATGTGCAGTGCGGATTCAGATGAATTTCTCGGCACCGAGATCTCGCTGCGCGAGGAAAACATTCGCAAACGGGTGGGGTTGATATGATTGAGTGCACCCAAGATTCGCGCGGCCTCTGGACCGTGCGCCTGAACCGGCCCGACAAGGCCAACGCCCTGACCGCCGATATGCTGAAGCAGCTCCTGGAGGTTTTTGTCAGCGCCCGGGAGCAGGGTGCGCGGGGGCTGATCCTGACCGGCGTCGGCAAGGTCTTCAGCGCGGGGGCCGATCTTGAGGCGGCGAAGGCGGGTCTCGCCACCTCGGCGCTGTGGGAGGATCTCTCGGGCGCGCTCTGCGAGGTGCCCAGTTTGAAAATCGCGGCGCTGAACGGCACCCTCGCCGGGGGTGCCAACGGCATGGCGCTGGCCTGCGATCTGCGCATCGCGGTGCCGACGGCAAAGGTCTTTTACCCGGCCATTCACCTCGGCTATCTGCCGCAACCCTCGGACGCGGGGCGGATGCGGGCGCTGATCGGCCCGTCGCGCACCAAACTGGTGCTGGCCGCGGGCAAAAAGCTGAGCGCGCAGCAGGCCTATGACTTTGGTCTGATCGACCAGATCGTGCCGCCGGAGGACCTGATGTCAGAGGCAGAAGCCCTGATCGAACCAAGCCTGAAAGCGGATCCCGAGATTGCCCAGGCCATCGTGCGGGCCTGCAATTAGGTCTGTGTGGCGCGGGCCGTGGCGCCTGCCGCCATCGCGCTGCGGATCTCCTCGGCGATATGGCTCACCCCTTCGGGGATGCGCCCGCCGGGGATCGAAGAATAGCCAAGCCGATAGAAATGGTGACTGCGGTTTGGCGGCGCAAAAAACGGCGCGCCCGGTTCGATCAGAACGCCACGCGGGCGCAGCGCCTGCGCCACCTGCGCCATATCCACCGGTTCGGGTGCTGCCATCCAGAGTGACGACCCCCCCCAGAGGCCGGAACTGGCCGGATGCAGGTCATGGGCGGACATGGCGGTCTCCAGGATCTCGCGCCGCTCTTGCAGCGCGCGCCCCATGCGGCGGATCTGGGCGTCGTAATGGCCGAGCGACAGGAAATAGGCCACCGTGCGCTGGATATGACCCGGCGGGTGGCGCAGCACATTGGCCCGCAGCGCCCGCGCTTGCCGGATGAAGGGCTCCGACCCCACCAGATAGCCAAGCCTGAGCCCCGGAAACAGCGATTTCGAGAAACTGCCGATATAGAGCACCCGGCCTTCCTTGTCGATCGACTTCAACGCGGGCGAGGGGGCGGCGCGAAAGGACATCTCGAATTCATAGTCGTCTTCCACCACCAGCGCGTCGATCTTTCCGGCCCGCTCAAGCAAGGCGCGGCGGCGGGGCATCGGCATTGTCGTGGCAGTGGGGCTCTGGTGGCTGGGGGTGGTGAAGATCACATCTGTATCCGCGCTGATCTGCTCCGGCGGCAGCCCGTCGCGGTCCACGTTGATCGGGTCCACCACACAGCCAGTATGGCTGAGCTGATCGCGCAAACTGTAATAACAGGGGTTCTCGATCACCGCCTTGCGCCCCTGCGCCAGCAGCAGCTGGATCACGATCCAGGTGGCGTTCTGCGCGCCAAGGGTGAGCAGGATTTCCTCGGGCCGGGCAATAATGCCCCGGCGCGGCAGGGTGTTGCGGGCGATATATTCGATCAGGAGCGGATCATCTTGATCAAAATAATCTCCGGTCATTGCGGCAAAGTCTTTTTGCCCCAGAGCCCGCAGCGCGCAGAGCCGCCAATTGGCGTGGTCAAACAGCGTCGCATCCGCCTGACCGAAAATGAAGGGATAGCGGTAGCTGTACCAGTCCTTGGGTTTGCGCGGCGTGTCGCCGCCGGTAAAGACGCGGGTGATGGTGCGGTCCCAATCCACCGTCTCTGTCGCCTTTTGCGTTGGCGAAAAGGAGGGCGGCACCGGCGCGGTCTCGGAGACGTAGACCCCGGATCGCCCGCGCGCGGTCAGATAATCATTGGCCACCAGTTCCGTATAGGCCAGCGTCACCGTGATGCGGCTGACCCCCAGATGGGTTGCCAGCTTGCGCGAGGAGGGCAGCTTCTCGCCCGGGCGAAACCGACCAGAGAGCACCCCGGCGGCGATCATCTCCTGGATCTGTGCCTGGAGCGTGCCCTGTGAGTCGGGATCAAGGAAGAAGGTTTCGACGGAGATAGCCATATCGGCGAGCCTAATCTGGACTTACCCAACTGGCAATCTGGACAGTGCGCGCGGTAGGGGATTCTTGTCTGGTTGCGATTTTCATTTTGAATTGAGGGCATTGCGGTGCCACGGGCGGGGATCCAGCAGTCACGCTTGCTCTGTGATTAAAATAACTATAAAACTAGTTATATCGAATCAACTGGAAGGGCCGGACATGGATCCATCACTTGCCGCACAGGGGTTTGCCGCCATGGGCGCGGAGCCACGTCTGGAGGTCCTGCGCCTGCTTGTGCGCGCGGGTGAGGCGGGGTTGAGCGTGGGCGAGATCCGCGCGCGCAGCGGCATCGCGGCCTCGACCCTGGCGCATCATTTGCGGTTCCTTGCCGCCGCCGAGGTGGTGACACAGGAAAAAGTCGGGCGCAGCACCATTTGCTGTGCGAATTTTGAACATCTCCAATCCCTTGCGGGATTTATCCTCAGCGCCTGTTGTCAGGACGCAGCGCTCCCGACGGCACAGAAGGACGCCGAAAATGACTGACATCACACAAAACCCATCGCCGCTGCGTCTGGTCTGGCAAAGGGCCCAAAGCCCCTGGGCTCTTGCGGTGCTGATCCTGCTTCTGGTGGCGCTGCTGGATCCGGCGAATGCCTGGTCGGTCCTGAGCTTTGCGGTGCAGGCGCTGCTCTCTACCTCCGTCTATATCCTCTTTGCGGTGACGCTTCTGGCCTATCTGAAGGCCACCGGAGCCGAGGCCATGGTGGCGCGGGCCTTTGTCGGGCGCGAGACGCGGATGATCGTTGCCGCGGCGCTTCTCGGTGGGCTGGCACCGTTTTGTTCCTGCGAGGTGATCCCCTTTATTGCCGGCCTCCTGGCGCTGGGCGCACCGCTTTCGGCGGTCATGGCCTTCTGGCTGTCCTCGCCCCTGATCGACCCGCCGACGCTGCTGATCACCGCTGCGGCATTGGGCTGGCCCTTTGCTATCGCCAAGGCAGTAAGCGCCGTGGGGCTGGGGCTGTTTGGCGGCTTTGCGGTGAAGCTCCTGCGCGGGCGCGGCGTCTTTGCCCAGCCGCTGCGCCGGGCGCCGGTGAGCAGCTGCTGTGGCGCGACAAAAACCGCAACAAAACCCAATTGGCGCTTCTGGCAGGAGGCCGACCGTCGGGCGGAGTTTCAGGCGCAGTTTGTGCAGAACGGGTTGTTTTTGCTCAAATGGATGGCCTTCGCCTATGTGCTGGAGGCGCTGCTGGTCCACTATGTGAAGGCCGAATGGATCGCGACGCTGGTGGGCGGAGACGGCATTGCCTCGATCGCGATTGCCGCTTTGGTGGGCATGCCGGCCTATCTCAATTCCTACGTGGCGCCGCCGCTGCTGGCCGGGTTGATGGCGCAGGGGATGAGCGCGGGCGCGGCGCTGGCCTTTATGGTGGCAGGGGCGGTGAGCTCGATCCCGGCGATGGCGGCGGTCTGGTCCTTGGTGAACCCCCGGGTCTTTGCCACCTATCTGGGGCTTGGGGTCTCTGGCGCGATCCTGTCGGGCATTCTGTTCCAGATGCTGCAAGCGCCACTGTGAGCGCGGGCAGGGGGGGCGCTCCCGCCCACCGAAAGCCCCCCGCTGGCGCGGGCGGCATCGGCGGTTGGGCCCGGCGCCGCGCTGACGCGCGGCGCTTGTTCGCTTGTGGAACCGGCGCGCGCCTAGCCAAAGACGGTGGTCAGGGCCTTGTCCACCGCATCGGTGATCTTGTCGATATCATCGGCGGTGGCGATCAACGCGGGCGAGAAGCAGAGCGTGTTGTTGCGCCCCGGGATCGAGCGGTTGGTGACGCCGATGATGACGCCGTGATTGCCCACTTCGGCAACGACCTTCTGCGCCATGGCTTCGCTCACGGGCTCCTTGCTGTCGCGGTCCTGAACCAGCTCTGCGCCGAGGAACAGACCCTTGCCGCGCACATCGCCGATCACCGGGTGTTTCTCCTGTAGGGCGCGCAGGTTTGCCATCATGCGCTCGCCCATCAGGGTGCAGTTTTCCAGCAGGTTCTCGTCTTCGATGATGCGCATGTTTTCCAGCGCCGCCGCCGGGCCAGCGGTGCAGCCGCCGAAGGTGGAGATATCGCGGAAATAGTTCAGCGGATCGCTGCTGTCGTCCTTGAAGAGGTCAAAGACCGCCTCGGTGGTGACCATACAGGCAATCGCGGCATAGCCGGAGGCGACCCCTTTGGCCATGGTGACGAAATCCGGTTTGATGCCATAGTGCTGATAGCCGAACCAATGGGTGCCGGTACGGCCAATGCCACAGACCACCTCGTCGATATGCAGAAGCACGTCATATTGCTTGCAGATTTCCTGCACCCGCGGCCAGTAGCCTTCGGGGGCCTCGATGACACCACCGCCGGCGGTGACCGGCTCAAGGCAGAGCGCGCCAACGGTTTCGGGGCCTTCGCGCAGGATCACCTCCTCAATGAGATTGGCAGCGGCAATGCCGAAGGCCTCGCCCGAGAGATGCCCGAGCCCGAGCTCCTCCTTGCGGTATTCCATGCAATGCGGCACCCGCACAAAATCCGGCGCAAAGGGGCCATATTGCGCGTTGCGCTCGTCCTGACCGCCCGCCGACATGGTGGCCAGCGTGCCGCCGTGATAGTCGCGATCACGGTAAAGGATCTTGGTCTTCTTGCCGCCGTATTTCTTGTGCGCGATCTGGCGCACCATTTTGAAGGCCTTCTCGTTGGCCTCCGAGCCGGAGTTGGTGTAGTAAACCCGGCTCATGCCCGGCATCTTGTCGATCAGCTTTTCGGCAAACAACGCGGCGGGAACGGAGCCGGCCGCCTGCGCGAAATAGCACATCTTCATCATCTGCTCGTAAACCGCCTTGCAGATGCTTTCGCGGCCATAGCCGACATTGACCGTCCAGACCGCGCCGGAGACCGCGTCGAGCCATTCCTTGCCGTTCTGGTCCCAGACCCGCATGCCCTTGCCTTCGACGATGATGCGGGGGTCATTGGTTTCAAAGGGTTTATGTTGCACCAGATGGTGCCAGACATGGGCCTTGTCGGCGGCGATCACATGGCTGAGGTCGTTATCGGTGAACGTGCCAGACATGACATGTTCCTTTCTGTGATGGGGATCCGTTGGGCGCCCGCATGCGGGACGCCGTCCCGAAGACCAAAGGGCAAATCCGCGATGTGCGATAGGTCCAGTCGAAATCGAGGTTTAAGTCCAAGGCGGGCGCCGCGCAGAACCTCTGCTGTCAGCAGGTCAGGTATAGTGGCTGTGGTGTCACATAGGTGACCCAGGTCGCGGGGGGCAGGACATTCGGAGTGTCATATCAAGCGTCCTAAAGGCGGCTTTGAGCCCAAACCTACCAACGATGTGGGCTTCTATTGAAAGCTGCTTCTGGTAGTATTCAGGCATGGCTATTCCAACCACAAAAGACGAACTAATCTCAGCAATCAACGGGCGTTTCGCGAAGCTTGACGCGGCCTTGGATGCTGTCCCGCTCGATATTGCTGACGAAAGAAGCATGGAAGGTCATGCAAAAGACACGATGATGAGCGTCAATAATCTCGTGTCTTATCTCATCGGCTGGAATGAGCTTGTCCTGAAGTGGTTAGATCAGGATGCCAAAGGGAAAGACATTGAATTTCCTGAAGTTGGCTACAAGTGGAACGAGCTAGGTGCGCTCGCTCAGAAATTCTATGAGGATTACTCCGAATACAGCTTCGAAGAAAACCGGAACAAGTTTGCTGCCGTCAAAGATCAACTTGTGTCCGAAATTTCCAAGCGAACAGATGAAGAGCTGTATGGCTCACCTTGGCACGGGAAGTGGACTAAGGGGCGGATGATCCAATTCAATTCTTCGTCGCCGTATGAGAATGCCAAAGGCCGCGTACGTAAATGGCTAAAGTCAAACGCGGGTTGATGTAGCGGCAGCTTTGTCCCGCGACCGCGACCTTCGTACGTTCTGCGTTGCGGATCCGGTTCGGATCAGGCGGTGTAGTACTCCCGATACCAATCGACAAACCGCGCGACGCCCTCCTGGACGCTGGTTTGGGGGGCAAATCCGGTGAGCTTTGATAACAGGCTGGTGTTTGCCCAGGTCGCGGGCACGTCGCCGGGCTGCATCGGCATGTAGTTCTTTTTGGCCTCCTGCCCCAGCGCGCTTTCCAGTGCCTCGATATACTCCATCAGCTGTACCGATTGGCTGTTGCCGATATTGACCACCCGCCAGGGGGCCACGGGAGAGAGGCTGTCGCCCTCGGGCACTTGCCCGTCTTTTGGGCGCTCGGGCACCGCATCGACCAGCAGGCGGATGCCGCTGACCAGATCGTCGATAAAGGTGAAGTCGCGCTTCATATTGCCGTGGTTGTAGATGTCGATGGGCTCGCCGGCGAGGATCGCCTTGGTGAATTTGAACAGCGCCATATCCGGGCGCCCCCATGGCCCATAGACGGTAAAGAAGCGGAACATGGTGACTGGCAGGTCAAACAGATGCGCATAGGAATGCGACATGTTCTCGGTGGCCTTCTTGGTGGCCGCGTAAAAGGACATCTGGTGATCGGCCTTCTGCGTCTCGGCATAGGGCATCTGGGTGTTGGAGCCGTAGGCGGAGCTGGTGGAGGCCAGCAGCATATGGCGCGGCGGATGGGCGCGGGCGGCCTCCAGCAGCTCGAAGGTGCCGATGAGGTTGCTCTCCAGATAGCTGCGCGGGTTGTCGATGGAATAGCGCACCCCGGCCTGCGCCGCGAGGTGGATCACCACATCCGGCTTGGCCTCTGCCATGAGGGACATTAACAGGCCCGGGGTCTCGACATATCCGATAACGGCGCGAAAGCCGGGGGCCTCGGAGAGCATCTGATGCCGCGCCTCTTTCAGGCTGACATCGTAATAATCGGTCATCGCATCCAGCCCGATGACGTTATAGCCATCCTGGAGCAGCCGCTGACAGCAGTGAAATCCGATAAAGCCCGCGGATCCGGTCACAAGGGCGGTGGGCATGGCGATCTCCAGTCTGGTCGGGGCGAAACTCCATGCTGTTTGGCGATAATTCTTGGGGGAAAGTCAACCCTCGGGCTTGGGGCGCGGGCAGGGTGGCATGGTGGCGCGTGATTGTACCTGTCACGATTCGCGCCTTGCCTGCGCCTGTCGCAGGGTATCAATATATGCGCAAAACATACGTATTCCCTGCCGTGCTGCCCCTGTGGCGCTTGGGCGGAAGCGTCGCAAAGGAAGAACTTGATGAGCCAATACGCCCAGACCCCCGGAGCCAATCTCGCCAATGTGATCTGCGATCTTCGCAGCGATACGGTCACCCGCCCCGATGCCGGAATGCGCGCTGCCATGGCGGCGGCTGAGGTGGGCGATGATGTCTATGGCGAGGATCCGGGCGTCAATCGCCTGGAGCAGAGCCTAGCGGAACGGGCGGGCAAGGAGGCCGGGCTGTTTGTGCCCTCCGGCACCCAGAGCAATTTCATCGCCATGCTGAGCCATTGTGGCCGTGGCGAGGAGGTGATCACCGGACGCAGCTACCACGTCTATAAATACGAGGCCGGGGGCGCCTCGGCGCTGGGCGGTGTCGTGATGGATCCGCAAGCGGTGGCCGAGGATGGTGGGCTGCGGCCCGAGGATATCACGGCGGCGATAAAGGCGGATGACTCGCATCACCCGGTCTCGCGGCTGTTGTCGCTGGAAAACACCCATAACGGCAAGGTGATCTCTCTGGCGCGGATGGACGCCTGTGTGGCGGCGGCCCGCGCGGCCGGGCTGGCGACCCATCTCGACGGGGCGCGGGTCTTTAACGCGGTGAGCGCGCTGGGATGTGAGCTGGCGGATGTGGCAGAGCTGTTCGACACGGTGTCGATCTGTCTCTCAAAAGGTCTCGGCGCGCCGGTGGGTTCGGTTCTGGTCGGCCCGAGCGCCTTCATCACGCGGGCCCGGCGCTGGCGCAAGATGGTCGGCGGTGGGATGCGGCAGGCGGGCATTCTGGCCGCGGCGGGCCTCTATGCGCTGGAGCATAACGTTGCGGGCCTCGCGCAGGATCACGCCCGCGCAGCAGCGCTGGCCGATATGCTGCGCGGGCTTGGGGTTGGTGCGGTGGAGCAAAACACCAATATGGTCTTTTTTGCCCCCGAGGCGGGCGAGACTGCCGCATTGGGACAGGCGCTTGCGGCGCAGGGGATTGCGATTTCTGCCGGTGGAACGGGGCCGATCCGTCTGGTTTTGCACCGGGATGTCACGGATGAGGCGCTCTCGATGACCTGTTCCGCGATCAGGGCGCATTATAGCTGAAACCTTGTCGATGGCGGCGAAAGGGAGCGCTCCCGCCCCTTGACCATGCAGCAAGCTGCACGACCAAGCGTTGGGCATGGCGCCGCGCCTTCGGCGCGGCGCGCATTGCGTGCCCTTGGGCACGCAAT
>NZ_JAATOX010000091.1 GCF_011806385.1 Phaeobacter sp. HF9A | reverse complement strand
ACTTCTCTTCGGTCTTAGGCTTCTTCTTGAAGCTCGACTTGATGTTGCCAAACACATCCGGCTTGTAGCCATGGCTGCGCATGATCAGGTTCTGCTGGGTGAAGGTGATCATGTTGTTGGTGATCCAGTAAACCACCAGACCCGAGGCAAAATTGCCCAGCATGAACATGAAGACCCAAGGCATCCAGGCAAAGATCATCGCCTGCGTCTGATCGGTCGGGGCCGGGTTCAGCTTCTGTTGCAGCCACATGGAAATCCCCAGGAGGATCGGCAGAATGCCCAGCGACAGGATTTGCAGGAAGCCAAGATCCGGCACCGAATAGGGCAGGAGGCCAAACAGGTTGAAGATGGTGGTCGGATCCGGCGCCGAAAGATCCTGGAACGGGCCAAAGAAGGCGGCATGGCGCAGCTCCAGGGTGACAAAGATCACCTTGTAGAGCGAGAAGAAGATCGGGATCTGGATCAGGATCGGCAGGCAGCCCGCCGCCGGGTTCACCTTCTCGCGCTTGTAGAGCTCCATCATCTCCTTTTGCACTTTTTGCCGGTCGTCCCCGGCGCGCTCGCGCAGCTTTTCCATCTCCGGCTGCAGCTCTTTCATCCGCGCCATGGAGGCATAGGATTTCCATGCCAGCGGCAATACCAGAAGTTTCAACAGGAACGTCAGGGCGATAATCGCCACGCCCATATTGCCGATGGCGCCATGCAACCAGTGCAGCACCGCAAAGATCGGCTTGGTGAAGAAGAAGAACCAGCCCCAGTCGATCGAGTCGATGAAACCGTTGATGCCGGACCGCTCATAGGCGCGGATGGTGTTCCATTCCTTGGCGCCGGCAAACAGCTTGCTGTCGGAAGAGGCGCTCTCGCCCGCGGCCAGTGTCACCGTCGGCAGCACCACATCGGCTTGGTAGATGTCGCGTTTCTCGTTGAACTTTGCAACTTCGCGGAAGGGTTCGCCCTGTTGGGGGATCAGCGTCGCCATCCAATAGTGACCGGTAAAGCCGATCCAGCCATTCTCGGTGACGGTGGTTTCACGAGAGAAGGAGCCATCGCGCGTATCCACGTCGAAATCGGCCATGTTCTTGTATTTGACCTCGGAGAGCTCGCCATCGGCCATGCCGACAAGCCCTTCGTGCAGAACAAAGAAGTTCTCCAGATCCGCGGGCAGACCATGACGGGCCAGCGTGCCATAGGGCGCCAGCGTCACGGTGTTGTCGCTGCTGTTGGTGACCGATTGCTTGATCGAGAACATATAATTCTCGTCAATCGAGATCTCGCGGCTGAATGTCAGACCCTTGCCGTTGTCCCAGGTCAGGGTGACGGGGCTGCCGGTGGCGAGGATCGCGCCCTCTTGGGCCTGCCAGAGCGTATTGGCGGTGGGCACGTCCTCGATGCCGAGGCCCTCGCCCGGGGCCCAGCCGTAGAGCGCGTAATAGGCATTGGGGTCGCCGGCGGGCGACAGCAGGGTGACGATGGGCGAATCAGGATCCAGGGTTTCGCGGTAATCCTTGAGGCGCAGATCGTCGATCCGGCCGCCCTTGAGCGAAATGGAGCCTTCCAGGCGCTTTGAGTCGATGCTCAGGCGCGGTGCGTCCTCTACCGGTTCGGCCTCTGCGGCATCCGCCGTAGCGTCGCTGATTGCGGCGTTGGGCGCGGCGGCCAGGGCGGGCTGGTCCACCGTGCCGGTTGCGGTTTCCGTGACCTGAGCCTCCGGCTGCGCGGCCTCTTCCGGGGGCGGGAAGAAAATGTACCACCCGAGAATCACCAGGAAACTCAGGGCAGTTGCGAGCAGTAGATTCTTGTTCTGATCGTCCATCTGGACAGCCACCTCATGCATGCAAAGACAGGGTGTGGTTCAACAGAGGTAGGTCAGGAAGGTCAAGGGGAATCCGGGCAACAAGCCGGATACAATGGCAGTAAGGCCAAAAATACATGGGGAATCAGAGAGCGACCCGGAAGACGAATCAGGCACCGGCAGAGCCGCCTTCCGCCGCTAGTGGCGTTGGCGGCCAATCACCGGGGCGTCTTGCAGCTTGGCTTCGTGGCGGATCACCCAGTCCAGCGTCTGGTCAAACGGCATCGGGCGACCAATGCCAAATCCCTGCACATCATCGCAGCCCAGCTGCGCCAGCAGCGCATGTTCGCCAGCGGTTTCCACGCCCTCGGCAAGGGTTTTCAGATCCAGCCGCTCCGCCATGGTCAAAATCGCGGCGATGAGCTTTTGCTGGGCCGGATCGTGGTCGGATTTTGACACGAAGGACCGGTCGATCTTGATCCGCGAGACATTGAAGCGCTGCACCGAGGCGATGGAGGCATGGCCGGTGCCAAAATCATCCAGGTCTATGTGGCAGCCCATTTCCCCCAGCGCGGTAATATTGCGGGCCACGATTTCGTCGGGCTGGTCGGTCATCACGGTTTCCAGCACCTCGATCGTGAGCCGGTCCGGGGTCAGGCCAAAGCGATCCAGCTCCCAGCGGATGCGATTGATCAGCCCGGGGTCGCGCAGCTCGTCGGTGGCGAAGTTGACGCCAACGGTGGGCACTTTCAGCCCCGCCGCATCCCAGGAGGTGATGGCGGTCAGCGCCTGCTGCACCATTTGCTGGCTGAGTTTCGTCAGCAGGCCGGCTTCTTCCAGAGCGGGCAGGAAGACCGAGGGCGGGATCATGCCTTTCACCGGGTGGCACCAGCGCGCCAGGGCCTCAAAGCCGGACACCCGTCCGGTGTCGGTGCTGATCTGGGGCTGGAACCAGGCCTGGATCATGCCATTTTCCAGCGCCGCCGCCGCAGAGTCGGTTAGCTCTCCGTCGCGCCCCTGATGAGCCCGGGGGCTGTTGGCATAGGTTCGGATACTCGACGGGCCGACGTTCTTGGCCTCTTCCAACGCGGATTTGGCCGCCTCCAGCCAGGCCCTGGCACCAGATGTGACATGGTGGCGCTGGCAGATGCCGATCGAACAGGAGACAAACAGCGACGAGCCTTCGACCTTGATCGGATCCTCAACCGCGACCTGAAGGCGCCCGGCAAGCTGGATGCAGAGTTCCAGATCCAGTTGCATGATCGGGGTCAGGCAGATGGCAAAACGGTTGCGATCCAGCCGGGCCACCATGTCACGATGGCGCAGCAGGCCACGGATGCGCTCACCGCAGCGGGTCACCACCTCATCGCCCGCCTCCTGCCCATGCGCAGTGATCAGATCGTCGAGATGGTCGATTTCCAGGATCATCAAGGCGGATTTCAGGCCGCTGTCCTGGGTGCGTTGATAGGCCGTCTGGATGTGGCGTTCAAAAGCCGGTGCCAGCGGCAGCCCGGTCAGCGTATCGCGCCCAGGCGTCAGATGCGGGCGGCGACCGAGGCAGCCAAAGACCGCCATCAGCAGCGGCACGCCGAGCGCAGCGGCGATCAAGGCAGGCTCGCCGCCGAACCAGAAGGCGCCAAGCGTCAGCGCTGGCAGAAAGGCCAGCATCGGCGGGCCAAAGACCACATGCGTGAATCCGTCTCTGGTCCGCTGGAGGAGGCGTGAGCTCGGAGATTTCATAGCAGTGGGACCTTTCGACTTCGCCGGTGGCTACGGCCAAGACTAGATCCCGGGTCTAACCGAGGAGTTAACGCAGTTGCGGGATTCCCTCAGATTCCATCATTTCATCGACATTTTTAAGAGCCAAGCCAGTAAAATCAAAGAGTTTCGGGTCCAGCAGATGCGACGGCCGCGCATTCATCAGCGCGCGGAACATCACTTGCCGCCGGCCGGGGCTGTTTGATTCCCAGGTGTCGAGGATCTGTTTCACCTGCTGGCGTTGCAGCCCGTCCTGGCTGCCGCAGAGATCGCAGGGGATGATCGGATAGTTCATCGCGCGGGCGAATTTCTCGCAGTCGGCCTCGGCCACATGGGCGAGGGGGCGAAACAGGAACAGATCGCCTTCCTCATTCACCAGCTTGGGCGGCATGGTTGCCAGACGCCCGCCGTGGAAGAGGTTCATGAAAAACGTCTCAAGAATATCATCGCGGTGATGGCCCAGCACGACAGCGGAGCAGCCTTCCTCGCGGGCGATGCGATAGAGGTTGCCACGCCGCAGACGCGAACACAGCGCGCAATAGGTGCGCCCCTGCGGCACCTTATCCATCACGATGGAATAGGTGTCCTGATATTCGATCCGATGCGGCACGCCCATCTTTTCCAGAAATTCCGGCAGCACGGTGGCGGGAAATCCCGGCTGGCCCTGATCCAGATTGCAGGCCAGCAGGTCCACCGGCAAAAGCCCGCGCCATTTCAGCTCATAAAGCACCGCCAGCAGGGTGTAGCTGTCCTTGCCGCCGGAGAGGCAGACCAGCCATTTCGGCACGGAGCCATCCTCGCGCCGTTCCACCATGCCATATTGCTCCACCGCCTCGCGCGTGTAGCGCACGATCCGTTTGCGGAGCTTCTTGAACTCGGTGGTTTGCGGTGCGCCGTGAAACAGCGGATGGATATCGTCGATGTCAGTGTCCAGCATGTGCGCCCCCTAGCCTCTGGCCGCGCGAAAGCCAAGAAAAAACGTCTCAGCCCCCTGCGAGCATCATGTTAATATGGGGGTACGCGGGTTTTTACGCGTGATTTTTTCAATTAAATTGGAGAGTGAGATGGATTTTATTATGTCTTGTCGCGGCCGTGACGGCGATGGCTATTCGAACCGCTCCGGCGCCGTGAAGTATCTGCAAATTCCCTCG
This sequence comes from Phaeobacter sp. HF9A, assembly GCF_011806385.1. GTDB lineage: Bacteria > Pseudomonadota > Alphaproteobacteria > Rhodobacterales > Rhodobacteraceae > Epibacterium. The sequence goes on along the minus strand of NZ_JAATOX010000091.1, from coordinate 10,864 downwards.
GATGCCGACCGGTTGCATCGCAAACAGGAGGTCAGCAAATCCGCCTGGGCCAAGGCGCTGCAAGCGGCGGCGGGGGCGCGGATCGAGAACGGAAAAGTCGTGGAAAAGGGCCATATCCTGTTCTTTGTGCATGGCTTCAACACCGAACAGTTCGATATGCTGGAGCGCCTTCGCTTTGTGCGCAAAGGGTTGCAGGCGCAGGGCTATTGCGGTGCTGTGGTCAGCTTTGACTGGCCCAGCAACGGCACGGCCCTGGGCTATTGCGCGGACCGGCGGGATGCGCGCCAGGCTGCGGATGAGCTGTTTTATCACGGCTTGCGCTGGCTGGCGCGGCTGCAAACTGCGGATTGTGCGTATAATATCCATGTTTTGGCGCATTCCATGGGCGCGTTTCTGGTGCGCGCGGCGCTGGATTACGGCGAGGATGACCATGCCACCGCTCAGCAGGGTTGGATGATCAGCCAACTGGCGCTGGTGGCGGCGGATGTCTCGGCCAAGTCGATGCGCAAGGGCAGCGACAGCAGCTCCTCGCTCTATCGCCGCTGCGGACGGGTGACCAATTACTACAGCCCCTTTGATGCGGCCTTGCAGGTGTCGGAGGTCAAGCGCGTTGGCGTGCAGCCCCGCGCCGGACGGGTGGGCCTGCCGGAAGGGCACCCGGAGTCTGCGGTGAACCTCTATTGCGGCAAATATTTCCGCGACCACGCCGAGGGGGGAATGGAGCGAGAGGGTGTCAGCTGGTCGCACCGCTGGTATTTCGAGACGCCGCGGTTTTACGAGGATCTGAACCATACGCTGATGGGGCGGCTGGACCGCGAGGTCATCCCGACCCGCGCCTGGACGGATCGTGGCAATCTGGCGCTGTTCTAGGGCGCGCGCTCCTCGCCGCAGCAGCGGTCGTGTTCGGGGTCTGCACCGGGCACCGGATCGTAACCGCTGCTGCCCAGGGGGTGGCAGCGCCCGATCCGCCGCAGCAGCAGCCAGCTGCCGCGCAGCGCGCCGTGACGCTCCAGCGCCTCCAGCGCATAGGCGGAACAGGTCGGCTGATAGCGGCAGTTGAACCCCACCCAGGGGCTGAAGATCAGCCGGTAGCCGTGGATCGGCAGAGCGATAAGGCGGGCAAGCAGGCGCATGTCGTCTGAAATAGGGCAGGTGGCTCTCTGGCGCAACCACAGCGCACCAATAGGTGCGCTGCCGGGCCCAACGGGGGAGGTGGCATGTTCATGCCGCCGAGACGGGCGGGAGCGCCACCGGCCCCGCAAAAAGCCGCGATCAGTTGCCGTGGATTTTGCGCAGCGCGTAGAGGAAGTCTTTTTGCAACAGCTCAAAGGCGCGGGTTGTGGTTTCGCCCGCGCGGCCAATCAGCACATAGTCCCAGCCGGAGCGGCCGTGCTCGGCCAGCAACAGACGCGCGACTTCGCGTAGCCGCCGTTTGGCGCGGTTGCGCATGACGGCGTTGCCGACCTTCTTGGAACAGGTATAGCCGACCCGAAAGGGACCATCATCGCTGCGCTTGCGGCCCTGCACCATCATGCCCGTGGTGCCCTGTTTGCGGGCCCGGGCGGCAGCAATGAAATCGCCGCGTTTGGTCAACAGCTCCATCCCCGCCCGGATCTTGGGCGGCTTTGGCGCGCGGGCGCGTCTGGCTGACTGTTCGCCAGGCTGCGCGCCATCAGACGCGCCAGATACACAAACAGACACCGCCGGAGACGTCTTCCCTTGGTCAGCTATGCCAGCCATGGGAGCCTCCGGCGGTGTCATGTTCAATCAGAACTGTGTAAGCAGCGTAAGGTTACGCGCTCAGGGACTTGCGACCGCGCAGGCGGCGTGCGTTCAGAATTTTGCGGCCTGCCTTGGTGGCCATGCGCGCACGGAAGCCGTGGCGGCGTTTGCGAACCAGGTTCGAAGGCTGATAGGTGCGTTTCATCGCTCCGGTCTCCAAATGCTATCATCGGGCATGCGCGGAATCGCCACCCGGGGGTCTATCTCGAAGCCCGGTCTTTAGGCTCCTCTGTCCGCCCTGTCAAACCCATAGGGCGCGATTTCCGCATCCTTTGCCATATTTCTGTTAAAAAACGCCCGGACACCGCGTGCCTGTCGCCGTGACCAACGGAAAACCCGCGCCCGCGGTGCCCCGTGGGAAGGCCACCTGCGCCGGTCTCAGAACGGCAGAATCACCGAATCTGTACAGATCATACCGCGCAAAGAGAGAGGGCGCTGCTTTTGAGGCCGCCCCATCTATCGTGCCTTTTGCGGCGCGAGGGTGGGGCGATAGATGCTTTTGCACGCGAGGGGATCTGGTTATGTTGCCTGCATGAGGGCCGGCGAATGAGCGATCACACTCTTCCATTCATGGTGGGACTCGCCGCTGCGACAGGCGGCCTGGAGGCGCTTTCGCAGCTTGTCCGGCAACTCGCGGGTGGGCATCATACCGCAGCCTATGTGATCGCTGCGCATATGTCCGTGCCGCAAGAGGGCATATGGGGCGCCGTGATGTCGCGCGAGAGCAGCCTGCGGGTGCGGGAGCTGCAAGAGGATCAGCCGCTGCGCCCCAAGGCCGATACCCTCTATGTGGCGCCGCCTGGCTTTGCGGTGGTGCTCAACCAAGAGGGCAAGCTCACGCTATGTGCGGCGGAAGCATCGGTCGGGCAAGCGGTGCCGCTTGCGGATCGGTTGTTTACGTCCCTGGCGCGGCACTGCGGTGCTCGTTGCGCTGGCGTCGTGCTCTCCGGGAACGGCAGCGACGGCAGCTACGGGCTGCAAGCCATCCGCGAGAGCGGCGGCATCACCATCGTTCAGGATCCGCAAAGCACTCAATATCCCGCCATGCCGCTGTCGGCCCTGCGCACGGGCTGCGTGGATCTGACCCTGGCCCCGGCGGAGATCGGCGCGCATCTGGGAAAAATCCTGTCCGGGACGCGGGATTTCGATGCGCTTCAGGCGTTGCAAGGCAAACCGGACAAGTTCTCGGAGCTGTTCCAGGTGCTGTCTGCCCGCACCGGAGTCGATTTTCGCGAGTACCGGACCTCCACGATCACCCGGCGCATCACCCGGCGCATGCTGGCGCTGGGTGTTGCGGACTATGACGCTTATCTGGCGGCCTGCCGCGCCGACGCGGCGGAGGTCGATGCGCTTTATCGGGATCTGATGATCTCGGTCACTCGTTTCTTTCGGGACCCGCAGGCGTTTGAAGCGCTAAAATCCAGTGTTCAGGAAATGCTGGAGACGCTGGCGACGGCAGAGCAGCGCTGCATCCGGGTCTGGGTCGCCGGCTGTGCCACCGGCGAGGAAGCCTATAGCGTGGCGATCCTGTTTCTGGAGGCCATGGGCGGTATCGAGGTCGTTAGCCGGCACCGGTTGCAGGTCTTTGCCACCGATATCGACCCGCAGGCGCTGGATGTGGCGCGGCGCGGGCGCTATCCGATCACCGCTCGCGCCGATATTCCCGCGCCCCTCCTGGAGCGCTATTTCACGCTGCAATCCGACACGATAGAAGTCACAAAATCCCTGCGCGGGTTTGTGTTGTTTTCCCGGCATAACATTGTTCAGGATCCGCCCTTTACCAATCTGGACTGTATCAGCCTGCGCAACCTGCTGATCTATTTCAACGGCGGTTTGCAGGATAAGGTGCTGGCCCGGGCGGGCTATGCCTTGACGCAGGGCGGGCTGCTGTTTCTCGGGGCGGCGGAAACCATCGGGGCGCTGGATCGGCTCTTTGCGACGCGGGACCCGCTGCACCGGATCTACAGCAAGCGCGAGATGACCAGAAAGCCGCTCGCGGTGCCACCGCTTCCGGTCGTGCCCCAACCGGCCGAGCGACCTGGCTATGCTGGCGGGCGCGCGGCGGCGCGCCAGTTTGACAACCTGATCCGGGTTCTTGCGCCCAATGGGGTGCTCGCCAGCAGCTCCGGTGCGATCCTGCGCATCCTGGGCGATATGTCCATGGCGATGGCGCCGTCTGTGCCTTCCGGTCCTCAGACGGATCTGAAGATCTTGCAGCCGGTGTTGCGCTACGAGGCGGCCAGCCTGATGAACCAGGCGTTGCGCTCCCGGGTCGTGTCACGCGGTCAGTGGCATGCGCTGCCGGGCTTGCCACGGCAGCAGCTCTGCCTGACCTGCTATCCGATCCCCCAAAGCGACGTCGCCGCATATCTCGGCCACCCTTCGCAACCCTATGGTGCGGACAGCCTGGTTCTTATCGCGCTCGACTGCCGGATCGAGGAAGACCCCTCCGGGCCTGCGGTACCGCCGGAGCCGGGGGCGCAGGAAGCGTATATCCGGCAGATCGAGGAAGAGGTGGGCACGACCCGGCAGGCCTTGCAGCAATCCATCGAGCAATTGCAGACCTCCAATGAGGCGCTGCAATCGGTGAACGAGGAAATGCAGGCCGCCAATGAGGAGCTGCAAGCCACCAACGAGGCGCTGGAAACTTCGAACGAGGAGCTGCAATCCACCAATGAAGAGCTGATTACCGTCAATGAGGAGATCCTGGCCAACTCTGCCCGCATCCAGCATCTGAGCGCGGAGCTGGAGGCGGTGCTGCATGCCAGCCCCTTTGTGATGATCGTGGTGGATCAGGCCTTGCAGGTGCGCCATGCGTCGCGCGAGGCGATGACCTTGTTCGCGCTGGATCACCTGCCGAAATCCGGGGTGCATATCAGCCAATGCGCGCCGGTAGCGGGGCTGCCGGATCTGGTGAACCGCATCTGCCGGGTATTCTCCTCGCGTGAAGCGATGGTGGAACACGCGGAGTTTGCGGGCCAGTGCCACGAGATGACTTTCACCCCTTTTTATCAGTGTGACGGGCGCGCGCTGAGCGGCGTTGCGGTCACCATCCTGTGAGCCGCGCAGGCGTTGCGATGGCAGCACTGGACACAGCCGCCGGTCGCGGGGCAGGTTCTGTGCTGGAAATCGCGCCGAACAACGCGCCGGAAATCCGGGTGGAAACTCGCAGGGGTTCCGGGGCATAACCGCTCTGGCGGTCGCCCGCTCTGGCGGGCAGCATGACCGCGACGACAAGAAGGACAGGCCCATGACAGATGCGCCCTTTGCGGTAGAAGTGAAGATCCTGGATCCGCGTATCCGGGACTGGGGCATGCCCGCCTATCAAACCAGCGGCGCGGCGGCGCTGGATCTGTTTGCCTGCATTGATGCGCCGCTAGAGATCGCGCCGCAGGCTCCGGCGGTGCTCATTCCCTCCGGGCTGGCCTTTTACATGGGCGACAGGAGCTGCGCCGCGCTGGTGCTGCCGCGATCGGGGCTCGGGCACAAAAAAGGGCTGGTGATGGGCAATAGCGTCGGGCTGATTGATGCCGATTACACCGGTCAGGTCTTTATCAGCACCTGGAACCGCAACCCCGAGGGCAGCGCGCCGATCAGGATCGAACCCGGCGAGCGTATCGCGCAGCTGATGTTTGTTCCGGTGCTGCGCGCGGCACTGGATGTGGTCGAGGATTTCTCGACCCAGACCGAGCGCGGCGCCGGCGGCTTTGGCTCGACCGGCACTGGCGGTGCGGCATGATCCTGGTTCTGGGGCTGGCCGGTCTGATCTGGTGGGGCGGGCAATTGGCCGGGGTGCAGCGTGGCATCCGGCTGGCGCTCCTGGTGGTGCTGTTTGCGGCGGTGATCGCGATCCAGCTGACCCTGCCGGAGGGCGCGCCATTGCGGATGGCCACTGGCGGGTCGGCCCGTCTCTGGCTGATCCTTCTGGGCTGTGCGGCGCTGATTGGCGGCTATGCGGCGGCTGTGCGCCAGCTGCGCAACCGCGCGGAGACGGGCGAGGAGGCGCCGGGCGGGGAGGCGCCGCCCGCTGCCGCGCCGTTCTCCGAGGTGGAGCTCAACCGCTACGCCCGCCACATCGTGCTGCGCGAAATCGGCGGCCTTGGCCAGCGACGGCTGAAAGACGCCAGGGTTCTGGTTGTCGGCGCCGGTGGGCTTGGGGCGCCTGCCCTGCAATATCTGGCGGCAGCCGGGGTTGGCACCATTGGGGTCATTGATGACGACGAGGTGGAAAACGCCAATCTGCAACGCCAGGTGATCCACCGCGATCAGGATATCGGCCTGCCCAAGGTCTTTTCTGCCAAGGCGGCGATGGAGGCGCAGAACCCATTTGTCATCGTGCGCCCCTATCATCGCCGCCTGAGCGAGGAAAACGCCGCGGATCTCTTTGCCGATTATGATCTGATCCTGGATGGCACCGATAATTTCAGCACCCGCTATCTGGTCAACCGCATTGCCGTGGCGCTGAAAAAACCGCTGATTTCTGGTGCCTTGACGCAGTGGGAGGGGCAGATTTCGGTCTTTGACCCCACCCGAGGCGGCCCCTGCTATCAATGCGTCTTTCCCGAGGCCCCGGCGCCGGGGCTGGCTCCCAGCTGCGCCGAAGCCGGGGTGATCGGCCCATTGCCGGGGGTTCTGGGCGCGATGATGGCGGTGGAAGCTGTGAAGCAGATCACCGGCGCGGGGGAGCTGTTGCGGTCCCAGATGTTGATTTACGATGGTCTTTATGGTGAAACCCGCCGGATTGCGCTAAAAGCGCGCAGTGACTGTCCCATCTGCGGGCAGATGCAGACATCCCCGGCCCCGACAGGAGAGACAGTCCCATGATCCGCACCTTCGCGCTTGCCGCTGCTGCAACGGCAGCTTTTGTCACCGGCGGCTTTGCCGCTGATCTGCCCGACCTGAACGGGCGCGAAATCGTCGTGGCGACCGAGAACACCTATCCGCCGCTGCAATTCATCGACCCGACCACCGGCGGCGCGGGCGGCTGGGAATATGACGCGATCATCGAGATTGAGAAACGGCTCAACCTGATTGTGGATTTCGAGAACACCAGCTGGGACGCGATGATGCCGGCGATCGCTGCGGGCCAATATGATATCGCCATGAATGGCATCACCATCCGCGACGACCGCAAGGAAACGGTTGATTTCTCGGACAGTTACCTGACCTCGCAGATGCGCATGATCGTGGCGGCGGAGGAGACCCGTTTTGACGATGCGGCGAGCTTTGCCGCTGACCCGGATCTGCTGGCGGCGGCGCAGCCGGGCACCACGCCCTTTTACGTGACGGTCTATGATGTGCTGGACGGCGACGAGGCCAACCCGCGCATCAAGCTGTTTGAAACCTTCGGCGCCGCCCTTCAGGCGCTGCGCAGCGGCGACGTGGATCTGGTGCTTTCCGACAGCACAGCGGCCAATGGGGTGGTTGCGGCCTCCGACGGGGCGCTGAAACTGGTGGGAGAGCCCCTGGGCACCGAGGATTTCGGGTTTATCTTCCCCAAGGGCAGCGATCTGGTGGGGCCGGTGAATGCGGCGCTGGCCGAGATGCGCGCCGATGGCACGCTGGAGGCGCTCAACAAGAAATGGTTCCTTGATTACAAAATGGGCCAGTAACCCAAGCGCAACAAGACCAGAAATCCACCCCGGCCGCGACAAAACGGCCGGGGTTTGTCGTGACAGGACAAAGACATGAGCGACCGACGCAGGAGCGACAACAAGGAGGATTTCCCCTGGTGGCTGATCGCCGTGGGGCTGACGGCGCTCTACCTCGGGATCGAGGTCGCGCGCAGCGAGATCTACGCGCAGATCATGACCACGCTCTGGCGCGGCGCCGGGGTGACGGTCTTTGTCACGCTGGTCAGTTTTTTCGCCGCCTCGGCGCTGGGCCTGCTGTTGGCGCTGGGCGCGGGGTCGAAATGGCTGGTCCTGCGCCAGACCTGCCGCTTTTATGTCGAGGTGGTGCGTGGCGTGCCGATCATCGTGCTGCTGCTCTATGTGGCCTTTGTGCTGGCCCCGGCGCTGGTGGATCTGCGCAACTGGCTCGGTGGCGCGCTTGGGCTGGAAGATATCCGCACCCGCCAGTTTCCGCTGTTGTGGCGGGCGATCCTGGCGCTGATGATTGCCTATTCCGCCTTCCTCGCCGAGGTGTTCCGCGCCGGTCTGCAAGCGGTGCCGGAGGGGCAGGTGGAGGCGGCCAAGGCGCTGGGGCTGTCGGGCTGGCAGCGTTTTCGCCTTGTGGTCTTTCCGCAGGCGATCCGCACTGTTCTGCCGCCGCTGGGCAATGATTTTGTGTCGCTGGTCAAGGATTCTTCCCTGGTGTCGGTTCTGGGGGTGCTGGATATCACCCAATTGGGCAAGGTCACGGCGGCCAGCAATTTTCGCTATTTCGAGACCTATAACATGGTAGCGCTGATCTATCTGGGCATGACGATTTCGCTGTCGCTGGCCCTGCGCGGGTTGGAGCGCCATCTGCGCCGCAAGCAAGAGCACCGCTGAGCCGCGCGCGCCTTGACGGGGACGTGGGGGGATCGCGGGAGCGGTGGCTCTCCCGCCCCCGCAGCTGCCTTTGCTTGCGGCAAAGCCCGCTTGGCGGCGTTGGGCGTGGCGCCGGGCCAAAGGCCCGGCGCGGTTGCGCCCGCATCCAGACCAGCGCCGATTGCAGCCCGCTGCTAGAGGGGGTAGCGTCAGCGCAAAGGAGATATTGCATGACAAACCCGCTCTTGTCCGATTGGCAAACCCCGTTTGGGCTCGCCCCTTTCGACCAGATTTCCGACGATGACTTTGCCCCGGCGCTGGAAACAGCGCTTGCCGCGCATCGCGCCCAGATCGAGGCCATCGCGGCGGACACGGCGCCGCCTACATTCGCCAATGTGATCGAGGCGCTGGAGACCCCTTGCCAGCCGCTGGAACAGGTATTGTCGGTGTTTTTCACCCTCGCGGGCGCCGATAGCAATCCCCGCCGTCAGGAGCTTCAGCGGGCATTCTCGCCCAAGCTGGCGGATCATTTTTCGGCGATCACCGCCAACAAGGCGCTTTATGCGCGCATAAAGGCGGTGTGGGATCAACGCGATAGCCTGGAGCTGAGCGAGGAGCAGGCGCGGGTGCTCATGCTGACCCATCGCGGATTCGTGCGCGGTGGTGCGGCGCTGGAGGGGGCGCAGGACGCCCGCATGCAGGAGATCAAATCACGGCTTGCGAGCCTGGGCACCGAGTTCACCCAGAACTTGCTGGCGGATGAGCGCGATTGGTTCATGGAGCTTTCAGAGGCGGATCTGGAAGGCTTGCCCGATTTCGTGGTCAAGGCCGCGCGCTCGGCGGGCGAAGAGAAGGGCAGCGAGGGGCCCGTGGTCACATTGGCGCGCTCCATCGTGACGCCGTTTTTGCAATTTTCGCCGCGCCGGGATCTGCGCGAAACGGCGTTTCGTGCCTGGGCCGCCCGCGGGGCCAATGGCGGTGAGAGCGACAACCGCGCCATCGCAGCCGAGATCCTCTCCCTGCGGCAGGAACGGGCCCAGTTGCTGGGCTATGAGAGTTTCGCGACCTATAAGCTGGAAACCGAGATGGCCAAGACGCCCGAAGCGGTGCGCGAGCTGTTGATGGCGGTTTGGGGGCCGGCCAAGGCACAGGCGGACAAGGACGCCGAGGTGCTGACGCAGATGATGCATGAGGACGGCATCAACGGCGATCTGGAACCCTGGGACTGGCACTACTACGCTGAGAAACGCCGCAAGATCGAACACGACCTCGATGAGGCGGAGCTGAAGCCCTATCTGCAACTGGACCGGATGATCGAGGCGGCCTTTGCCTGCGCCAACCGGTTGTTCGGGCTGGAGTTTGCACCGCTGGATGTGCCGCTTTACCACAAGGATTGCCGCGCCTGGGAGGTGACACGGGACGGCAAACATATGGCGGTCTTTATCGGCGATTACTTTGCGCGGGGCTCCAAGCGGTCCGGCGCCTGGTGTTCGGCGATGCGCGCGCAGGCGAAATACCCCGAGGTACAGACGCCGGTGGTGATCAACGTCTGCAATTTCGCCAAGGGGGATCCGGCGCTGCTGTCCTATGACGATGCTCGCACCCTGTTCCACGAATTTGGCCATGCGCTGCATCAGATGCTGTCGGATGTGACCTACGAGAGCGTTTCTGGCACCTCGGTGGCGCGCGACTTTGTCGAGCTGCCAAGCCAGCTTTATGAACATTGGCTGGACGTGCCGGAGGTGTTGCAGGAGTTCGCCACCCATGCCGAGACCGGCGCGGCGATGCCCAAGGTGCTTCTGGACAAGGTGCTGGGGGCGGCGACCTTTAACATGGGGTTCCAGACGGTGGAATATGTGGCCTCGGCGCTGGTCGATCTGGAGTTCCACGACGGCAACGCGCCGGCCGATCCGATGGCGAAACAGGCGGAGGTGCTGGCGCAGCTCGGCATGCCAGCCGCCATCGTCATGCGCCATGCCACGCCGCATTTTGCGCATGTGTTCTCCGGCGACGGCTATTCCTCGGGCTATTACAGCTATATGTGGTCGGAAGTTATGGACGCCGATGCCTTTGCCGCCTTTGAGGAGGCTGGCGGTGCCTTTGATGCCGAGCGCGCAAGGGCGCTGGAGGAGAATATCCTCTCCACCGGTGGTTCGCGCGATGCGGCGGAGCTTTATACTGCGTTTCGGGGGCGGCTGCCGGGGGTTGAGGCGCTGCTCAAGGGGCGCGGGCTGGCGGCTGAATAAGCGCCCTTGGGGGCGCGGCCTCCGGCGGGGATATTTATAAAAAGATGAAAAGGGGCGCTCTGGGGCGTCCTTTTTTTGTTGCAGTGCGGGGGTTAATAGCCGCGCTGGCGGTCCACCAGATGCAGGAAATCCTCGCCTGCTTCGCCCCGGCGGATGTTTTCCGCGATCACGCGGGAGGCGGTGAGGGGGCGGGTTTCTGCCGCCACATGCGGGGTGACGGTGACGCGCGGGTGGGCCCAATAGGGGTGATCGGCAGGCAGGGGCTCGGTGCGGAAGACATCCAGCGTGGCATGGGCGATCTGCCCGTCATCCAGCGCCGCAAGCAGGGCGGTATCGTCGATCAGCGGGCCGCGCACGGGGTTG